>JBFRWC010000032.1:0-3727 GCA_051439365.1 Leptolyngbyaceae cyanobacterium
GATCTACTCAAACTTAAGTCTTATGTGTAGCTTAACTCAGTTGGAAGTCGTACCGAGGTTTTAGTTGATTTGGACGGTAATGGTGCTGGGACTGATGCAGCTACCGTCGCTGTGTTAGAAAATGTGACAAAATCGTCACTTACCACCACTAACTTTGTTTTATAGGTCATTTAACCGATAAAACGGTCTTCTATCAAGCGATCAGTCTGCTCAGAGGGCTTGAGTTGTTGCGGGATCAAACAGATGAATTTTACCAGGGGGGATGGCAAACCATAGCTCATCCCGGAGGGCTACGGCATAGTCTGGCTGAATCCGAGCTTGGAGGATGACGGGATTGAGCGCATCGGTTTCCGTCAGGCGGGCTGTGATGTAGGTATCGCTGCCAAGGGTTTCTACCCGTTCTACCATCGTGGCGATATTTTTGGGGGCTGGGACACTGACTTGCAGGTGTTCGGGACGAATACCCAGCAGGAGCGATCGCCCTTCATAGTCTCGCAATTTTTCGGTCCAGTCACCGGGCAAGCTGAGGCGAAAGGCGGGATGGGTGATGAGGCGCGAGTGACTCACTTGCACAGTGAGAAAATTCATGGGGAGTACACCAATAAATTCTGCGACAAAACGATTGGCAGGCGCGTTGTACAAATCCAGCGGCGTGGCCACTTGCTGGATTTGGCCTGCGTTCATAATCGCAATGCGATCGCCCATCGTCATCGCTTCGGTCTGGTCATGGGTAACGTAGAGGGTGGTGATCCCTAACCGCCGTTGCAAGCTGACAATTTGGGCGCGGGTTTCCAACCGCAGCTTCGCATCCAGATTGGACAACGGTTCATCCATCAAAAAGACTTGGGGATTCCGGGCCATTGCCCGTCCCAAGGCCACTCGCTGTTTCTGTCCACCGGATAATTGCCGGGGCAATCGCTCCAGGAATTCTTCAATTTGCAGCATTTGCGCAACGGTGCGGACTCGCTGATCGATGGCCTTCTCGTGATCGGAGAGATAGCGGAGTTTGGGCGGGAGCGATCGCGTTAGGGCCACAGCCATCGCTTCACCCCGTTGTCGCCAAACTCGCTTCCAATCTTGGGCTGAGGCGGTCTTCGATGGTGGCTCAGTTTTGGGGGTAGACTCTGGTCTGGAAGGTGATTCCATGTCTACCAACCTTTGACCAATGCGCCGCAGCCCAAAAGCCAAATTGTTGTACACCGTCATATGAGGATAAAGGGCATAGTTTTGGAAGACCATGGCGATGTCCCGTTGCTTGGGTGGCAGGTCGTTGACGGTGCGATCGCCCACCTGAATGGTGCCAGCGGTGATGGTTTCCAACCCAGCAATCAACCGCAGTAGGGTGCTTTTGCCACAACCCGATGGCCCTACCAACACCATAAATTCGCCATCCCGAACCGTAAGGCTAATGTCTCGAAGAACACTGATAGCATGGGGAAGGCGATCGCCAGTACCCTTTGCCGATGAAACGGCCCCAGAAACGGCCCCAGCCGGAGGGCCATTGCGCCATCGCTCCTCCGTTTGGGAACGCTGGGGAAATTGCTTATAAATCTTGTTGAGAACAACTTGAGCCACAGTCGGGGTTGAAACCAAGTCAGTAGGTTAGCATTGCTCACCTTACACTATCCCCCGCTAGTATCTCTAGGGGTTGGGCAAATTTCTCTCGCCCCTGTTGCCATCATTGGGCCGCAATTCCAAATTCAAACGGCAACAGACAATACAACGCTCCATCTACTTGCCGCCTTGAGGGGTGAATCACATCGCTAAACGCCCAATTTTCTACAAATTCAGGGCTAGTTGTAGCTGGGGTTCAGGCTGGGCCTCTTCCGGGAGCGGCTCCGGGTCAGGGTGAGCCGCCGTGCAGTATTTCGCAAAAGTACAGCGATCGCACTGACTGCCGGGAAAAGGGGGCCAGCGACGATCGTGGCGCAGTTGCATCGCGAGTTCGCTAATGATGGCTTTGACCCGCTCTCGATGAAAGGGCGTGGCATTGAATCTGATTTTTTCCCCAGTGCGGAGATAAATCAGGCTCAGTTGTTTCAGTGCTTGGGGATATCGCTGTTCCAAGGCTAGGTAATACAGGCCAATTTGTAGGTCCATGTCATCGGGGTCGTGGCGCTGGACTTCCTTAGAAGACTTGTAATCAATTAGCTCTAAGCCATCATCTAAATAGTCAAGGCGATCATAGCGGCCTGCCAGAGTGAATTCCACATTCTGGACTCGGAGGGTGCCCCGAATTCGGCCTTCCACTGCCACCGGACGACGGAGCGATCGCTCCCCGGCAATAAAATCCTGATAGTATCGCTGCAAGATTTTTAGCCCTTCCGTCTGCTGTGTCTCGGTTAGCCCATGGCCCCGCTCTTTCACCTGCTGCGTCCAACAGGACTCGACCCACTCTTGGGAGGGCAAAGGCTGGTTGTAGTGCCAATCGGTGTAGATTCGCGCTAGTGCCCGATGTAGGCAACTCCCCAGTGCCGCCGACCCGAAAAAGGCTGTGCTGGGTAACTTGCGCTCATACTGAAAATAGTAGGAACGGGGACACTGGTCATAGGTTTGAAGTTTGGTAGCAGAGACAGAGTAAGCCATAGTCCTAGCGCCCAATGACAACATTAACAAAAACAGTACACCACCGATAGGGTGATGAGTGATGTTTTCCTATGATGACACTACAATTCAGTTTTTGCCAGATTTGCTGGTGTGGGTCGCTGGAGCACTGACCCATCACAAGTCTGATGAGTCTAAGGATTTCCCCATGAGTTTGCGAAACTCTAGCATAGCGGTGTAAGTGGGCAGTACATAAATGGTGTCTTGATCCTGGGTGCGATCGCTCCCCGTCTCAATCGCCATCCGAATCTCTTCCTGAGTGACGATGTGCTGAATGAGTGCGGCTGGAGCCATCGTTTTTTCCTGGGACGTTCCTATGCCTTTGCCAGTCCCTTCTGGAACCCCATCAAGGGCATACTTCAGCCGCACTTTCATATCTTTGGCTCGAATTCCCGTGCAGATGATCCAGTCAACATCGGCTTGGTTCAGCCGTTCTAGCTGACTGTCCCACAGCCAAGAGACATCCTTACTGTCGGCAATATTGTCGTTAATCGCAAAGATAATCTTGAGACCTTTGACCCTCGTTAACAGATCCAAACTTAAGCTCAAACTCGCCGGATTTTTGACCAGTAACAGTTGAAAATGAACCTGCTTATTGCCCTGGTCTCGGACCAAAATTTCGCCGCGACCAAAGGCCGGTTTGAAGTGATTGAAGCCCTGGGTGATAGCGCGATCGCTCACGCCCAATAATTTCGCCATCGTCATCGCAGCTAGGGCATTGTACACATGGAAAAAGCCGGGGGAGGCCACGTTGACTTGGAGGGGAGCGATCGCTTCACCCTGCAAACATCCTTCAACGGTGACATCGGAGGTCAGATTGGGCTGGATTTGAATGGCGATCGCCCGTAGGATATTGTCCGTTTGGGTTTGGGTATCTTGAGTGTCCCCCTCGTAGGGAATATCTACCGTGTACGCTTGGGGCAAAGAGGTGAAATAAGTGGGGTTCTCCAAGTCACGGGTGAGTCGAGAGGTGCGGGGATCATCCCCATTCACCACCACGAGCGCTTGGGGACATTGGGCAATGCCATCTCGGATCAGACGCTCTGTAATATCGGTCTCCCCATAGGCATCCAACTGATCCCGATAGAGATTCGTCACCGTAATAATTTCTGGCCGTAAGATC
>JBFRWC010000033.1:0-4869 GCA_051439365.1 Leptolyngbyaceae cyanobacterium
GGGGTGGGCAACGTGAACTGTTATTGCCTCCAGGGGCGATCGAACTCCGAGGTCAAGGTGGGGAACCACTGATGGCAGGGCAATTGAATGATCCAGGTGATGAGATTGCTGCAATGGACGCGGGGCAGTTTGCACTGGGGGCCATACGTCGAACGGCTGAGTTGTATACTCGTTCCGATTCTCGGGTAGAGACCCGAAACAACACCACGATTGTGAGCGAAAATAATCCCGACCCCAATATTTTGGCTGGAGTTTTGGAAGGAGGAACGGATGCCATTCTGGAGTCTATTACCGAGCGGAACCGTCAGGCGATCGCCTCCTTAGAGTCTCGCCCACCCATCTGGGTACTCGATGCAGGCACTCCTGTTCAAATCTTTGTCAATCAATCGATGCAATTGCCTCAATAGTCAGTGGAGACGTTCATCATGATGTACCGCTTTATTACACTGGGCAGTCTACTATTTATTGGGCATTGGACCAGTTCTGCCCAAGCTCAAACAACTCGCTCGATCCCAAGCAGCTATGCCAGAGGGGAACACCCACAGCCTGTAACCATTGATCTGTATCGAGGCCATGGCATCAGTCTCAACTTTCGAGCAACAGGGGAAACCATTCAACGGGCATGGTTGGATGATCCATCCCAGACGACTTTGGATTTCGATGACGTTAGATGCCGTAATGCTCTTGAGCCAGGAATGTGTGCGGCAACCGTAATTCATTTACGGCGCATTGAACCGTTATCGTTTGAAAATTTACCTGCAACTGCAACGACCGTGTTAACCGTTCTGACCCAGCAGAACCTGTACCAGTTTTATTTAGCGTTCCCTACAGGTGGTTTACCTGAGTACACCGCCCTTAATATTCAGCCAGAGTTGGCACTTGCTGCTGCCACTCCTAACCACGCTGAAGTGGTGGGGCGAGGATTACAAATTGCCCAAAACCAAGGATTAATTGTCGAAGGCGATCGCCTTTGGACTCGTATCCAAACCTTTTTAGTTTTGCTTCGTAGCGATATATCACCCAGCGATGCCGCAACTCAAGTTGGGATTTCCGAGGCGTTAGTCTTGCGCTTGATGGAAATAGGACAACAGTCACCGTCTACAGCATGGGTGGAAGGAACGTAATGAGAAAGTTCATCAGACGGTTAGGGCATCTGGCTTTGTGTGCTGTGGTCATTGTCATTTTGGCATCTGTGCCTTCCGGTGCAGTCTTGCCACCAGAGCCTGCCATCCCGACAACAGCGATCGCTCAGGATAACCAGTATGTAAGAATCCCCGACTGGTCACGGATTACCTTCCATTCTCTGCCCCCTATTCTTTCGGATGGAATATTTGAATCACCTCCAAATATTAATCAAGCGCTGGGCTATGATCTCTCACGGATTTGGAATGCAGGACAAACGGCTGAAAAATATCTAAAACTCGGAGATTTTCAGACCAGCCTGTATCTCCAAATGTTCAATTTGGAGACCATCAGCCAGATTACCCAGCTTGATTTAGACCAGGTGGCTTTGGGAGCCTTCCACACTCTGAGCTGGCAGACTATTGATGATCTGGTCACTACCATTCCAGGGCTGGGCAATTTCCCAGTTGGCGAGGTGCCAGCGATCGCTTCCCTCCTGGGCGATCAGTTCACCGCCTTTTCAGAGTTAAATGTATCCTCGACCATCACGGAGGTGTTGAGGACGTTCCCTGATCTGGGCTTACGCAATCTGGGAGAACTGGGTGACATCATCAATCAATTCAATCTGACTAGCATCCCTGGCCTAGAATATGTCCCCTTGCAAAACTTCCAAAACTGGGGCAATAGCTTGATTCAAGATATTCCGGGGTTGGCCAATGTTCCTTTCGCCCAGATGCCCAATCCTATTGAAACAGTTGGAGCAGTCGGAATTGTGGATGTGGTGTATGGTTCTGCCGAACGCGATCGCAGCCGAACTGTTTCCGGTAGCCACCAAGCTGGATTCAGCGTTCCTTGCCAGACGGAATGTGCCTATGCAGAATTGACAGGCAATCCAACCACTCATGGTAAACAGTGGATTTCCGGTCAGTATCAGCAAGTCAAAGGTGGTTTTGGCGTACTGGGAGCGGTCAATGGGGGACAGGAGCCTACAGGTCGTCATCCTTTTGGCAACCTGTTCAAAGTATCGATATGGGATGTGGATGAAACTACTGGTCACTTTTCCACAGCCCTCCACTTTCGGATTTGCCATCGAGGCATTCCTGATTTAGGCTGTACGCCCTACTTTTTGGGACCCGTTCCTTTCCTCAATCATCGTGAAACAGAGCCAATTTTTCTGGGGATCATGGATGGTGTCGGGAGATCATCCCCTCCAACCTCTATGCCAACAAATGTTGCTGCTCAGGCAACTGAAGCTGGCATCCCACCCCCCGCAGTACCCACAAGTATCTCTCATTTGCCTGGAATGTTTCCGTGCGGCACTGGGTCAGGGAATGTCGATTTTGACGCGCTGGCAACCGCCTTTTCCAACATTGAAGGTCACTACCATTCTGCTGGAAGCTTTGTGTGTGATGGTCAAGGCAACTGTGGCAGGGGGTTGGGCCGTTATCAGTACATGAGTTATCGGAGAGATGTACGCCAAGCCATTTACCAACAAGCAGGAGGCATGGATTTTCTGGCCAAACTAGATGTTGGAGACCCTATCAGTTCAGCAGAAATTGAACGGTTTTTTCCAGCCAGTGTCCAGGATCAGCTCTTTCAAGCAGACCAATCTAGAAACATTGAACAGGCTATGACTGAGGGCTTTTCAGGGCAGCGGTTAATTGAGCGGGTGGGTCAACTTCATTTCGGTGGTTCTGGTGCACCTATTGATGGGGATGCCACGGACATTCACCAACAGTTAACCCTCAAAAGCTATGGAGAAAAACTCCGTCAGAACTATGAAGGGAGCTTATCACAGGTATGTATTGGAGCAGGATAACGGAGAACGCAAAAAATATGCAACAACGACTCAGGAAATACCTCTTGCCCATTGGCTTGGGGCTTGTTGCCATCAGTATCATGTTGGCTATTCCTCAGCTATCTGCTCAAGAACATGAAATCACTGCACCACCAAAACTGCTAGATCAGTTAGAGAAACATCTTAACTCGACTCATGCATTAGATGCTGCCAATTTTGATGTCACGAAGTATCAGCAGTTGGGTCAAGCCGCTCCCCTCTATTGGATTAACACTCGTTCAGATGAACTCAGTCCACTGTGTGGGGTATCATCCTGTGCCTTCTTTGCCTACATCCCCACGGGTAGAAACTACCGCAACGTATTGTCACTGTATCTCAACCCCCATCTTCCGCCCGATGTTCCTCTGGTGGAGCAAACAGAAATTCTTCAACACAAGCAGCCCGTACTCCATATCCATCAATTAGAGGGTCATCACCTACGACAATTTACGCTCGCCTTTAACGGCCAACACTACGAGATCACGGACAGTCAATTATTCGCTCAACGTTATGACTAATCATTCATCTATTGTCATGGTGCAGGGGCTGCCACCCCCGATCGAAAAAGTGGTTAAAACCCTAACAGATTCAGGTATGGGAACTATTTTGGTGGGGTTGGTACTGATGGCGATCGCCATGAGTCTCTTTAGTGGGTCTAAAAAGGGACGCATCTCCACTGGACGGTTTGCCGGAAATGCCGAAAAATTGGCTGCTGCGGGGATTGCCCGTAAACAACGTAAGCAGCGTAAACCGAATAAAGTGTCCCTAAAAGCGGGAAATGTGGTCATACCCAATGCTCAGCAGAGTGTGGCGATCGCTGGGGCTCCAGATTCTGGTAAAACCTTTAGCATTATTGATCCTGGCATCCGTTCGGCCATTGATCAAGGTTTCCCGATTTTGGTCTACGATTTCAAGGGCAGTCAAGTGGAGGCTCATGCCGCTTGGGCTGCATCCCAAGGCTATGAGGTCTCGGTTCTTGCTCCCGGTCAGCCCTACACCGCCATTTGTAATCCTCTCGATTTTATTGCCAGTCCCACCGATTCACTGATGGCGGCGCAATTGGCCTATGTTTTGCAGAAAAATACCCAACGCGAAGGCGCTTATCGCGACAATGATTTTTTTACCAGTGCTGGAACCAATTTGGTAGAAGCGGTGATGCTCCTGGCTAAACTGACTCCCTATCCAGATTTGTTGATGGCTAGTAAGATTCTCAACCTGCCCAATCTTCCGACCCGCATCAAACATGGTGGCCAAACTGGGTGGATTCCCACCTGGACAATGGAAGGTTTTCGGCAGATTATTGCCTCAGAAGAGGCAGAGAAGCAAATGGCAGGGATTGTTGCGACAGCTCAACGCACCTTCAAGACCTTTACAGGCAAAGATTTAGTCGCAAGTTTTTGTGGTGATACAACCATTCCACTCTCTCTCAATGGCAAGCAAATCTTATTTCTCCAAGTCGATATCCAAAAGCGAGATGCGGTAAGTCCTTTATTAGCAGCAGTTCTACATTTGTTGGTGATGAAGAATTTTGCTCAGGCTAGAGAAGAGCCACTGGTAATTGCATTAGACGAATTACCCACGCTGTATTTACCAGATTTACCCAAGTGGATTAATGAGTTTCGCTCCTACGGTTTTGTCAGTTTGTTGGGGTATCAGAACTTTGCTCAGCTCCAGTATATGTATGGTCGGGACTTATCACGAGCCTTATTTGCGGCCTGCGGAACCAAGGTATTTTTCAACCCCAAAGACCGAGAAACGGCCTTAGAGTTCTCCAGCTATCTCGGAGAAAAAGAAGTGAAAGTGTATACCCAATCCAAAGGCCAAGGAACCCATAATTCTCGTTCTGAACAGTACCAAAAAATGCCGTTGATGACGCCTGATCAAATCCTCAAGCTCGACCAGGGGGAATG
>JBFRWC010000034.1:0-13809 GCA_051439365.1 Leptolyngbyaceae cyanobacterium
ACATTTTATTTAATCCCCATTCCTTAGGGAGAAATGCACCAAAATTGGGACCAAGGAGATGGGGTGCTCACATTCCCTGCGGCATCAACAGCTTGGACGCGCCATCGATAGGTGAACGGGGGAGCCACCAGACCGGATAGATCCAATCGCGGTTCGCGAGTGGTTGGGGAGGGTAAGTTCACCCAGGTTGCCGAGACGAGGGTGGCCGTGTCATCCTCGGTGGCCGCAGGCACTTCCCGTCGTTGCAGGGTGACGCGGTAGGTAACTGGACCATTATTATCTGTCGCAGCGCTCCAGGCCAAACTGGTGGTGCTATCGCAAAAAACGGTATCCCCATCGGAGGGCGCGATCGCCTGGGGGACTGGGGGCGCTTCCTGATCGAGCCCAGCCACTTCAACGTCTAGGGCACGGCGAACTTCTTGGTTCGCTTGATTAATCGCCACTAACGTATAGGTAGTACTACGTCCCGGTGTTGGAGTCACACATCCATGGGATGGAGTGGGCAACTCAATCCGTTCCCCTGTGGTCTCGTTCACGATATATGCCTGAGTGGCGTGGGCAATGGCATAACACAGTTCGGTGCGATCCGTGGGTTGGAGACCCGTTGCCGGGTTTGCAGTAAAGGTCTGAATCTCTGGAGCCTGAATCTCTGAAGACGGCGCGACTACAGCATCAGGATTGCGGGGCGAGATGGCTGAGCCAGGTTCCTCTGGAGTTGGTTCTGCGTTGATTGGGCGAGGCTCCTCTATCGGACTGGGTTCAGTTGGCCCCGATTCAACCGAATTTGCCTCTGTTGGCTCGGACCCAACCGAACCTGTCTCATTTGTGCTCGTCTCATTTGTGCCCATCTCGTCATCGCCCGTGCTCTCTCCTCCGCTGGAACTCTCCGTGCTGGCTACACTGGTGGCGGTGATGGCAACCCGGTGCAAACGACCGTTGCTCCCATTGCCAATAATTAAAGCTGCGTCATATTGTCCTGCCCGATCGGCCTGAAACAACAAATTAATGTCACAGCGATCGCCAGGAAACAGGGTGACATTGGAACAGGTGTCCCGATTCAGACTGAAGGCCCTGGAATTAGACAGAATGGTCTCATTCATCTTGACGGGTTGGTTATGGGTATTCTCCACCGTGACTGTACGGATAGCCGTCGCATTTAAGGGCTGATGCTCAAAGGCGATCGCCGTTGGCTGAATTTCCAGGTTTGCAGAAGAGGCCGCAGTAGGAGACGGGGTAGGCGATGGTGATGGCGATGGCGATGAGGCAGATACCCTGCGAGGTGGAGTGCGCACAGGGACGGGGACGGGAACCGAGACGGTCACTGGATCGGGTAATGGAATTCCAGTTCCGGTGAGCGCCACACTCCAAACTTCCGTCCCAGTATCATCCACTAGGTTCAAGGTTGATTGGTAGGTCGTGGGGTCCTTTGGTGTAAAGGCAAAAGTGAGGTTACAGCTATCACGAGGTTGCAACACCTGCTGCAAACAATGATCCTTCTCCAACTTAAACCCATTGTCAGCATTGTCCTGCAACGCAGTTTCGCTCACCATAAACGCCACGCTGCCATGATTGCGAAACGTAATCGTCTGGGACTGACTCTGCCCAGCCACGACTTGTTGGCCAAAGGTCATGGCGTTTGGGCGCAGTTCGGCTTCAATATTGGCACCCAATCCCCGCAGGGTGACGAGTTTAGGCTCCTCCTCTTGCCCGATATTGACCGCAAAGGTCGCCAATCGCGGCCCATCATTTTGGGGGGTAAAGGTGGCCACCAATTTACACTGTGCGTCTGGGGCCAATGGCTCACGGATACAATCGTTGCCGATGAGTGAGAAATCCGCCTCATTCCCTTGGTTAAAGGCCAAACTGATGGGTAGTGGCTCCGGGGTCGTATTGGTAATGGTGAAAAAATAAGGTTCACTGCTAATCTGGGTGCGTTGAGGGGGGAAGGTATATTGTCGTCGTAACCCATACTCAAAGGATTGTCGTCGCATTAGGAAAAAGCCCATGCCAAGGACAGCGATCGCCCCTACCACCATGGCCACCCGCGACCATGAAAACCAGGAGGGTGAAGTCAAAGTAACTGCATTGTCTGGAGGTGGTCCTCCATTAGGGGGGGGCGATGGTTCCTGTTCCTCGGTGGATGGGGAGTGGGAGAGTGGGGGAGTGGGAGAGTGGGGGAGTGGGGGAGTGGGGGAGTGCTGGTGTCGTAGAGTCATCAGATTCTGTTGAGTCAGCGCTGCACCATTGGTGTCTCCCATCTGCCGCCGATAGTGAAAGGCTTGGGTCAAATATGTATGGGCCGCAACGGAGTCGCCTAGGCAGAGGGCTCGACTACCAAGCTGATGCAGGATGGTGGCTTCGGCAGCTGGGTCTTGGAGCGATCGCGCTGCAAACCACTGCAACAACAACACCTGTTGCCATCGTCCCCATTGTTTCCCCAACCACAATCCTGGTGTCATGGCCGTTCCCATGTCCAGCACTGCCGCCCACTGTTGTTGCTGGACCGCCAATTGCAGCACGCTCCACAGCGTATCCTGATTCGCCAGAATCGGCATGACGGCCTCGACCATGGCTGGGGCCGGAGGGGACAGTTGGGCCAACCATGCAGTGAAATAATGAATGATTTGATTGGTCCACGGCTCCAAGTTCCATGACCGTTGAATAGGATGTACTAGATTATCCGCCAAACGACAGTATTGCCCCTCAAAAATGACCACCCCGGTCTGCTCCAAGGTTTCCAGAGGAGCCTCTACTGCCACTGCTTCTCGACTCAGGTTCATCAAGGTCGGCAAATGATTGGGGTGGAGGGGTATTCCTCCCAGGGTGGCTAAAATCGCCACGATGCGCCGTTCTGCATCTGGCAAGGTTCCAATGGTTTTCAAGAGGATGGTATCTACGGTTGCCCCTAGTCGCAGGGTCTGCATCAACTCAGCTAGAGTGCAGTATTGTTGCTGAATCAAGGCAGCAGCTTGGATGAGGCGGCGGGGATGACCGGCAACGTGCTGACAGAGCGCCTGGGCCTCTGACCGTTCGCTAGCATGGAGCGATCGCCCCAGACCTTCTTCCAGCAAAACAATGGCCTCTTCAAGGGGGAAGCCCTGAAGCGGCAACTGTACCCCAGTGAACCGTGAATCGAGACCTGTCCCTTGAGCCGCAGGAGGTGTTGAGATGGCCATGAGTAAGGGCACCCGCGTTGCTAACTGGGACCACTGAGTTAACGCGGTGGTTTGATGGCTGTCTCCCGTCAATTCATCAAGGATAACCCCCACCGATTGGCGAGTTAACCACGCTTGAATGGTGGTAGTGGAGGGCTTGTACACTGTATTTGCGACCACGGCCTGGGTGGAATGAATTTGGCCCACCCCATCAAAAATACTTTGCCAGAGGTCATCCAGGGGGCGATCATAACCCCGTAGGTATAGGATGCCTTGTGGCAACGCACTCGTGATCTGGGGGTGATGACAAAGGGCTCGGAGTAAGGCGGTTTTGCCTGTGCCGTCGCTACCGGAAATGGCCACAGCCCCGTTGGCTTGCAGGGTGGCGATCGCCTGATTCACAATCTGTTGTCGTCCCAACAAACGAGTCAGCGGAACGCAGCGATAGGCCGGGTCAAGAGTCGGACGCAATGACCCGGTTAACGATATTGGCTCGGCCTTTTGAGCTAGATTCACTACGATCCCCTGGTTTGTCCAGTGACTGTCATAACCATCGGTACTGACTTGGCAGGAGGATCGCCCAGGGAACATCGCCGTTTGTTCAACGGTCTGCATCACTGTTTGAACAACGGGGTCGGGGAGAAAATCGGGCTGGGACACCGTAATGGTTTGCTGAAGTAGAGATGCGATCGCCTCCAGGTTGCCCATTTGGGCGGCCTCCACTAGCGGGAGATCCGGGTTTGTTGATGAAGTATGGGATGCCATAGTACTGAGAAGTTGCTAGGATGCTGGAAATGGCAAAGGCAAAGGCAAAGCGCCTAGTTAAATTAATTACCCTCACATTTCATTGTGATCAGGGCCATATTCGATGTAATCCTAGGATGTGGCGCTATTCATAACGGCATCAGACAAGAGGCTCTAAGCCAGCAATGCTGAACGCTGTAAGTCCATCATCC
The DNA here is from genome assembly GCA_051439365.1 of Leptolyngbyaceae cyanobacterium. GTDB lineage: Bacteria > Cyanobacteriota > Cyanobacteriia > CAKZMO01 > CAKZMO01 > JAAHGY01. Next base: position 4,112 of record JBFRWC010000034.1, read on the forward strand.
TGTTATCTACAGCTCAGTTTCAGAGACGACAGAGCTTACCAATTCTAAAGGTGTCCACCCAACTGTCTGAAGGCCAAGGGGCGATCGCACGACATCACCGAGGGGACACGCTTGCCTCCATTTCTGACACGACACCTAGAAGGTGGAATCGCAAAAGGACCGAATCATAAAATTCTAAAGGGCGAACGAGGGGATTCGAACCCCCGAGTGTCGGAACCACAATCCGATGCCTTAACCCCTTGGCTACGCTCGCCATGCATTCTGCATTGTAGCATCTTATGGGAGCATGGCAACAGACTTGTTCCGCAACCCCGCAACCCAATCCTAAGAACTGGATAACGGCAACGGGGGCCACCTACCATGAAACTTATCTAACCGAATAGAGTTAATTTAACGTAGTTTTACGTTAATAATTGCAACACAATTGCACCAGATTGCCCCTTGTCAGCAAAGATTAAAGTTTAAACGTACTTTTTTGTAACTTTAAGGGAGTCGTATCGATGAATTTAGTTATTTTAGCGACCGCTATGCCTGAAGCGACGGGCTGGACACCTGCTTGGGGCATTGTGATGGTGGTTTGTAATGTTTTGGCGATCGCCCTCGGCAAGACCACCATGCAGTTCCCTGAGACTGGCACAGCCCTGCCCAGTCCCAAATTTTTCGGAGGGATGGGTTGGCCTGCTTTACTGGCTACCACCAGCCTGGGCCATATTTTTGGCATTGGCAGCATTGTGGGCTTGAGCGCGATGGGAATTATCTAGGTGATGTGAGCACGACGATGAGTCGCAACTCTTTATCCGGATGAGATGGTTTTTGCCTTCATAAGTATTAAATATAGGGGCTGATTGTAATAGCTCTGACTTAAGGATGTGTTGTCGCCCAGAACCCCGGCTTCTTCAAGAAGCCGGGGTTCTAAAGTTAGATTATTTCAGTGCCATCGCCTATTTTTATGAACCTTTACTGATTTTGCTTAATCCTTGTAGCGTCCCCTTCATATTTTGGAGCAAAATGAGGACGGGATGATAGGGTAAAGATCTCCTTCGTCAGTGGGGTATGCAGTCTGCTTGCCCCGCTTTTTAGATTCTCTCGACATCACGGCCTCTATCATGCCGTTACCTGTTCCGTGGGCACAACATTAGGCACAACATTAGCGAGATTCACCCGCCAGCTTTTAAGAAATATATTGAATTGGGAGATAGAGGCGCGATCGCACGGGACACTTGAGACTAAGAACATGCTCCCAGGCATTCCGAGAGAACGTTGGATCTAGCATCGCTATCGCTTAGTGATTTTTGTCCATACAGCAGATTTTTACAGTCGTTTTATTTAGGGAACAGCTAACTATGAGCATCGCACAGCGCTCCATTCACTCAACAGCGTCCCCATTTCCTCCCTCAAGCCCAGACCCCAAGGCACGTATTCTGGACTGTGCCCAGCAATTATTTGCCCGTCGAGGCTATGCAGGGACCACTACGCGAGACTTGGCCCAGGCTGTTGGGATGGCAGAAGGAACCCTCTTTCGTCATTTTGAGAATAAGAAAGCCATTTTAATTGCCGTTGTCACCCGTGGATGTGTCGAGGTTCTCACCGATTTACTCACCGCCCTGAGTGAAATGAGCAGCTACAAGGCTGTGGATCAAGTTCTTCGTAACCGTATGATTCATTTTCATGAAAATGCAGATATGCTCCGGGTCTGCTTCATGGAAGCCCAATTTCATCCAGAATTGAGTAGCCGGATTCAGACCGACATTATCGATAAAATGACGGAAGTGGCAGAAGCCTTTTTTCAAACGGCAATGGAACGAGGAGAGTATCGGTCGATGGACCCCAAAATCGTCGCGAAGATATTTTTGGGCATGTTCACTGTTGCAGGCTTTAGTCAAGGGTCCGTGCTTGATAGCCCTCCTTCAGTGGCAGAGATGAAAGAGATGGCCGAAGGAATGGCAGATATTTTCCTCAACGGGGTTCTAGTTAAGGCCGAACCCCGTTAATGCCCTCTGTTAGACTGTTTCTATCCAAAAGTAAGCTAAACCTATTTTAGTTTGCGTATTTTGGTGGCTGAACCCCGCCAACGGGGGGGTACAGCCACGCAAATTAAATGGCAACCAGCTTACCTTACTTGTAGGATGGGTTAGCGTCAGTGTCACCCATCGACATAGTGAGAATATCTTATTAGGAGAACAAGTAGCCCTCACAAAAATGATCTATCGATAGGGCGATCGCCATCAAACCACTCAGAGATGGGGCACCCGAATGCCCCATCTCTCTGCCGTTCGTCTTGGTTATCTGGTCTTCTCTATCTGGTCTTCTCTATCTAGTCTTCTCTATCTAGTCTTCAGTCTTCTCCACCCTCTTCGTCGAGGGAATTAGGGGCCATGTCATCCTGATCCTCTTGATCGCGATCGACATCATCAATGTCATCCTCCTCCTCTAAGTCATCGTCTAGGTCAGTGGCTTCACTGCCACCACCCACGGCCACTAGGTCAATTTGCTGACGATAGTAGTCCACACTTTTAACTTGGACCTCCACTCGATCGCCTAGGCGATATTGTTTGCGATTTTTCCGTCCCACTAACTTCTGCTGGCGAGAGCGATATTCATACCAATCGTCTTTGAGGGAACTCACATGCACCAATCCTTCGACCAAGAGTTCCTCAATTTCAACAAAGAACCCGTAGGATTGCACCCCTGTAATTAAGCCGTGAAAGATAGACCCAGTGTGCTGCTGCATGAACTCTGCTTTTTTCAGCCCTTCTAAGTCCGCTTCGGCATCCTGGGCTAGCTTTTCCCGATCGGTCAAGAAGCCAGCGATCGCCTCGAAATTTTCCTCAAACTCACCTTGCACTTTCGTGGGCAGCACATTCCAACTCACCTTGCCGTGGCAGGAACTGTGGCGTAAGTTGACCCGTTCTTTCGATCGCGCAGAACGGCGATCGCGGCCTTCTTCAAATACGGCTCGCAGCACCCGATGGACTAATAGATCGGGATATCGTCGCAGTGGGGAGGTGAAGTGCGTATACCCTGAATCAATGGCTAGGCCAAAGTGGGGTTCGGGCGATGTACTGTAGACCGCAGGTTTCAAGGTATCCAACAGCAAGTACGTCAGCACTTTTTCGGCCTCAGATTCTGCAAATTGCTGGGTGAGGCGTTGATAATCTCTGGGATGGACCTCTTCTTCATTGTCTAAGCTCGGATCAATATCCATATTGGCCACTAACTTTAGCAACTCCTGCACCGTTGTCACATCTGGCATCCGATGAACTCGATACAGCGCCGGAACCCCCAGGGCTTTGAGATGGGCTGCGACCAGTTGATTGGCCAGCAACATGAGTTCAATCGCAATCGAACGGGCGGGGATCAGGCGGGAGACGACTAAGGCTCCGATTGCCCCCTCGTCATCAAACTCAAACTTCGTTGAAAAGAACTTGCCTAACTCCGAGTTACCCTCGTTGGGAAATAGCTTTTCCGGTAAATTGAGTTCAAAGGCACCTCGTTTTAACCGTTGTTGCCGGATGGCTTGACTGATTTCCAACAGCCGATCTAAGGTCTCAAAAATTGGCTCAAACTGCTTGAGGTCAGCGAGGGCCGGGGTTCCTGGGGACGATGCCTCCTCCTCTTGATCCTGATGACGGTTAAGAATCACTTGAGCCTGCTGGTAATTGATTTCGTAATCCACAGCCACTAGCGTGGGTTGGATTTCATATTCAACCACTTGCCCCTCTTTGTCTAGGGTCATCAAGACGGAAATGGTCAGGCGATCGCTCCCCGGAATCAAGGAGCAGCGACGATGTACTAGCTCCGGAAACATGGGAATAATCGTATTCCCCAGAAAAATTGAAATCCCCCGGCGACGGGCTTGTCGATCCAACTCGCCTTGGGGTTCCAGATAGTGCCCCACATCTGCAATATGCACGCCCAGCCGGCAAAGGCCGTTCTCTAGAGACTCTAATGAAATGGCATCCTCCAATGCTGGCTCATCAGAAAACTGAGGGCCAGTAATTCGCAACGTGAGCAGTTTGCGTAAGTCCAGACGGTCCTTCATATCGGCTTTGCGCAACCGAGACGGTAACCGTTTCGCTTCTTGATACGCCTCTTCTGGAAAATCTTGAGGCAAGTCGTGCTTACAACGGACCAGGGCGATGTCAGAGGCCGCCTCGGCATTGACTCCTAAAATCTGAGCAACTCGGCCAACAGGGGGATGTTGACCCAGCGGATACCGGACAATCTCAACATGCACCAGTTGTTCAACGGCTTCTTGTAGATTGATGCCATTGCGCTTTAAATCCAGCTCGAACAAGAGTCGATCGTCCAGGGGGACGGCCCGATAATCGTCGTCGCCGACTTGCTTCACCCGACCGAGGACCGACTGATTGGCCCGTTCCAGAATCAACCGAACTTCTCCTTCTGGACTGCGTCGCCGACTCCCTTCTTTGGTCACACTAACGAGAACGCGATCGCCATTCCAAGCCGTGTTCAGTTGACTTTCCCGCACATAGATATCGTCCGCCCCTTCCACATCTTGGATCGCAAAACAAAACCCTTTACTAGAGCATCGTAATTTGCCCTCCACCAAGTTTTCCTCCGGCACCCGACGATAGCGCCCCCGATCCTTTTCCAGTAAGTTGATTCGCTCTAGCGCATCCAACGCAATTTGTAGTTTTTGAGCGTCCTCTCCTTCCCGAACCCCTAACTTTTTCTCTAATGCCCTGGGTGCAATCAGTTTGTCTTCGGGAAAACTGGCCAACAATGTAGCGATCGAAAATTCCATGTAGCGATTCGTCCTCTTACCTCAAGATCAAATAAAATCACCATACTTAGCATGTTTAGGTTGACAACACCGTCTAGCCATCGGGTACTTTGTCGCTGTCTCAAAACAAAGTGATTGCGAACTCTGCGTAGATTAAAGACTATCTTGAAGAACTCAAGCGCATCTTCAATTCTGCGATGGTTGCTGTCAAGCCAAAAGCCTCTGAAAGATATGGCTAGTGTGCTAGAGCGCTCGCCTGAAGCATGGGGGAAGCTACTAGGACATCGCTCGCATGGCTGATTGGTTAGAGATTGCCAGAGTAATTGGCTCACCCTAGCAACACCCCCAGCAGTGCATCGATTCTCAGTGTGCTAACCCAGCGCCTTCCGCCTGTGTGACTACGTAGACTTGCTATACCGTTGCTCATCGTTATCAAGCATGTAGAACAAATCCAACATTAGTCGAGTTTTTAGCACATTACTACTTGCAAGGTCAGCCATCTAAGCAATGAGACCGAATATCCAAGATTGAACCAAACGGATTGTGCTATCTTGAATGCTCGTAGTACCCATCGAAAATATCTCAAAAGGAGCCTGGAAGTAGCATGTACCCTAAGCAGTCGTGTATGCTAAGCGACAGTGTTATAATTACATAATATTATATACACCGAACTAAAAGGTTTCGGCGCTTCCGCCTCTGTTACAGCTAAAAAAGTTAATATCTTAGCGTATACCCGTTACAACGTACGCAACTCGTCGGCCAATGTTGGTCGCATGATCTGCCATTCGCTCCAGGCAGCGAATGCCTAGGACCAACAAAACAATGGCCTCAACCTCAGCATCTGCTGATTGTTGATGGACAAGGATCTGGTAAATGCGATCGTAGTCGTCATCCACTAAGTCGTCTTGTGTTTTCAAATCGAGTCCCGATTGGCTATCCAAGTTTGAAAGAGCCGCTAGGCTCATGGCCAACATGGCCCGACAGCGATCCGCCATAATCTGGACTTGGGGCAAGCTGTCATGGGCCGGATAGGGAAACAGCGCGATCGCAATTTCGCCCAAGTCTTCAGCATAGTCTCCGATCCGTTCTAGATCTCGGATCAACTGCATCAAGGCACTCAAAAAGCGCAAATCCTGGGCGACAGGTGCTTGTAAGCCAATCAGATCAACGCAATCGACTTCAATTTGGCGATAGAAGGTATCAATTTGTTTCTCATTATTCTTGATTTGTTGGGCTGCGGCTAAATCCCGCTCAAACAGTGAGCGACAGGCCAACCAGCAAGAAAGCTCGACGAGTGCTCCCATCCTCAACACATCTCGCTGCATTTCTCTGAGTTTTCGTTCAAGATAGGGGCGAATGAGAGGGGAGGCTTGTGATGCTGTGGGGATATCATTCATAGTGTTAGGGACTTAGTCGGCAGCATAATCAAGAGATTGAATCTAAATGTAGCCATCGATCAGGCGAGTGGTTTCCTCTCCTGGCTTAGTTGGTAGCACGAGGCTTGAGCTTAAACGGGTTTAAGACGGCTTTGTCAGCCCATGAGGTTTTGCCCGATTCAGTATCGGCCTATGTTCTCATTTAAGTTGTCACTGATTTGGCTTGTAACTTAGTCCGGGAAGATATTGAACGGAAGGCTGGGGCGCTCCACACTTCAACACCCCGACTTAAAATACAAGTCCTAATCCTAAGGTAGTTGGTTTAAATAGGCTTTAAGTACAGTCAATAATAGCTCAGAAGCGATGGCCAATGCTGACGGGTTATAGCGGTGTTAGGGTCGTCTCAAATGACTTCAAATTACTTGGTGGTAAATCGCCAGATTCCGGTCCAATCACCGGGTATGCCCATGACGAGGTGTTTTTCGGTGTGTTCGAGAAAATGCCGGGCGGGTTGATCTTGAGGATGAATGGCAATGACCCGCTCAAAGGCGGCTTTAGCGATGGTTAAGTTTCCATCACGGTAGGCTTGAATGCCGGCTTTGAAGTCGGCCAGGGTTTCCTGCTTGAGGTGGCGATCGCTCTCATCCTCCACATCCACTACTTCATAAATATCAATGGGTTCCCGTCGCCCCTTGACTACCGCTTCGCCCAGAAAACGCAACTGATAGTGACTTGAATGACTCAAATTTTCTACAACCTGACCTGAAATGAGGAAAGACACGCCATAAAACTTAGTGAGTCCCTCCAGGCGGCCGGTTAAATTGACCGTATCTGAGATCGCATCGGCTTGCATCCGATTTTGTTCTCCCACGATGCCCACCATCATGTAACCCACATGTAAGCCAATCCCAATATGAATTGGGATGTCGCCTTGGCTCAGACGACGACGGTTATAGATTTTGAGGGCCTGGAACGTAGCAATTCCGGCATTGACAGCACTATCGGCTGAATCGGGGAAGACCGCCATGGTGCCATCTCCAAGGAATTTGATGATCAGGCCATCATGCATGCGCACGGCTGGTGCGACTTCGGCTAAGTAATCATTGACAAAGCTAAAGGTTTCCTGTGGTGTCATGCTTTCTGAAAGAGAAGTAAATCCACGAATATCCGAGAACATCACGGGCATTTCCCGACTGACGTGATCGCCTAACCGGACGCTGTGAATATTGGGCTTATCAAGCACGTTCAGATATTCTGGTGGGAAAAACCGGGCAAAGGAGTCTTTTTGTTGTTCTAGATCTCGGAAGGAGTGGCGTAGTTGTCGGGCCATGTCATTAAACGACTGAGCCAATTGCCCGACTTCATCAGAGCGCTGTAGTACAAAGGTCTGATTCCACGCCCCCCCAGCCAAGTTCTTCGCAGCATTGTTCAAAAAGACAATCGGTTGGATGAGCCACTGGGCCGACCGAATGCTGGTGGCAATGGCGATCGCCAAGGCAAAGGCACAAAGGATAAGGGTGATCACGGTATTGTGGCTAATTTGGGCAATGGTGGCTGCTTTGGGAATCACCGCAACAATTAGCCAGTCCAACCCTTGTGAATCTTGCCAGGGAACCAGCCGAAGATAGTGGCGATCGCCCCCAATTCGGGTCTGGATCGACTGGGGGCGGCTTGTAAAGTTGAAGCCGTCGAGATCGTTGGCTAGATACGCTGCCGTTTCACGGATGAGCGGATGTTCGCTGGCGATCGCTCGGATTTGTATTGTCTCTCCATCAACGCGAGTGAACGGCAGCGTTGCATCAGAACTGGCAACCAGTCGCCCTGTGGCACGCTCCATGATAAAAATCTGGCCTGGAGCATCTGTGGTCAGGTTCGCCAAAAACTGGTTCATGGGCAACAGCATGAACTCCACTCCTAGCGTGCCGACAAAGGTGTCGGGATTATCGGGATCTTGATAAATAGGGTAACGGGCAGACATGGCGTGATGGTCAGGTTGGTCAGTCCGCTGGTAAATATTACTCCAGATCGATTGCCCCGTTTCCACCGCAACCCTGTCTCGGACTGATGGTAGCGTGAGTGGCCCCTCAGACACTGAACCATCCTCATGCCGCTCGACCGCTACAACGCGCCCATCAATAGACGTAAAGTGAATCTGACCTACAAAGTTAGCCAACACCATTTGCTGATGAAAATAATGCTGGATCTGCTCTACATTTTGCAGATCCAATTGGCCCAACTCATAAGCCTGCTGATTCAGTTGGGCAATGTCGTGGGGGGCTTGGAGAGCCTCGTCCAGTTGCTGACGGACGCGATCGCCCATTTCTGTTTGCCACTGCTCTAGCAAGGCCCCCGCCGTGGCTTGGCCGTGGCGAAAGGACAGATAACCCACCGCCGAAGCCGCCACCACCATTTGCACAATAAACGGCACCGTAATCACCCACCGAATCGACACATGGCCCAGCCAGCGCGACAACGGACCGACTTGCTGAAACTCAACCGGTTTCAGATTCGTTGCCGTGAGTGGGTTGAGCAGTGAATAGATGGCCTGGTCGCGCCATTGTGGATTAGAGAGGGGTTCATGATCACTCCCCGGATTCCTCTCATTCGCCTGGGGATCAACCGACCGCTTTCGGTTAGCCGATCGGTTTGATTTGAATAATGGCCGTCCCATAGTCGCAAACTACCTGGGTAAGATTGATCTGCACCACACTGAAGTGATGACAACAACGTAGAAATTGACCCAAAGCAGAGGCCAAAGAATCCTATTTAGAGTCCGTCAACCTCAGAGATCGATCCGAATGAATGCGCCCTATGTTCTGGGTAACAGTTTAACCTGTCACGAATGGGTCTGGTAGTGAGTTGGGTGAGTGGGTGAGTCTAGCAAGGAGAGTCATCCCCGCCATTGCTCCTGGATGTAGCGCCGGGCCGATCAAAAAAAGGCGACAGTTCTTACTCTCTACTGTCGCCTTGGGCACTAATCCACATGAACAAGTTTTACGATGCTGGAGATGCCCCTAAAAGTGCCTGGAGCAATACGATTGCTGCATACGATTGCTTGCAATAGAATGCAACCGCTACTAAAAACTTAGACAAAGTTGGACATTCTCTAAGCACCCACTGCTAACGGCTGTCGTGGGATTACCGCCAGGATTTTCACCTGATGCCTTAACCTCCGAATCCACATTGATGTTGACTAGAGTCCCAGTCGGTCTGCCACGGGGTTCCCCTCCGACCAGGCACAAGCTAAGATGACCTGTTAAGTCCGGTTGATAGAAGCGATGACGACGAATGCCGCGTAGCTTCTGATTGAGCCGATACCATGCAGCCCTTACGTGTTTCATCGTCCTTGCAGAGAGGGAAGCGACATGGGCAGGCACCGACTCACTTAGCCTCATCGCCCGTCGAGCGAGAACTAAGGCCGCAGCGGTGTCTGACGACAAGCCAAACATCCGCATAAATTTGGTCAACCCAATCAATGAAGAGTAGGCTGGACTGACCTGAATCACTTCAATCCCTCGATTGCCACACACCCGACTGAGGGCATCTTGCCAAGTGGCGTAAGCAAAGAAATTCAA
>JBFRWC010000035.1:0-3683 GCA_051439365.1 Leptolyngbyaceae cyanobacterium
ATTTACCCCTAATGAAGAGGCCCAAACCGCTCAAACCCTATTGCAAGGGCTGGACTGTGTCCAGGATGTGATTATCAACGAAATCCAAGGCAATTCCTTAAACTTGGTGGTCACACCCCAAAGCGATGCCTTGATGACGGTGCAAACGGCTCTGAAGCACGCCGGACTGCCCACCTTTGGCATTGCCCAATCTCGGCCTAGCCTGGATGATGTCTATTTAGCGGCCACGGGTACCACCCTCACCGACGCAGAAATGGCGGCGGCCTCTGCCCGTGATCCCAAGCAATATCGCAAGGAAAATATGCGGTAAGGTAATTTTCGAGCCAGAACCTACCGTAGGGTGCTGTGAGCGTCAGCGCAACGCACCCCAGATTGGTAACTTCTTCTCAATGCTTTTTTATTGCCCCTCTTTGTATCACCATTGATGACACCACCTTAACCATAACCATGAGTCAAACTATTACGCCAAACCAAACATCTGTGACAGTGCCGGGATCTGTGAGGGGCGATCGCACCCTCGACCTCAGCACTCCCGGTCTATTGTCCGGCGAATTTATCCAAGAAACTGCCGCCCTGACTAAGCGCCTGTTTATCCAACTCCAGCGTCGTCCCAGTACCCTAGCCGCTGGAGTCATTCAACCACTGATGTGGCTGATTCTCTTTGGTGCCCTATTTCAAAATGTGCCGGAAGGATTGTTTGGCACCAGCCAAAACTATGGTCAGTTTTTGGGAGCCGGAGTGATTGTGTTTACAGCCTTTGGCGGCGCACTCAATGCCGGATTGCCCGTCATGTTTGACCGCGAGTTTGGCTTTCTCAACCGCCTGTTGGTTGCGCCCTTGGCCTCCCGCTTCTCCATTGTCTTGGCTTCAGCGATCTTTATCGCCGCCCTCAGTATGGTGCAAACAGCGGTGATTGTGGCTGCTAGTGCGTTTTTGGGCACGGGATTGCCCGGAGTAGTGAGCTTAACTCTAGTTGCAGCGATCGTCCTGACCCTAGTGCTGGGCGTGACAGGCATCAGCTTGGGTCTCGCCTTTGCCCTCCCCGGTCACGTTGAATTGATCGCGGTCATTTTTGTCACCAACTTGCCCCTGCTCTTTGCTAGCACTGCGTTGGCTCCCCTCTCCTTTATGCCCACCTGGTTGCAGTGGGTCGCCGCCCTCAACCCCCTCAGCTATGCCATCGAACCCATCCGCTTTGTCTATACCCATTCTCTCTGGTCCCTGGGTGACGTGGTTTTGACCGCTCCCTTTGCGGATATCAGCTTGGGCATGGCGTTAGTGGTATTGGTGGGATTTGACGCGATCGCCCTCCTCGGTGTTCGCGCCCTGCTCCAGCGCACTCTCGCCTAAAGTTGCGCTATTGTAGGGAGTTAGTAACTGTTGATACGTTGTCGTTGGTATGAGGTCAAAGAACGGTCATGCTCAAAATGTCTCTTACTCATTTGCGCCAAACCTTGCCCGTATGGGGATTAGTCGCTGCCGTTGGTGTCTTGGCGGGTGCGATCGCCCCTGTCCAAGCCCAAAGCGCCTCTGAGGTTGATCCCCTAGAGGACTTCCAGACCCAAGATGGTGGGTCAGACATTCTAGATGGCAACGGTCAGCAAGGGTTGCAAGACCTGATTCACCGGATCAACCTCCTCAACACCCTGTCGATGGAAGAATTTACGATCCAACGGCAGGACAACATCACCTCTGAGGCCGATCGTTTTCGTCAGATGCAGCGCGATCGCCTTGATTCCCTACAATTAGATGGCCTAGACGTTGACGCAACACTCGACACCGAACTTGACCTCGTTGATGTTGATAGCGCCTCTGAAATTTAGTTAAAAGGCATCTCTCGCAAGCCTCTCCTTCCGCAAGTAAACTGTGGACTTTTCAAGTCAAAGCCTGCTAGTCCGTTTGGGATGGGACATATTTCCGGTACCACCAAGCACGAATGCTGGAGGAAAGCGGCATCCAATACACGGTGACAACTACAGGTTCGGGAGACGAGTCATGATCGAGAATCTCAACGGCGTAAGAGGGAGATGACTTGGTGGCCAGATCGGGCACAAAACGCTTACCGATCCGCCGCCAACTCGGTTCCTTGCTCCGCCATTGGATACGACAACAGGGCCAAGGAAGCTCATTCCGGTCAAATAAGCGACAACAAGGACCGATCACCCGATAGGTAAAATGGCCACCAGGACTCAAAAAGATGGCTCCGTGGGTTAACACCTCCGCATCAATAGCAGCTTGTTCATCGCGGGATGCTGGGCTGATACCTGGATTGGCCGTTCGCTCAACCACGCCACCGTTTGAATCACCAGAATGGCGGCCCAAATTGGGCAAATTCAAGTTGGCTTGAATATACGGAGTGGGAGCTTCCCTACAGATGTTCTTTGGCTCCCCTGTCGAAGTCTGAAGTCCTGTATCTGTTGAGAGGGCTTGGGCCAAAGTCTCCGAGGATGGGCGGAGTTCTCTAGGACCGTCTTCCGGCCCCTGATCCAACTGAAAATTGAGGGCAATTTGCTGGGCTGCCTCCAGGGACTCGGTTATGGATGGCTGAGTCACAGATGATTGGGTCACAGATGATTGGGTCACAGATGGCTTGGTCACAGATGGCTTGGTCACAATTCAAACCCTACAAAACATCAACAGGCAAACGAACCTGGTGCGAAATGGCATCAAATCGGGAACACTAAGTCTATGGTCGGTCAAGTCAGGATGGCTACAAAGATGGCTATTGCGGAGTCGAACTGGGTAGCGAACTGGGTAGCAAGTATACCAGGTGTTCTGGTTGATCGACAAAACGTCGCTTGTTTATTCTTCAGGTTATTACCATAACGTAGTTTTAGATGCTGAGAAACAAGTTATAACTATGTAGAACGATTGGATACGAATTGTGGGTGGATCAACGACCGTATGGATTTGTCCTGGCATCTGGAAATCAGGAGTCACAGATTGTCGTGCACTAGACCACTGGTGTGTGTCTTGAACAGGTTTGAGCAACAGAAGAGAGCCGCTGCAAGTGATAAGCCACTCACGACTTGGAATCGCGTCATCTGCCTCCGGGAATCCGTTTATAGTTTATTGCTAGGCTTGACTATGCCATCTGACATTAAATCCCCAACCTCTACTTTAAAGTTGACGATTGATCATATTCTAGGAGCTGCTATTTTTGATTTAAATGGCTTACCTAGGGAGTATTACACGACTCAACAATATCAGGATATTAGCTGGGTGCAAACTATTTTCCAAGCCTTGGGCCTGCGATCGCTCCTGATGTCCTCACTTCGCCTAGAAGGATTTAACTATTCAGTCGTTTACGGCACGGATTACTGTGCCCTTGTGGTGAAGCAACGACAGTGTTATCTAGCGGCTATTGTCGAGAACACCGTATTTGATCAACAGTCTGCTGTTCTTATCGACTGGATGCAACAGATTGATCCGAGCCAATTCAGGAGCAATGAGCAATTTACGAAGGCTTAAATCCAGGGTTTTCCCATCCTGAGCATGGCCGGTTTGCGCTAGGCGAGCTTGTCTACTCACCCAAAATTCGCTATGGTCACAGCGTATCCTCATCCCTTGCAAATACGATCGCCATGACCCAATCGTCTGACCCTGCCACCCTCACTGTTGACCAAGCTCATCAGTTGCTCAAACCCTTTGACTGTACCAACCCAAACCTCAGCCATGCCATT
>JBFRWC010000036.1:0-12690 GCA_051439365.1 Leptolyngbyaceae cyanobacterium
CATGGTCAACTCCAACCCCGAAACCGTATCCACCGACTACGACACGAGCGATCGCCTCTACTTTGAACCCCTCACCCAAGAGGACGTCCTCAATATCATCGAGGCCGAACACCCCGAAGGCATCATCATCCAGTTCGGTGGCCAAACCCCACTCAAACTCGCCGTTCCCCTCCAAACCTACCTCGACTCCCTGCCAAATAGCCCTGCACCCGACTCCAAAATCCAAAATCGTTCGACTGAGCGCTCACGACGAAGTCCAAAATCCAAAATCTGGGGCACCTCTCCCGACTCCATCGACGTCGCCGAAGACCGAGAGCGCTTTGAGAAAATCCTGTACGATCTGGAGATCAAACAACCGCCCAATTGTATTGCCCGGAGCTACGAGGAGTCGTTGGCGATCGCCCAGCAAATTAGCTATCCCGTGGTGGTGCGCCCCAGCTATGTCCTTGGTGGTCGGGCCATGGAAATCGTCTATTCCGACGCGGAACTAGAACGGTACATGACCTACGCCGTCCAAGTAGAACCGGATCACCCGATTCTGATCGACAAATTCCTGGCCAATGCCGTGGAAGTGGATGTGGACGCGATCGCCGACCAGTCTGGCAATGTGGTGATCGGCGGCATCATGGAGCACATCGAGCAAGCCGGGATTCACTCCGGTGACTCCGCCTGCGCCATCCCCACCCCCACCCACTCTGAGGCTGCCCTTACCACCATCCGCTCTTGGACCTTCAAATTAGCCAAAGCCTTGAATGTGGTTGGTTTGATGAACATCCAGTTTGCCGTCCAGGGCAACGAAGTCTACATCCTGGAAGCCAACCCCCGTGCCTCCCGTACCGTCCCCTTCATCTCCAAGGCCATCGGTATTCCTCTGGCGAAAATGGCTGTGCGGGTGATGTCCGGTCAATCCCTGGCAGACCTCAAGTTCACCGAGGAAGTGATTCCCGAACACATCTCCGTCAAAGAAGCGGTGTTACCCTTCGAGAAGTTTGCCGGGACTGACACGATTTTGGGACCAGACATGCGCTCCACTGGGGAAGTGATGGGCATCGACACTGACTTTGGTAAGGCCTTTGCGAAAGCTGCGATCGCCGCTTCTCAAAAGCTCCCCCTCAGCGGCACCGTATTTATCTCCATGAACAACCGCGACAAGCAAGCCGTAGTCCCCGTGGCCAAAATGTTCACCGAGCTTGGGTTCAAACTGGTGGCCACCGCTGGAACCCGCAATGTGCTGAAAGCCAACGGCATCGAGGCCGACCTCGTGCTGAAAGTCTACGAAGGGCGACCCAATATCGTCGATGCGATGAAAAACGAGCAGATTCAACTCGTGATCAATACTCCCGTTGGTGAGAAAGCTCAGGAAGACGATCGCCTGATTCGTCGTACCGCGATTTCCTACAAGATCCCGATTGTGACCACGATTGCAGGGGCCAAGGCCACCGTGAATGCGATTCGATCGCTCCAGTCTACGCCGCTGGAGGTGAAATCGATTCAGGAATACGTGGGTTAATAGGGGAATGAGATCCTGGGGTTCTTTGAGAACCCCAGGATCTAGGGCGATACTACTTTCAGAATGGCGTTGCGCCATCGAGTTGTAGGGTAATGTAAAATTGAACGTAATTATGGTGGATAGGCAGATGGTTTTAACCCCAGCACAAGCCATAAAACCGTTGAAGTCTGTCAGAGTCTTTCCAGCCTTTATCAAGATCTTCTTTTATTTCATTTTGATGCTTTGAAGGCTGAGATCTACATCCTAGCGGGACAAAATATTGAAATTATCATTGATAAGCTAAAACCGTTTTAGTTTGCGTATTTTGGTGGCTGCCCCCTCCCGCTGGCGAGGTTCAGCCACCAAAATTAAGTGGCTATGGGCTTAATACGCACTAGTCCTCTTCAATATATATGTAACCTCATGTTGAACTGGTATCAGGGGAAATTGCTATATAACAGTGATCACTTGGCCGCTGGTTAGACTATCAAAGCTGTATTTTTGGTTACCAGCTTTGAGTACTTCGAATTCATATGTATGCATGATGTTGTTGCCACTGGTAAAACTTGTCATATCTCCAGACACACCAACAACATAACTGCCTGTAGTAAACTTCAGGGTATCTTTTCCTTCACCACCGTAAAAACTGCCACTTCCAAATGCAGCGCTGCTACTGCCAAAACCCTGTAGAAAGCCTATGATAGTATCGCGATCGCTACCAAGGGTAATCACTCCACTTCCCAGGAACCCGCCACGACGGGCGATTACAATATCGCGACCATCACCCATATCGATTACACCCCGGTTGTAGATCCCTATATTGCCACGACCAGCGATCACGTCTGCTCCACTACCCGTGGTGATAAGTCCATCCTCTTGGTTCTCAATGCCAACATTATTGTTACTGGTGCCAATGATCATGTCATTGCCAGAGCTAGTATCAATAATCTTCCCATTAGCTGCATTCAAGACACCAATGTTGCCGCTACCGAATATGAAATCAGCACTACTCCCAGTATTGATGAACCCAGCATTGAAAATACCAACACCGGGACCAGATTCATTCTTACTGATTCCAGTGATAGTATCGTAGCCAGAACGAGTAAAAATTGTACCGCTATTAAAAAGCCCTGTTCTCTCAGTTCCAATCCCTACAATGGCATCGTTTCCCTCACCGGTATCAATTACTCCAAAGAAGATATTATTTAGAAAACCTGAACGACCCTCAACAGTTCTACCTACAAGATGATCGTTGCCTTTACCCGTATTAATAGTACCCCTATTGTAAAAGCCAACATCGTTGATACTGGTACCTGTAAGTCGATCGTTACCAGCAAGCGTATTTACGACACTATCGTTATTGATTTCTTTGAGTTCCAGCCCTGGAATGATGTCAGCTTTAGCCGTAAACACCACGCTTGAAAGTTCAATTACCATAATAGTTACCTCGCAGTAGTTGAATCCCAATCTTGCAAGGAATTTTGAGTTCCTTTCAGATAAGTAGCCACAATTTCTAAGCAACGTCATTGCAGTACTTAACCACTAACCTACATACACGATTGACCACTCGCGACTTAGCAAGATTGAGGTTCTGAATGGTCAGTCCAATTGGACAGTTTTTAGGCATAAGCTAAAAACCGAGAGTATGCTTTAAAAGTCTTTGTCTTTTACGCCTCATACCAGTCATCATCACGACTTAGAATGTTGTTTTGAAACAACCCTTCCCATGGTCGCAGAACGAACATAGTGAGGTTAGCGCCCCTCCGGGGAGGCTAACCTTCCAAGTCATGTCATCATCCTAATATTCTTATTATGGTGAGGCAAATAAACTTCCAAAAATGCTAAGGTTAGCCTTAACATTTACGACAATGTTAAGGTTGAGAGCCATGACCCAAGCCAAGCAGCAGTTAACCATTAAAGAACTGACCGAAATTGTGGGCGGCAAGGTGACTACCGCGCATGGTGCGTCATTACCATCAGGTTGGGTTACTGCACCAACCGAAGCGATCGCTCTGCTGTTGACTGAAGGAAGAGGGGCGATCGCGTTTGGCCAATGAAGGGGGCGATCGTTGTTGGCTGAAGGAAGCGGGGCAATCGTGTGTTGTGAGGTGGGAGGGGCGATCGCCCTTGGCGGGTGAAGGGGAGCGATCGCTTTGGGTGATTGGAAGAAGGGGCGATCGCGTTTGGCCAATGAAGGGGGCGATCGCGCCGTAATTGAGTGAAGAAGGGGCGATCGTTGTTGGCTGAAGGAAGAGGGGCGATCGCGCTACGGTTTCCCACATAAAGCGATCGCGCAACGCCCCTCTGAAAGGAGCATTACTCCCCTTTACAGTAGAACACCATGATGTTGTGGGGGGATTTGCCGATACACCTTTCAAGAGTTTCCAACTTCAATGACTTGCCCTGGAGTAATAGTATCCAACACGCTGCAAGCATCTGGCATCAGAGGAAGTAAATCAGAAAGTTTGTTGGTAAGCGCTACAAGGACAACAACTGCCACTCCAGCTTGTTGTAGATTTTGCTGATAACGCAAGTTTTGATCGGTGGTGAGGAGAATAGTAAAACCCTGCTGGCTCATCAGCTTCAGCAAATCACCATTCTTTGTTCCCGCCCAGCCCATCTCAGCAACTGTACGCACATCATAATCAGCAAGTTCACGTTTTAATGGACGTGGGGCACATTCATCAAGCAGGATTCGCATAGGTGGTCAACATTTCCTTGACTAATTCAAGCACTGCGATCACTTGTTCTCGACTGACGGTCGGAAAATGGTCTAGAAAAACCTCCAATGAATCGCCCGCTTCGAGATAATCAAGCAGATTTTTTATGGGTACACGGGTGCCAACAAAAACAGGAGTTCCCCCCAAAATATCAGGATCACTATGGATAATGTGGGATGTTAATGTCATGACAAACTTAGCCAAATGACGACTGGGCTTTGACTAGATTATACGGCGATCGCCTCTCACCAGCCATCAAGGGCGATCGCGTTTGGCCGATGAAGAGGGCGATCGTTGTTGGCTGAAGGAAGCGGGGCAATCGTGTTTTGTGAGGTGGGAGGGGCGATCGCCCGCCAGTACACGTCTTAATATCGAGCATCAGCCTTAAAAGCCCTTGGGCTAGATTGAACGCCTATACAGCCGACTGATTACTCTGATTTTCAATGTAACGACGCAAAATTGAGTTGATGACAGATTGGTATTCATCCCCCTGCGATTGGAACCACTGCAACACATCAGGCTCAATCTGAACTAGCTGCTGTGCTTGGGAAGCCGGAATTCTTAGCATAGCCTTCTCAAAAAACTCTTCGGTCAACGGTGGAATATCAGAGTAATCAATGCTGTCATCGTCCATTGAATCGAGTGCTTGCCAATTAGTACGAGAGATATTGTTCAAGTTTTCGTCGTTCATATCGATTTGCCCTTCGTGCTGAAATGATCCGAATGATGTCATTTTGTCGTTCTGTCCAAACCACCACCGCTACGCCGTTACCAAGAAATCCAATACCGAGCCAACGGTCTTCACCATAATCAAACCGATCATCTAGTTCAATTAGCATTGGATCGTCAAACATTTTAGGGATATCAGCAAAGTCAATCTCGTGCTTGCGAATATTTTCTAAATTCTTTGCTTCGTCCCACTCAAACTGCATGAAAGTCTAGACACACTCATTGGATTTCCTTTATTTTAGCGGATGGGAGGAATTGGATAGTTGAAAGTGAGGCAATTGGTGTTGCTATGCTTTCAGCGATCGCGCTGCGATTGAGTAAAGGAGAAGGAGCGATCGCGTTTGGCCAATGAAGGGGGCGATCGCTCTTGATGACTGAAGGAAAGGAGATCGCGCCGTAGTTGGGGGAAGAAGATAGGGCGATCGCTTTGGGTGAATGGAGTAGGGCGATCGCGTTTGGCCGATGAAGGGGGCGATCGCATTGCCGTTGAGTTAGGGCAGACAATCGTCTTAACGAAATGGGAGATAGTAAATCTGACCTGCTAGTTCACCCTCTCCTGTGCAGTCAATGATTAGCAGGAGATCCTCAATGACTTGGCCAATTCTGGCATCAGTGTGAACTTCAACCACTCCAGGCATCGGTAAGGATTGGGCTACCCGTTCGTAGGCAAAGTTGGTCACAGTCGCCACATCATGAGTCAGCAATATCCTATTCTCATCAGCGGCCCAAGCCAAAACGGTTGGATCATCCGCTCCAGATAAGCCAATATCTTGAACTCTGATGATATCAAGCGTTGGTCTACGACGAAGCAAGCCTCTGAGGATTGTGTTGTCAAAGTTTTCATCAGCCAGCCATTTCAACATGGATCTTGTTCAGCCTGACGGGCTAACAAGCGATCGCGTAATCGTTTTGGGTCAAACTTTGCCTCGTTGATGTGACGAATTTCTTGGGCTTGCTGTTGGCGTTCTTGAAGATAGGTGTCTACCTCTTCTTGGTGATTGAGGTAGTAAGCAATTGTGGCGTAAATATCAGCCAGCTTGAGAGCCGGATAGCGAAAGGCAATTTCTTCGGCAGTCATCCCTTGCTTGAAGACGCTGATCAGGGTATCAAGGGTGACACGGGTATTGCCAACGCGAAAGACTCCATTATCTGTTTTGGTTAGGGGTGCAGGTTCAGCAACGATGGTTAGGGTCATAATTAGTATGGAGATGGCTTCAACATTATTAATGGCTATCTTCTTCTAAGACTTTAGCTGAATTTTAACGCGATCGCGCTGCGGTTGAGTCAAGGAGGGGAGGGCGATCGCCCCTACACCCTTCCCAACGTGATACAGCAACTTACTCCTCCCAAAAGTCACCTTCGAGGATGCTCTCTATATCAGCCTCGTAGGGCCAGCAATCAGGGAATGAGTAATCCTTGTAGCCTTTAGAAACATTTTTAAGAGCGACTTTCCAAGCCCGCTCGAATCGTTCAGCCCAGATACTTTTGAGACTGGGTGAGTCTTGAATCAGTAAATCAAGCTCAGTCCGCTGGTTACGAATGGTGTCTTCCCATCCTCGGTAATTTTCTGGCAAGTTTACATAAAGCCGTTTGAGTAAATGTTCTAGCAAGCGGGTTAATCGACTAGAAAGTTCCTTCCGTTGCGATCGCCCCAACGAGTCCACCTCCTCAATTAAATTTTCTAAGTCCAGATTCTCAAAATCTTTGGCTTTGAGTTTGGCCACCGTCTCTTCTGACCAAAGTAAAAAATCCTGTTCATAGAGCGATTGTGAAGTATGGTCTTCAGCTAGCCGCTTTTCGATATTAGTAACCATATTTTTCTCCTATTAAAGGTAGCATTTCGGAAAGTTCACCTTGTATCTTGAAATTACAGGAAAACCCGATGCAGGAGCGATCGCGGCTCCTTGGGTCTTGGCCTTGCGGGATTTTCGGGCAAACCGTTGGCCCATTTCCTCCACCAACGTATCCAACCCCAACCCTTACCCCTTAATGCCCCAGACTCTCGTTCACAGCGCCGTAGTAAAGTCCGCTAGCGTCAGACCTTGAATCCGTTCTCCGACTTGCTGCACCCGTTCCCGATCAGCCGCCATGTTGTACCCCCAGTCGGCCAAATAAAGCTGAACGGAGTCCAAGTCAGGGTGTTGGGCCGTTGCCTCCAATGCCTTCAGCCGATCTTCGATAAAAACCACGTTAGGGGAATCATCAGGGTTTGCTAATTTTGCTAGGTCCGAACGTTCTTTGATTATCAGCCGCAAGGTTTCGTATTTGGGGCGCTTCACTTCCTTGCCATAAATCAACTGCCGGGGCATGTCCACCCCTTGCTGTTGTAACAGTTGATGAATGAATCGCCCTTCTTTCGTGCTGATAATGACCGTATGGGTATCACTGTGTAAAAAATGCTCTAGGGCGGCCAACACACCAGGATAAAAACGATGTTGGGCTAACCACTGCTCTAAATCCGTCTGAATCCAGCGATCGCGCCCTCCATCTACCGCTGTTGCCAAGGCTTTCTGATCCACGCCGTCCGCTGCAATCTGAGCTTTCGCCACCGTAGGCCAATCGTGGATAATCGCATCGGTATCGGTATTGAGCAGAAGCGATCGCAACAGCACAGGCATCTCCCACCCCGTCTCAATTACCGGACGCAGGGGATAGAACTGCTCTGCCAACCCATCGGGAGGTGTGGTATTGTCAGGTTGCCATATCTGACAGTAGGCCATACACGCAGTCTGAAAATATTCGATCAGGCCATCACAGATGACTCCATCAAAATCGAGGGCCAAAATATCAGGGGGAGGATTGAAGATCATGGGCGGTAGAAATGAGCATCGCCCAGCTATTGTAAGGGTAGGCTTGATTGAGCGACCTGAATCATCAGAAAATCCTTGCATTTCCTCCCATCTTTTCTTCTCATACTTTTTTCTCGTATGGTTTAGTGATGGAGAACTCTTTGGTTTAGTGATGGCAGACTCTTCTCTTGAGGTGTGATTATGATTCCAGCCGTGGCGCGATCGCCCCATCCCCATAGCGACACTGAACCACGAGTGGTGTTGCATGGTGTTGAGTGGGGGCAGTATGAAGGACTCTTGGAGGTGCTGGGGGATCAGTTTCCAACGCTGCGCCTGAACTACTTGCAGGGAACCTTAGAAATCATGACCAATTCGCCGGAACACGAAGATTTAAAAAAAGTCATTGGGATGTTGCTCGAAGCCTATTTGCAAGAAACTCGCACTTGGTTTCATGCGGGGGGATCGACCACGTTTCGGCAAGCGGCTAAGCAACGCGGGTTAGAGCCAGATGAGTGCTATTGTTTGGGCACTAAGAAAGAATTCCCTGATTTAGCCATTGAGGTGGTTATTTCTAGCGGATTAGTGGATAAATTGGATATTTATCAAGGCTTGGGGGTGCAAGAAGTATGGCAATGGCAGGAGGGGCAGTTTTCCATTTATCATCTGGGGTCAACGGGATATGAGGTGGTGGCGACCAGTGAGTTGTTGCCAGAATTAGACATTAATCTGTTAGCCAGCTATGTCAAACCAGAGGCGCAGTTTGAGGCGGTGTTGGCGTTTCGGGATGCGATCGCGGGTCGCCTCAACCAAGACAGGGCATCAGAGGGACTAAACCATGAGATGGGTTGACGACTTACAAACTTGGGCTAAAGCGAGATGGCAAAGACAGGGGAAATGGCTCTATCGTCTCAGCCTCATGTTGCTCACTGCAATGTTGTGCATCACCCTGAATGGGGCCGTTACCGCACAGGTTACTCCACAAATTACTCCACAAGTTACTCCGCAAATCACCGCGCAAATTACCCCGCAAGCAGCCCCGCAAGTCTTACTGAATCAGGGGCGATCGCTCTACGAGTCAGGTCAATTAGAGGCGGCTTTGGGACCCATTCATGCGGCCATCGATCAATACCGCGCCCAACAGAATCCTTTGGGGGAAGCGGTAGCCCTCAGTAATTTGGCGTTGGTGCAGGAACAACGAGGAGCCTTGTCCGCAGCAGCAGGGGCGATCGCCACGAGCTTAGATCGCCTCACCATCACAGCAGACGGTCAGCCCTCCGATACTCAGCAATCGGCATTAGCTCAGACGTTGATGGTACAAGCTCGGATTCAACTGGCTCAGGGACAGGCAGAGGTAGCATTGGCGACGTTGGAACGAGCGATCGCGCTTTTCGATCAACTAGGCAATCAGTTAGGGGTGATTCGTAGCCAAATCCGTCAAGCTGAAGCCCTGCAAACCTTGGGCTTTCACCAAGCCGCCATCACTCTACTGCAACCGCTCTACAACCAGTTGCGAGGAAGTTTGATCGATGATGAAGCGGCCACGACCGACGAGATCAGCGATGAAATAGATATTGATCATGAGATAATCAATTCCTCCTCCTATTTTCGACCCCAGCCACGAGCAGGTGGCTTTATTTCCTGCCCAGAACCAGACATTCAATCCAGCTCGACTGTTGTGGTTTCCACCATTCGCCATTTGGCCCAGGCTTACTATCAAGTGGGGCAGTTGGATGAGGCGGAAAGGCTGATGTGTGAGAGTGGCCAACTGGCAGTCCGGTCAGCGGATCGAATAGCGGCTCAGTTAGGGTTAGCCAATATTTACCGTCTTCAGGCCGCGATCGCCCACAGTCAAGGCGACCTGATTACTGCTGACACCAAAGCTGACGCAGCCTTGGCAGGATATGACGCGATCGCCCAACTCACTTCAGCGTCAGCCACAGGACCGTTAGTTCAAGTCCAAGCTCAGCTCAATCGCCTGAGTTTATTAATGGATCGGGATCGAGTAGCTGAAGCGGCGACAGAATGGCCAGAAGTCAGGGAAAAGTTAGCTGTATTACCCCCCAGCCGTGCCAAGCTTTATGCGGGGATGAACTTGGCCAAAACTTTGATGCGATTGCAAGGGATGGGGGTAACCCTTACGGTCACGCCAATCGAAACAGCGGTGATTGAACAGGAATTGCGACAGGCGATGGACTATGCTGATGCCATTGGCGATCGCCGGGGAACTGCCTTTGCGCTGGGTTATTTGGGAGAATTGTACAAAACTCAGTATGACCGTACTGAGGATGCTAACCAGTGGCAACGAGCCAAAGAATTCACCCAGCAAGCCCTCTTCATTTCCACCCAAATTGGGGCCGATGATATTGCTTATCAGTGGCACTGGCAGATGGGGCGCTTGTTGACGGACCCAGGGAAAGGGGACGACAGTGCCCAGCTAGATGACAAGCGACTGGATGAGGCGATCGCAGCTTACCAGTCGGCCATTCGCATTCTAGAAGGCTTACGCCAGGATTTAGTGACCGTCAACCGCGAAGTGCAGTTTTCGTTTCAGGAAAATGTGGAGCCGATCCACCGAGAATTGGTAGATTTACTCCTCCAAAAAGACGATGCGTTCCGGGCGAGTCACAATGGCCGTAGCAATGCTCTTATCATTGAAGCCGCCCAGGACACCATTGAATCGCTGCAACTGGTGGAACTGACCAACTTTTTACGGGAAGCTTGCGTCAATGTGGATACGGTAGACAATGTGGGCCAAGTGCTGGCCCAGACTGAGGCAGCGGTGATTTACCCGATTATTCTGAGCGATCGCCTCGAAATCATCATCAGTTTACCCGATCGCTCAGCGAAACAGACGGCAAAACAGACTGGCAACTGGACTGGCAACTGGGCTGGCAACTGGGCTGGCAACTGGACTGACAAACAGATGGCTGATCGTAACGGGACAGTTGAGCCTGCCGATCAGCCGACCTCGACCCTGCGCCGTGTTTCTGTGCCCATTGTCCAAACCGAATTGGAAGACCTGATGGGTCGCTTTTACGACGGGGTGTATAACTTCAACAGTATTGGCTATCGCCCCCTAGCGGAACGCGCTTACGATGTCCTCATTCGTCCGATTGAAGACGAGTTAGCGACAACCCCAGTGGATACCCTGGTATTCGTTCTCGATGGCGTGTTGCGGAATGTGCCCATGGGAGCGCTCAACGATGGGGAACAATTTTTAGTGGAAAAGTATAGTTTGGCCCTCACTCCCGGCGTCCAGCTTTTGCCCAACTTGCTGGCCTCCAATTCTCTCCAAGACGAACCACTTTCCGTCGCCGCCTTCGGTATCAGCGAAGCGGTGCCGGGATTCCTCCCGTTACCCAATGTCAGCAATGAGATTGAGCAAATTAAGACCGTGATTCCCGACACTCAAGCCTTGCTTAATGACGATTTTAAGGCTGAAAATTTTGCGGAATTAATTAGCACGAATCCCACGCCCATTGTCCATTTGGCCACCCACGGTCAGTTTAGTTCTCAGCAGGAAAATACCTTTGTGTTGACTTGGGACCAGCGCATCAATATTGGGGAACTGAGTCGGACGCTGCAAACCGGAGCCGATCGCCGCCAAGCCCCCATTGAACTGTTGGTGCTGAGTGCCTGTGAAACCGCATCGGGCGATCGCCGTGCGGCCTTGGGATTGGCGGGAGTGGCCATTCGTGCAGGTGCCCGCAGTACGGTGGCCAGTCTATGGCAGGTGGATGATGCTGCCGCTGCGGAGATGATGGGGGAATTCTATCGCCAAATTGCTAGCCAAAGGGTTTCTAAGGCAGAAGCTCTCCGCCAAGCCCAACTGAAGATATTGACCAATCCCCAGTATCGTCAACATCCTTACTACTGGGCACCCTTTGTGTTGGTGGGCAATTGGCGTTGAGGGCGATCGCTCATATTGATTGTTCAATCCCTGATGGGCTGGCAAAAGTGATGAGACGAACTGGCGTTGATGAATTAAATTTAAGGCTATATTTCCATGTCTACTCCATCCCGTAAAGTCGTTCAAGTTGCAGACTATGATCTGTTTGTCTTCGGTGACAGCCTTTCGGATATCAGTGAATTTTTCACCCTGACCCAAGGGATTTTCCCCCCTAGTCCGCCCTACTTCAATGGTCGCTTTGCCAATGGTCCTGTCACTGTTGACCAACTGGCAGAACAGTTAGGCATCAACCATACAGAAGCCACCAACTTTGCGCTGGCAGGGGCACTCACCGATCGAACCAACAGCAACAGTGATCTTGTCCCCACGCTGGAGTTGGGCGGGTTGCTGGATCAAATTGATCAGTTTTCGAGCCAAGCTGGGGCATTGGGTGGGGATGCCCGTGACCTTTACTTTATTTGGGCCGGGGCTAACAACATCTTGGGACTCATTGCAAATCCCGTGGACGATCCCCTCGCAGTAGTGAATCAAGCGGCTCTGGATATCGCCTCGGCGGTGTCCAGTCTGGTGGCCACTGGCGCGGAAACCATGATTGTGGCCTTGTCGCCAAATGTGGGCCGATTACCCCTCAGCCTTGAAGCGAATGTTCTGGAATCTTTCACGTCGCTGACGATGGCCTTCAACACGGCTTTGACCAATACCTTGACCAGCCTTGAGGCCACCCTTGCCGGAACCAACATTGTTCTCGTAGACCTGTTTGCCACCAGTGAAGCGATCGCCCAAGACCCGACTGAGTTCGGCTTTACCAATATTACCGTTCCCTACCTATCGCTGGAAGCCACCCCACCCACCCCCGATCCCGATTCTTTTTTCTTTTGGGATAGTGTGCATCCCACCACTGCCAGCCACCGCTTGTTTACGGAGACCACTTATGACAGCCTGATCACCCAGATGACTGATGATATTCGCTTAATGGGTACCTCTGATGCCGATACCCTCATCGGCTTTGGGGGCAACGATCGGCTGGATGGGGACAGTAATCATGACGAGCTG
>JBFRWC010000037.1:0-7065 GCA_051439365.1 Leptolyngbyaceae cyanobacterium
CCCACTCCCTCACCCACTCCCTCACCCACCCACCACCATGCACTCCCCCCGGCTCAACCAACTCGGTTCCTGGAATCCTCAACTTTTGCGAGAACTGCGAGGACGCTTGCAGCCCCGTAGTCTTGCAGCGGCCCTCGTCTTACCCCTATTGGGTCAGTTGATCCTGTGCCTGTTGGTGATACAGCCCGGAGGGACCAATCTGCAATCACAGCGATGGCTGGGGGTGTTCTCGTTACTCACCTGGACCCTTCCCTTCGGCCTGTTTGGGTTGGGTAGTTATTACTTGGTGTCTGACATTACCCAGGAGGATAAACGGGGCACCCTGGACTTTATTCGTTTGAGTCCACGCCCTGGTTGGCAAATTATCTTGGGAAAAATCCTAGGGGTGCCCATCCTACCCTATTTGGCCTTGCTCACCTTAGTGCCGCTACATTTCGGGGCCGGGTTGGTGGCTGGGGTGTCCCCTTTATTTGTCCTGAGTTACTACTTGGTGCTGCTAGTCGGTGCCTTGCTGTGCTACAGCTTGGCGTTGTTGTACGGCCTGAGCAGCGGCAGTCAGATGCCGGGAGTAAACCGCTTGGGCACCACTTCGGCATCGTTTGGGGCGATCGCTGTTCTGGTGCTGACTCCTCTATTTATGTTCTGGAATTTAGGAGTCACATGGAACCCGTTTGGCCCAATTGGCACTTTAAATCCCTATGGTGGTGACGCTGACTGGCTCTACTGGGGCTTTATCCCAGTGAACAGCAACCTGATAACCTCCCACGGATTTACCTTGGCGAATCTGATCATGGTCATCATTTTGGTGTGGCGGATTGTGTTGCGACGGTTTCGGCGGCCTCGCGCTACCTTTCTTAGCAAGCGCCAAGGTTATGCTATCCTTGCCTATCTGGAACTCTTGATGATTGGCTTTAGCCTCCGGCCCGATCTATTCAACCGCAGCGAGACCCTTGGTCTAGCCATTGTCGCGTACCTGCTCTCTGCCATTGCGTTTGTGCCCATCCTGTTTGCCATTGCGCCCCAACGTCAGGCGCTGTTGGATTGGAGTCGGTATGAAGCCAAAGGACTAGCCAGTTGGCTGTGGGCCGATAAAAGCCCCATGTTGCTGGCAATGGCAGTAAATCTGCTGATTGTCTATGGTTTGTTAATCCCCTGGACCTATTTAACCGGAATCGGCTTGATCCAGCCTGTGCAGACAGCGATCGCCTTTCTTAGCTGCGGCACCGCCCTGATGACCTACGGTACCCTCATTCAGATCATTATGGCCAGCCGAACTCGCAACCCGTTTACCTGGGCAGTGGGTACCTTTTTTCTTTGTTTAACGATTCCGCCTCTGATTCTGGTCATTGTGCAACTCACGCCTGACAATATTGTCGCTAGTGCTACATTGTGGGCAATCTTGGGCTTTCCCTTCGCCATATTTGACAGTCCTATCGCCTTTGGGTTTACTCTGGTCGGCATCGTGATCCAGGGGATTGTGTTGGGGGGACTCCTGTGGCAATGCGATCGCACCCTCAAGCAATTAGGCCAACCATAATCGCTCAGGGACTTGCCGTTTCGCTGCCCTGGAAATGCCCTGGGAATGTCCTGAAAATGGCATTCCCTTGCTAAAATATATAGACTGAACAGGTGGCAGAATAACTAGAACTGTCTGCCTGATGTATGGAATTTGCCTAGATACGGATTACTGTTTAGCTCACCTAAATTCAAAAGGAGACTGTATGGCCCAGGTTACCGTTAACCAAGACGAAAGTATTGAAGCGGCACTACGTCGATTCAAGCGACGGGTATCCAAAGCAGGGATCTTCTCAGACCTGAAGCGGACTCGTCACTACGAAACTCCCGCAGAAAAGCGGAAGCGTAAGGCATCAAGTCGCCGCAGACGGTAGGATACTTTTGTACAAAGCTTGAGGTTTTCCCTAGGTGAATGCCCTGTATCGTTTCGCAGGACAATCGTTCAACCCAAGAGGGGGCATCAAAATCTAAGTCATCAAAATTTACGCCACTACTTTTTCGAGACCTGGGATGATGAAGGATTCCAGGTCTAATTTTTGGGAGGTCATGGGTTGCTTGTTGAACAACCCCCTAGACCTATCGTCACATTGATCTTCATACTCGTGCTTCTCCTGACTAGGGGGCAGCATAGATCATCACCCCTTCATTGCCCGTTTTTACTAAGAATTATGAATTAAGCATTATTACTCATACTTCTATACAAACTTCTTGTCTTCTATGATTAGGTTAATGTCTATGATTTTCGTCTTAGGCATCAACAATAAACAATGATTTGGTCTAAAGCGTTTTATGTCTATTCCTCTATTAACCGTTACTCCATCCAGCCAGAACCAACGGGTCGCTGGGTTTGAAGTCCCTAGTGATGAGCAACCTCGCAACTTTAGTCCAGCGGTACTACCTAGTGCCACTGAGATGGACGGTATCATTACAGCCAGCTATCGCCAGATTTTCCACGAGCAGCAGATGCTTGCGTTTAATCGTCAGACCTTTTTGGAATCGCAGTTGCGGTCAGGCCAGATTACAGTACGGGACTTTATTCGTGGACTGCTAACCTCTGAGGTTTTCCGCGCTCAAAACTACAACGTCAACAATAACTATCGTTTCGCCCAGCTTTGTATCAATCGGGTGTTAGGACGTGAAGTTTACAATGAGGAAGAGAAAATTGCTTGGTCCATTGTCCTGGCAACCAAAGGTTTGGGCGGTTTTATCGATGCCTTACTCGATAGTGATGAGTATATGCAAGCGTTCGGAGACAGTACAGTTCCTTATCAGCGTCGCCGAGTTTTACCGCAGCGTTCCACCGGGGAACTGCCCTTCGAGCGGATGCCTCGCTACGATGCAACCTATCTAGCTAAGCTCGAAGCAATGGGTCATGACTTTTCCCGCGTGGATATTTCGGGTTGGTTGCCTCGTGAAGAAGCGCGCAAGGTGGGCGCAGTGTTAGTCTATGCAGGGGCGCTAGTTGTGTTGAGCGGCTTTGTCGCAGTTGCATTGGCTGCTTTTGGTGTTATTACCCTTTAGCGTAGGCATCGTATTAATGCTAGCTATATAATCTGGCATTTTTTTAAGAAACTGCCAGTATTTGGCAGGACTAAATTGCATCGCCCAATGGTGTTAGACCATATCCAGAAAGGGGTATTGCCCCAACGGTACAGATCCGTAGGGGCACCCCCCCGTGGTTGCCCCGTATCAGGAATAGGGCGATCGCCCTGTGGGTATTGGGCGGGCACGGAGGCACCGCCCCAACGGTACAGATCCGTAGGGGCACCCCCTGTGGTTGCCCCAAGGCATGAATTAATGTTGCTAACCCACACTCCCCAATTCCGTCAGGAATTGCAGCGCTTTGGCAACATACTGAGCGCAGGTACGCGGGGGGGTTTCATAAAAGGCTTGCCAAGCGGCTGACTTCTCCTCGTGATACAGGTCTTCTTTGTGGCCCTGCTCTAACCAGCAGAGGCGCACCGCATGACCAATCAACACATCCAACACGATCGTGCCCTCTACCTGAAAATCAGAGTTTTGTTGAGTAATAGCAGCCACTTCGGCCAGGGCTTCCACATTCAACTGGCGATATTCAGGGGCGGAAATTTTGTTAAGCA
The DNA here is from genome assembly GCA_051439365.1 of Leptolyngbyaceae cyanobacterium. GTDB lineage: Bacteria > Cyanobacteriota > Cyanobacteriia > CAKZMO01 > CAKZMO01 > JAAHGY01. Next base: position 3,615 of record JBFRWC010000037.1, read on the forward strand.
GGTGGTCAACCCTCAGAGCAAAGTCTTTTTCCTCTGGGGTGGTGTCCGATAATAGTAGCTCGCTATCCAGGCAGTTACGCCGCTCTAGTTTGTCCCCGATGGCCAAGCCTTTGCAGTGGTGCAGCACTTGCCAAACGTTGGGATAAAACGCCTCTGGAATCAGGTTGAGCATTCCATTCTGTTGGCGTTGCAGTCGCCAACTGTTGTTGACGGGAGTGGGTTCGTCGGTCGCGTGGGCGATCGCTTCCGGCAAAATCGACCACTCAATCCCATTCTGTTGGCGTAAAGGCAAGGACTCCCGTTTGAACAGGGTTTGATTGTAACCGCTGTAGCCCTCCAAGACTTGCAGCAACCGAGACTTAACATCAAAGGGGCTGAGTTGCATCAGCACCTCGTAGGCTTCCGCTTGGGACAATTCTTCTTCAGCGGCGATCGCACTGGTGATCAACAAAATCAAGTAGCCCACCCGTAGTGTCAGCAACCCGTCAAACAACGCAGGATTCGTTTTCAGCAAGACACTGAGGTAGATGAGCATTTCTTGGGTGAGGGCGCGATCGCGCACATCTTCGCCACAAAACTGCTGGATTTTTCCCATGATGTCATCGTGGGACATCGGTTCCGTAATCAGTGATTCCTCCGTGTAGGACTTGCCAACCGAAATTTGCTTTTGACAAATCACGATATCCGTCACCGCATCAGACAGACCCATGTCCACTTTGTTGAGCAACCCTGCCGCTCGGCGAATCACCGTCCAGAGTTCTGCTTCTGCTGCATTTTCGTATACTTCGGTCAGGAGCGATCGCACGGTGACACTAACCGCATTCTCCATTGCAACCTGAAAATCCAATCCATTCAGCCGCGTCAAACTTTCTAGCAGTTCGATTTGTTCGTAAAGATTTCCAGACTCCCGTAACGTTTGCATCAGCAACACCACATTGGTTTCACATTCCAACCGAAATTCCTGGGTTTGACTCAACGGCCAATTGCCATCCGGATTAAATTTGAGGCAGGGCTGAGCCTGGGCACCCTGCTGAAGCGACTGTTGATCAAACTGGAAGGTGGCAGTGGGCGCGACCCGCTCGATCTTGGCCGTCAGCAGTAATTGTTGCACCGTCCCCAACTGCACCGGAGTGCCATCGGATTCTCCATCTCGCAGTTGTTTCATCAATCCCAGCAAGGGCGACTGATCCAAGCTTTGGGAATCCCCCAGCCCAAACATTTTGTGGGTCAGAAATAAAATCACTGCTGGACGACCCAAATCGGACCAATGGCGACAGATGTAGGCCAATTCTCCCTTAATTTGGGCCACCAAAAAATGATAGTCCAGGGTGAGATAGAACTGGCGGGAGTCCAAAAAGGAGGGCAAAAACACCACGGTTTCCCCCTGAATCTTGAAGAAGCGGGAGGTGGTGAGACTGCGGAGGCGGCGCTGAGGTCGTCCGGTCAACCCCAAACTGGCATTACTGCCGATGTGGGCATAGAGATCGGCTAAATCACTGGCCTGTCGCACTTGTACCGCTTCCAATTCCTGAGGCGTTTGGGTGGCAATGCCATAGGTGGCCAGTTCCGTTTGCAGTTCGACATTTTCGGCGAGTAGGGCAATCTGGACGAGCGATCGCCGTTTCCCAGGCTGAGACGATATCTTGCTTTGATTCCCCTGTTGATGCCGACCCAGCGGGTCCAAATCCCCAATCGACAAGAGATCATCTTGAATCATCCGTCCCAACAAATACAAACTCTGCGCCCACACCAGCGGCACATTTTCGTTGGGCAATCGCGTCTGACTCGACGGATCGTGTCGTTCCGCCTCGATGTGGGGTTCGGGAACGTAGTACAACTCCGGCAACACCCCAAATGGTCCCTGCTTCACCACCAACTGATCCAAACGGGTGCGGTAGTCTTGAGCCACAGCATGGTCGCCCCGGAATAACGCATCCAGCAACAAATAAGTGAAAAACAACGGCCATTCACATTCAATATGCTCAAACTGCTGCAACTCTCCTGGTTCATAATGCAAGCGGGTAATATCTTCAATGACCGTTTGGTGTCCGTCCCGCAAAAACCGCTTACAGCCATAGCGACCCTGGAGTTTAGCGATAATCTTGTCACGGGTTTTGGCACTCAACACCGGATCATCCACCGCAAACGCCGGAAATCCAATCACACTTAGCAGCGCCCCGTCCACTTCCTTCGACCCCGACTCCCGTGGCAGCAACGATTCCAGGGTAATCCGGGCACGGGCAATTTCATCCGGCAACACGTAAATCACCGAAGACAAGCCGCCCCGCAACCCAAACAGGTTCAACCCATTCATCGCCTCCAGCGCCGCCTTCGCCATCCCCACAGAACTAGCATTGAGTTCCGGTTTCCCGTGGTTGGTCTTATTGCCCCGCTCCCAAATACCGTAATCCGGGGTGCGGTAGGCGCGACCAATGTAATACACCAGATTTTGGACAAAGTTGACTTCATCGCTGGTTTGCACAATCGTTAACCCCGACGTGGTCATCTGCGCCAACATTAACAAATAAATCGACGTGGCATCCAATTGTAAATGGCCCCAACCGTCATCCGGCACCACCGTTTCCCCGGTGCGGGAGTGATATTTGGCATGAAGAGCATCCAACGGCGCTTGGGTCTGCTTAAATTTCTCCACTTTAGGAGCCTGCTTCATCATCGCCACCAGCAGCCCCCGCATCAGCTTCACCACCCGCTGCTCTAGCTCATAGGTGCGACCGCGATCGCCCTCATCCATTTTGCGATAGGCCAACGCCAACCCCCACACCGCCAGAATGCTGTACACATTGTCCCGCACCCAGGCATCGGTGTAATCGCCGTGAACAGTGATGGCCGTACTCGCGGGTAACAGGCCAAACAACGGCGTTTGCCGCGAGATAATCAGAGTGTCAATTTCCTGGTAGTAGGCATCGAGGAGGCGATCGCGGTTCATGGGTTGAGCCTGAAACGGTTTAGTTGCGTGACTGAGGGGAGGAACTGGAGCAAAAGGAGGAGTCATAGTAGTAGTCGGACTAACAGTAAGGGTGCGATGTCACTTGGAGGCACATCGTTACCAAGGTGGCACAAACGGCCCTGTTTTAGCCAGCGCCACCCTATTGTATCGGCTACTTTGTTTATCTATCGCACTTGTTGTTGGGGCGATCGCCTCTTCTCCATCAATTTTGTTCCAGCTGTAGACCTCAGCAGGAGATAAGTGTTCTGCCTAGGTTGCAACGCACAACACGACTCCACCGTTTATCGCAACTTTTGTTGCAGTGAGTGAAGATTTATGGGGGGAGGGCGATCGCTCCACACAGGGTTGGTTATACTGAAATTTTCTGTCTAATCACCCGTACGGGAGGATTAGGCAGAACATTTCCCTATAATACAGAGTTATGCCTAGAGTTGGGAGATTCTGCAATGACACCGGAAGAGTGGTGGACTAGTTTAGCGCTTG
>JBFRWC010000038.1:0-6116 GCA_051439365.1 Leptolyngbyaceae cyanobacterium
CTTTATGGACTCTCCCAAGCGGTCCAAAGTGAGTCTGGGCTGATGACAATGGTGATGGCCGGACTTGTCCTCAGGGCTTCTTCTGTACCGGAGGAGCGCCTGCTGCGGCGATTTAAGGGCCAGCTGACGATTCTGGCGGTCTCCGTGCTGTTTATTCTACTATCTGCCGATTTGTCTATTGCGAGTATTGTAGCTCTGGGGCGAGGGGCGATCGCAACAGTGGCGCTGCTGATGTTTGTGGTCCGCCCAGTCAATATTTGGCTCTGTACCTGGAATAGCACGCTTAATTGGCGACAAAAACTGTTTCTGGCGTGGGTTGCCCCTAAGGGCATTGTGTCAGCATCGGTTGCATCTTTGTTTGCCATCTTGCTGACAGAGCGGGGCATTAGTGGGGGCGAAGCCATCAAAGCACTGGTATTTTTAACCATTATTTCAACGGTGTCGCTGCAAGGATTGACGGCGGGATGGGTGGCCCGCTGGCTCAAAATCACCTCAAATCAAGCAACGGGCGCGGTGATTGTCGGCTGCAACCCGATTAGTCGTCTCATTGCTCGGCTATTACAAGACCAAAATGAATCTGTGGTTTTGATTGATACTGATGAAGAAGCCTGTCGCTTGGCAGAAGCCGATGGGTTTACGGTGTTTATCAGCAGCGCCTTGGATATGGATGTGCTGGAACAGGCTGGGTTGGGAACGGCTGGCACCTTTCTGGCGATTACCAATAACAGCGAAGTGAATACGGTGTTAGCCGAACGCGCCGTTGAAGAATTTAATCCCCCTCGAACGTTAGTGGTTGCAGCAGGGGAACGCAAACCCCCTGAGGAAGAAGAGGAAGTCATTGACGTAGATGGTAAAGAAGGTGATGCGAAGGTGAATGGGAGTAAGACAAACGGGAGTAAGGCAACCAGCAATAAGGCAAATGGAGGCAAGGGGCCGAAATCGGTTAAAAATAAAGGGTCTGCCAAAGTTCACCCTGCGTTTGCGGAGCCGTTGCCTCTGAAACTATGGAATGGGTATGTGCGTGATGGGGCGATTAAACTAGGGGAGACGACGTTACAGGCTTCTGGGTTTCAAATTCAAAAGACCCACCTAGAGGCGCTGATTCGGGCCGGGGAAATGGTGCCCATTCTCAGAGAAAGGGAAAAGCTGTTGCAGGTGGTTCAGGTGACGGAAGAGTGGCAACCGGGCGATCGCATCCTCTACCTGCTCCATGACCCACGCCCCAAGTTGTTGCGTCAGTTATCTGGTGGCAAGAGCCCATCGCGACTCGCAGTTGAGAAACTCCCTTCGGTGGAAGAATTACCAATCCCCACTTCTAACTCCTCCACGGCATAATTACATGGACGGTCTCCATTGAGAGACAAGCTAGATGACAATCTAGAGAACAAGGTATGGGACGATAAGGTGTGCCATCATAAGCAAGCTGTGGTTGGGCTGAGTGGTGGCTGGGATAAGTTTATGGTTGAATCAAGTCTGAGTCAAGGGTTCTAAGCGTCTAAGGTGGGCTAGGGGAGAAAAGAGAGATGAAACTGACGGCAATTAGCGACACCATTTTTAAGTTAAAACTAAAGCAATCACGGGAATTATCCCCATCGGAAAAATTGCTCATTCCCAAGGGGCATGAGCTTGAGGTGGTGACCACTGAGCCTGCTCCAGCAAAATGCTTAAAAGTCAGGTTGAGTACACCCATTGGTCCCCAATCTGAAACGGTTTGGTATGTCTTTAAGGAACATGTTGCCCTTCTAGGTAATGAGCCAGATAACAATCCCAGTGAGACCGATGATCCGGAATTACCACAAGATTATCCCGATGGATTTATGTTGCCCGGTTATCCCTATCGATTTTACTTGCCTGATCCTATCTTGTCGGGAGGGACATTTACTTGGGCTGAAGCAACTAAAAACGGTCAACGGATCCCAACCTCCAAGGCGGTGGTAGAGAATATCCTACAAATGGCTGACACGATGCAGGATATTCGTGAACTCTTTGGCGATCGCCCCATCAAAATTATGTCTTGGTATCGCGATCCACGCTCAAACCAACGCATTGGCGGCACCCCCCGTAGTTTTCACTTGACTGGGGGAGCGGTTGACTTTTATCTGTCTGGTGTAACTCCAGAGGAGGTGCAGCAGCGACTCGGACCTTGGTGGGGTGGGCAGGGCGGTTTAGCCAGTGGCAGCAGTTTTACCCACATTGATAATCGGGGCTACCGTGCCCGTTGGCGATATGGTCATTAGGAGTTGGGGGTTAGGAGTTGGGAGTTAGGAAGTTGGGGAGTTCGGGGCCTAGAGGAGTTCGGGGGGTGGGCAATGGAGAAATCTAAAGATTTTCCTAAAGAAGAGTTGCTCCAGCAGAATTCTAAAATTGGTGTAAGTAAGCCTGTGATCAGGGTTCCTCTTCAGTAAAATCACGATACTTTTAAGGTGAAACTCATCCACACACGGTTAGAGTATGTGGTGGATGGTCTGATCCTATGCTTTCCCCATTGGAGTTGAAATCGTGTTGCAGAATTTACTGGTACCCTTTCAGCGCATAAACGAGGTTAAAACCCCTATTATTCCTGATTACACCCCAGAGGTCTTGACCCATGTCACCACTGTGAACTGGTTAGGGCAAGCCGACATTCAGGTCCGAATTTATTTACCCGGTTTGTTTGATCGCCAGACATCAAAGACTACGACAGATGCTGCTGCTCCCAAGGTACAAGTGAAAGTAGGATATGGTGCTTGGCAAGATCTACACCCTTGGACCCACCACTCGGCCTATTGGGCATTAGAGTTATCCCACATTACCCCAGGAACCCCGTTACGATTCCGCTTTTGTCAAGCCGGGAAAGAATGGCAAGCGATCGCTCCTCTCACCGCCCTCGAACGGGTTTATGAAACCAGCTACGTCCCCAATTTACGCTATCAGTGGCAGCACGACCCACCTCGTCACACCCAGGGGCGGGTGGTGATGGAAACCACCCTAGAAGGACTTTTAGCCGGCTATCGTAGCGGCGTACTTGCCCCTCGCAGTCGAGAAGAAATGTTTCGCACCCCCATTGCCCTTAACATGGCCAAAACGAACATTCCAGGACTGTTATCCACCTGGGGCATTGATGAATTGATGATTACCCCGACCTCCTCGATGGCTGATCGCGCTCACTTAGACCCTGGATTTAACTATCTCACCTACGATGTCGCTGATGTGGATTGGCAAGTAGGGCGCTCCCACGATTTCATGGCCCTCGTGGATGAATTCCATCGATATGGCTTGTCGATCATCCCTGACTTACCCATTCCTCACCATGTATTCAAGCCGTTTGAGGGTTCCCTCGATCAACTGCGGCGACCCGACAATGATGAGTCCATTTACATAGACGAAGTCGCCCAACAGTTTCGGAATCATGGCACTTGGATGTTCAAACTGGATGACCCCGATGTGCGTCAGCAAATTGTGGCCAAAGTCGTTCATTTTGTTAAAAGTTTTCACCTAAAAACAATCCGGTTAAGTGACTTGGATGGTTTAGTCCTCCAGTATGCTCAACGAACCCTCAACTATGGGGCTATCCTGGTTCAAGAGCTACGCACGGCCCTCAAACGCCAAGTGCCCAACTTACTGGTGTTGGGGGAGGCGACGGAGACCGTCCATCATCCCGTCATTGAGACCTGTATTGATATCATCTGCAATCCAGCCGGGTTTCCAATGGTGGAAGAACTTTGTAAACCTCCGGCCCTGTGCGATCGCCCCCTATTTCCCCAGTTAGACCCGATTGTGCAACAAGTTCGTCAAACTGCCGACTGTCCCCAGCCAGAAGCCGTGTACGCCCAACTTCACGACGAGATTTGTAGCAATGACTATGCCTCGCCAACCCGCACTCATGTTCCTTGGGCACACGGACAGAATCCAGCCCAACTGGCTAAAGCAAGAGGGGAAGCGTTGGTTGAATCTGGAGATCTTCCCCAACGGGAACTGCTCAACTATGTTCGACGAACGGTGAGGGCAATGGAGGCCCTAACCCTGTTTTCTAGCCGCTTAATGTACCTATTTGTGCCAGCAGTGGACTCCTTATCCTTGGGGTGCTTAAACGCTGACAACAATTGGAAGGTTCAGTGGGAAGGCATCACCCCTCAACAGTTAGCAACCTGGGCTGCGACAGGTTTGGCGGAGCGGGAAATTTTTCTACTCCATGAGCAACACCGGGCCGAAATGGTGGCCTTGCGAAACATCTTTCGCCAGTTCACCTCAGTGGAGCCGGACACTTCGACCCCTATCATTCAGATTCAGGTGTACCATAACGACCCCACCAATTCAGTGATTGGCCTGTTGCGGGCTGATCCAACAAAGCGCGATCGCACTCTCTTAGTCATCTTTAACCTTGGAGACAACCCTTTTTCGGGTCATCCCAACCATTACGAACTTCCGGTGCCAGATAAGCATAAAGGATCGTGGACCCTTCTCTTTGATGGCGACTGGATCACGCCAGAACACACCACGGGCCATGAAACAGTCATCGGGCAAGCCCCTGGAACTCAACTTCACCCAGCACAGGGGGAATTCTTCCAGAATCGAGAAACCCTTACCCTCAGCCTGGGAGCCAGAAGCCTCCTTGTCCTGCAATATTCCAACTTAAATTTGGATTAAATTCTCACGGGATTGTAAGCTGTGTTACCCTGCTGAATGCTGGGTGAATGCAAGGCTAAAGATACTCTCTTGCCTATGTTAGGGTAAAACTCATCCACATCTAGCCTACTATCCCCATCTGGTTTTTCCTTGCTCTTCTATCAAACCCATGTTCACCCCTCTTCTTCTCGCACTATTTGACGATACTGCTGCCCTTAGCTTTGGCGGCAGCAAACTCTGCCAAATTATCTTTCCCCTGGGTAGCTACATTTTGTTTCAAGAACTACCTGGAGTTAAAGCAACCCTGCGACGGTTGGTGATGCTAATCCGGCCCAACGCTGATTGGGGCCACTATGAGTATTTAATTAGCCTATTTCTGGGTTTTACCACCTGGAAAATGGGGTGTGATTTTGGCTTCCTCATTGTTGATACATCAGCCGTTCCTTGGACCATTGCCTTCACCGTAGCAGGCTTAATTCCCTACGCGATTTTGCAATACCTGGTCACCTATTTATTTGGCCAAAAAATGCTAATGCAGGGAAAGCTAAACCCATTCAAGGATCTCCCCCCTACCCCCATTACAGAAAGACCTCCACTGTGGAAACAATTTATTGCCAAGTTTCTGCACGAAGATATGAACGTAACAAGCGCGAATGTTCCCCTGCGAAGAGTTTTTGTCAAACCCTTTGTGGACTACGGTGGTATTCTGATCACTTGGCCCCTATACAACGTTGGTCTGTTGTTTTCCCAATCGGGAGAAGTCAACTTTTCGCCCATGATTAACTTTACATTTCTCGCTATTTTCACCTTCTATGTTGTCAACGTTTTGGGCTACATTTTGGGTTATAACTTGGGTGAATTTCTCTACTTTGTGCTGATGTATTTGGTGGAGTGGTTGAAGAAGAAAGGACGGCAGTGGCAACTCTATTTTACTTCGGAACCAACCCTTGTCCCTGAATCCCCCAATCCAGTGTTGCTGACCTTGAATATGGTGGATGATGTAATTTTGCCACCCTACAAACAATTTCTCAATCGCTATGGGTTGAATCTCCGCTGGTTGATGTCTATTAGCTTCGGAGTCCTGAGTGTTATTTTCCTCGAACCGTTTATGTCAGCCAAAATTTTCTCAACCGCTGGAGCAATCCAGCAGTCATGGTTCTATGCCTTTGGCCAGATTGACCCCACCCATGTTCACCAATTCTTGTCTGCGAGTACAGATGCCTCACTCCTCGATCCAGCAATGCTGACCAACCAGTTCCAAGAACCGCTACAGACTTTGATTGCGACTTCCCCCCCTCCACCTGTCCAGCAAATCGCTGCAATGCCCTAAGTTATTTGCTCTGCATTTATGTGCCCTTCTATCCCATCAGTATTTTGTAGACTTTAGGGGTTTCGCTCTATTGCTCAAACGCTTTTTTATGACAAGAGTTGCTATGTATCGCTTAAGATATCATCAAGGTTTACTGTCGTTTAACAAGTGTCTTATAAAAAAAAAACAGACCACCACACAC
>JBFRWC010000039.1:0-15044 GCA_051439365.1 Leptolyngbyaceae cyanobacterium
GTGTGTACACCGTAGAGTGATGATGGGGGGAAAAGACTAATCCGCTTCAGTCTGGCCGGAAGGCGGCAGATCCTGAAGGTTTGTCTCATCGGGCGATCGCCTAAACCCCTGGCTCAAGGTCTCCCGCTGATTAATTAAATAAATGCTCACCAGGGTGAGAAGCACGCCGCCTGTCTGAAGGGGACTCAGCACTTCCCCCAGAAAACCATAGCCAAACAATAGGGCAAAGACGGGCGTGAGAAAGGTGAGGGCAATCAAGCTGGTGAGGTTACCGCTGGCGGCGAAGAAGAAAAATAGACCGTAGGCGATCGCGCCCCCAAAGACGGAAGCATACCCCAGCGCCAGCCAATCTTCTGTTCGCAGAAACGTGTATTGCAGCAACTCTGTGTTGTAAGAGAGGGCAAACACCATCACGCCGCCGATGACCATGTGCCAGCCTGTGGCCATCACTGGATCGACATGTTTGGAGACGTAGCGAATCATCACCGTGCCCACCGCCATTGATAGGGCTGCCAACAACATCAGCCATTCGCCGTTCTGGAAGAGACGGGTGAGGAGTTCAGTGAGATTGAGGTGGGCGATCGCATCTCCACTGGGCAGCAGAGTGGCGACCTGACCGTGAATGATCGCATCAAACCCCGCTGCAATCCAAGCATCTGGCAAGCCAATCAAACTCACCCCGATCACGCCAAACCCCAGACCTAAAAATCCCCACAGGCCGATTTGTTCGCCAAACAAAAACCGTGCCATGAGCGCCACGGCAATCGGCTGAGAATCAATCATCACCGATCCGATCCCAGCCCCGGTGCGCTCTAAGCCCTCCGCTAAAAATCCCTGAAACATGGCCCCATCCACCACTGCAAATCCCGCAATCCAGGCCCACGCTTGCCAGGTTTGCGGTTGGGGACGACCCATCAGCCGAGCCGCCGCGATCACTAGCATTCCCGCTGGGAATAACCGCATCGTGGCAATAAACAAGGGTGTAGTGTGGGGAATCACCCCTTTCATCGCCACCATTGCCGTTCCCCAAAAGAAAAAGGGAGCAATCAAGAGCAAGGGAATAAACGGCGATTTGGACTCGGTAGGATTGGATAGAACCATAAGAGATCAGGAGATCAGATTGAGAGAGCGTCGGGCGACAAGCCTATTGGGTAATCCCTTTGGATAAACGGTTGCTGATGCAATAGACTGATGGTCAAACCTGTCTTTATGCCTCAACACGGTTGGGAAGCCCCTGAGAGAATCTTACCGAATTTGTGTCGTTTTGTAACAATCTGTATTGGGGCTCAAATATGCCCGTCCTGCGAGTAAACTGCGGGCTAAGGTGATTTTTGAGAAAAAATATACCGCTGTAGGGTTGCTGTATAGCCCAAAGGGCATACCAGAAAAGCGCCAGCGTAACGCACCGCAGGTTGGTAATTTCTTTGCAAGACATCACCTAAGAGGTCAAGTCCACTGCAAGTGGACTGTATTGATTCCAAGACGCAATCTGGTATAACCCATGTCAATGGGTTGGCTGGATGAGCCCACAATTCATTTGTGGGTGGGCTAGCTGGGATTGATCTGATTGTGCTCTTGTGAGGATTGAACTGACTATGGCAACACCGTCATCTTCGTCAACATTTCCAACTTGTGATCTGGTCTTGCGTCAGGGTCGGTTGCTAAATCCTGAACCACAGTCCTCCCCATCAGGGGTGGATATTGCGATTCAGGATGGGGACATTGTGGCGATCGCTCCCCAACTTCCCCACACTGGCACCTTAGAACTGGACTTAGAGGATCAACTCATCAGTCCGCCCTTTGTAGAATCCCACATTCACCTCGATTCCGTGATGACCGCTGGTGAACCCCGCTGGAATCAGAGCGGTACCCTGTTTGAAGGCATTGAGATTTGGCGCGATCGCAAGCAGTCCCTCACCCTGGAAGATGTGAAAGACAGAGCGATCGCTGCCCTCAAACAACAGGCCATGCAAGGGGTTTTGTTTGTCCGCACCCATGCCGATGTCAGCGAAGCGAACCTGATTGCCCTCCAGGGATTGCTCGAAGTGCGAGAGGCGGTGAAAGATTGGATCACGGTGCAGGTGGTGGCCTTTCCCCAGGATGGAGTGTATGGCAATCCCCACAATGAGGAGTTACTGGAAGAGGCGCTAAAACTGGGCGCAGACGCGGTGGGCGGGATTCCCCACTATGAACTCACCCGCGAGGATGGGGTGCGATCGCTCCACCGGATTTTTGAATTGGCAGAACAGTACGATCGCCTTATCGATGTCCACTGTGACGAAATTGACGATGACCAGTCTCGCTTCTTGGAAGTCCTCGCGGCCTGTGTGATTCGGGCCGAAAATGGCGATCGCGTCACCGCCAGCCATACAACAGCGTTTGGTTCTTACAACAACGCCTATGCTTTCAAACTCATGGGTTTTCTCGATCGTGCCCAAATTAACTTCATCGCCAATCCGCTGATTAATATCACGCTCCAAGGCCGTACCGATACTTATCCCAAACGGCGGGGAATCACGCGGGTGAAAGAGTTATGGCAGCGGGGCTTAAACGTGAGTTTGGGCCACGACTGTATTCAAGATCCCTGGTATTCCCTCGGTACAGGCAATATGCTCGATGTAGCAGCAATGGCCCTACATGTCTGTCAAATGACCGGACGGGCGGAAATCGATGCCTGCTACAACATGGTGACGTGGCATGGTGCGAAGACGCTGCATCTGAGTGACCAATACGGGATCGAAGTGGGCAAACCCGCAAATTTGATTGTATTGGATGGGGGCGATCGCTACGATGTTTTACGCCGACGGGCCACGGTCTGCCACGTCATTTCCCAGGGCACCCTCATCGCTCAAACCCAGCCAGCAGCGGGAGAATGGCTCGGATATTAGGCTCAAAAAAAATTAATCTCCCCCCTCTAACCTGCGATCGCGCCCTAGCGAGAATCACGGGTTGAAAGGGGCGATCGCTGTGATATATTGTGACGGATTCCAGATGAGTGACCCTCCACAGTGATCCGATCTGGTTGCATCGCTTTAAAATTAAGAAAACGCCGATATCAAACTTTGAGGAGAACACGATGGAAGGATGCCTGCGAGTGGGACAGGATGCCCCTGATTTCATGGCTACGGCTGTCTATGACCAAGAGTTTAAGACGATCAAGCTCTCGGATTATGCGGGAAGTAAATATGTGATTCTGTTTTTCTATCCCTTGGATTTCACCTTTGTTTGCCCGACTGAAGTGACGGCCTTTAGCGATCGCTACGCTGAGTTCTCTGCCCTAGGCGCTGAGATTTTGGGGGTCTCGGTAGATAGTGAATTTTCCCACCTGGCCTGGATTCAAACCGATCGCAAGAGTGGTGGCGTTGGTGATCTAGCCTATCCGTTAGTGTCTGATATCAAGAAAGAAATCAGTACCGCCTACAATGTTTTGGTCCCCGATGTGGGGGTGGCGCTGCGGGGGCTATTTATCATTGACAAAGAAGGGGTGATTCAGCACGCCACGATTAACAACCTGTCCTTTGGTCGCAATGTGGATGAAACATTACGGACTCTCCACGCGATTCAACATGTCCAGAATCACCCAGATGAGGTCTGTCCTGCCGATTGGCAACCCGGCGACAAGACCATGAACCCCGATCCGATTAAATCCAAGGAATTTTTTGCGGAATCAGAGCCGGAGGTAGAGGTCGCTACCGAAGCTGGTTAACCGTTAATTTCGTTACATGAGTTTAGCCAGAAACACTGACCTCTCCTTCTAGGCAGGCAGGGTTTACTAGAACATATAGCACATGTTCTGGTGGCTCCTCATGAAAAAAACTCCTGCATTAACCCAGCTTTGCCGCCGCACTCAAGTAGCAATTGTTACTACTCTCATTGGATGGGGAGGATATGCGCCTTGGGCCTCTGCCCAAATCCAGCCAGCAGCAGATGGGACAGGCACCCAGGTGAGTCAAACCGGGAATCAGATTGACATCGCGGGGGGGAGTCTGTCGGGCGATCGCCAGAACTTATTCCACAGTTTTGATGAGTTTGGTCTCACGCCAGAGCAAATTGCTAATTTCCAGGTTACGGGGGACATTGATAACGTTCTGGGCCGAGTGGTGGGTGGTCATCCCTCCATCATCAACGGTTTGCTGCAAGTGACTGGGGGTGGAGCCAACCTTTACTTAATGAATCCTGCCGGAATCATCTTTGGTCCCCAAGCCCAACTCAATATCCCCGGAGACTTTACCGCGACGACAGCAACTGGGATTGGGTTTGAAGGGGGTTGGTTTAGTGCGGTGGGGGATAATTCCTATAGCACTTTAGCGGGGAGCCCCAACCAGTTTGCGTTCATGGTGGCGGATGGTGCAACCCCCGGTAGCATTATCAATGATGGCAATTTAGCGCTGGAACCGAGTCAACGCTTGACCTTATTGGGGGGTAGCGTCATTAATACGGGGACGTTGACTGCTCCCGGTGGGCAAATTACAGTGGCCGCTGTGCCGAACGATCATCTGGTGCGGATTAGCCAGGAAAACATGGTGTTGAGTTTGGAACTGGAAGCGATCGCCCCTGACTCGCCCAACTCGCCCTCTTCTTCTCCCAACCCGCTGCCCTTCAGTCCCCTCGACGTTCCGGCTCTGCTGACTCAGCCGGAGGTGGGTAACGCGACTGCCATTGAGATCGCGGAGGATGGAGCCATTCGGATCACTGGATCAACCCTGGATATTCCCGTGGCTCCAGGGACGGCGATCGCGACCAATACGCTCACCACCACCACTGATGCGACGCTCGCCAGTGATGGAATGCCCGCAATCACCCTCTTGGGAGATGACATCGCCTTGGTCGATGCCACTGTCACTGCCTCCAGTCCGAATGCGGGAGGTACGGTGTTGATTGGTGGCAACGAGTCAGCCCAGGGTTCATTGCCTAATGCTGAGAATGTCTGGGTGGATGGGGACAGCCGGATTGAAGCCAATGCGCTGGTGGCTGGGGATGGGGGAACGGTCGTGATTTGGGGCGATCGCTCCACTCAATTCTTTGGAGACATTGAAGCTCAGGGTGGTCCCCAATCAGGCAATGGTGGCTTCGTCGGCATTTCTGGCCAAGCGTTCCTCAGCTTTGACGGTACAGTCGATACTACGGCACCTGCTGGAACCATGGGAACTCTCCGGCTCGACACCCATGATCTGCGCGTGGTGCCCAGTCCCTCTGGGGACACCGATGGCGATGAGGTGAGCAATAGCGAGCAGCTCAATCGTGCTGGTGAAGATACGGTCATTGCAGCAGATACCCTGGAAACGGCCTCCAGTAACATCATCCTTCAGGCCGACAACGACATCATCATGGAGGCGGACCTTGATACGACCGCTAATCCGGCCACGCCGAGTCTGATTTTGCAGGCGGGGCGTAGTATTGACCTGAACGGGTCGATCCAACTCCGTGATGGTGACTTTCAAGCGGTGATTAATGATGCGGGAGCGGATGCGGCTCAGCGGGAAACAGGGATCCCTGAATTTTCCCTTGCCCCTGAACAGACTCTCTCTGTGGTGAGTGATGGGAATATCACCATTGGGCATGGGAATTTTGGGGGGATGGACGTTGGAGAGGTGAATCTCAGTGGCGTGGTGAGTGCGGACAACGGCAATATCACGGTGGTGGGGACTGCCGCCGATGGGCTGTTTTGGGGGGGCGATCGCATGGGTATCCAACTCAATGATGCCCAACTGTCCACCGAAACCGGTGACATTAACCTGACGGGTACCGGAGGTGGGTTCATTGACACTGATGTTAACCCTGAGGATGTCACGGATAGCGGGCTTGGCGAATTTGACGAGTGGATCGATCTTCTGGATGGCATTGAGGGGGCTCTGACTGATTCTGATGCTGGTGCTAGTCAGGGAGTCTTCATTGATGCAACTTCTTCGGTCACGACCCGTGTCGCTGGGGATGTGGCAATTACCGGAGTGGGCGGCACCACCACCAGCTTCATCGCTACCAATGATGGGGTGCAACTGGATGGTCTGATCGAAGTCAACCAGGGTCGCCTTACCCTCACGGGCACGAGGGGGGACTCGGTGGGGGATGGGTATGTCTGGAGTGTCGGCAGTTCCGGTATCTGGCTGAGTCCTGGGTCTGAGATCCGGCTGAACAACAGTGTGGGGATGTTAGCGGGCACGATTGGGGCTGGGGCGGATTTGTTTGGGTCCGCAGGGATTGGCGGGGACGGGGTGGCGATCGCTCTCAACCAAAGTGACATCACCTTCCTGGGACAGCAGGCGCAGGAAGACAGTCCCAACCCAATCACGTCCAGCGGCGGCATCAACGCGGGTCTCAGTCTGACTGACAGTACCATTGTGGGGACCGGTGAGACTCGTGTCAGCTTGGAGGGATTGCTGGCAGCGGAATACGGTATTGGCCTGAGCTTGGTGGAGGTTGAGATTAACGCGGGTCAAGTGGATATTGGGGGTTTAGCTCTGAGCGAGAGTGGCTTCAGTCCTGGGGTGATGATTGGGACCAGCCAGATCACTAGTGATAGCGGCGGCTTAGCGATCAGGGGCAGTTCCAACAACACGGCTGGCGTGACCCTCTTTGATGCTGAACTAATCTCCACTCAGCCGGATGAAACGATGACGTTAACCGCTAATGACATGGACTGGTGGGGCATGACCACGTTACAGGGTGTCGGAACCCTGCACCTCCAACCCCTTGATCCCGGCAGTGACATCACCTTGATCGCGTTGGATGACCACGAAACGACTCAACTGAGTGATGGTCGCGAGTTGCAACTGGACAGCGGTGAACTGGCTATGATTACGGATGGCTTTGGCTCTATTCAAATTGGCCGGGAAGATGGTCAGGGCCAACTCACCACCACCGGGGATTTACGGTTTTTGGACCCACTATTGCTCCAAATGCCTGGGGCCACTGGCACCATTGATACCAGCGCCAGTGAATTAAGTATCGGCGATGCCAATGGGGCGGGAACCGTGCAACTGGTGGCGGGGGACAGGATGATGGTGGGTGATCTTAATGTGAATGCCTCGGTGGTGCAGTTGAGTCACTGGAATCATGATGAGTTGCCAACGGTGGCTGGACCGGGGGGGATGATTAATCTCACTGCTGGGACTCAGATGACGGTGACGGGGGTGCTAGATGCTGGGTCGAATGGTGTGGAAGGGTCGGGCAATGGTGGGACGGTCACCTTAAATGCAGGCCAGCAAATCGTTCTCCTCAATGACATTGATGTTGCTTCCACAGCAGCGGATGAAGTGGGTCAGGGGGGCCAGATTACCATCGAATCAGGGGGCGATCTTCAAGCCACAGGCCGTTGGGATGCCTCGGCCAATAGCGGCAGTGGGCAGTCGGGGGCAGGGGGGGAGATTGAGGCGATCGCCACCCATGATTTCACGTTTACGGGAAGCTGGGATGTTAGCACAGCCACCACCCGTCCTGCGGGGCAAGTATCGTTGACCAGCACCGATGGAGCGTTGAACTTGACCATCCCCGCAGAAGAGAGTGCCGCCCTGCGCCAAAATGGGTCTGTACAACTGAATTCTGCTACGAGTACCACTGTGGAGATGACTGCCGACAGTGCCAATGCCCTGTTCTCGACCACAGGCAGTGCCCTAGAAATGACCAGCCAGGGCGATGTTCAAGTGGTGGCCAATCAGCCGATGACTGTGGCGACAACTGGTGGTTCCCTCACCATTCAAGGGACTAACCTCGTCCTGGATTCCGTCAATGTCAGTACGGCAGTGGTCAATGGTACCGGGGGAGATTTAACCCTCGTGGCCACTGAAAGTGCGATCGCCACCGGACACTTAGAGAGTTCGGGGCAAACGGGCGGCGAGATTCAGGTCTTGGCCACCACAGCGATTACCACAGGCACTATTGATGCCAGCGGGAGTCAGTATGATGGTGGCAATGTCACCTTGGACCCCAGCGGTGACATTCAGGTGGGCTACATCAATGCGGAAGGCGGCGATCAAGGTAGTGGTGGCTCTGTAGACATCACCACCGCGAGTTTGTTTCGGGCCACCGATACGTTTACGAGTCGAGACCAGCGGTCAGCCAGTATTTCCACGATTGGCGGCATTGAGGGGGGGGCGATTACGATCCGCTATGGCAGTGGCAGCGAAACTCCCTTCACCATCGGGGATACGGCCTTACCTTCCGATCACGGTACTTCCGGAGAGATCACAACTGGAACGGCAGTGTTGACTACAGGCGAATCATTTGTTGAGAGCTTCACCCGAGGCAATATTCGACTCATCAATGCGGCTCAGCCATCCCTGCCCACTCCAGGATCGCCGACCGATCCCCCGGCCCCCGATCCTCCTGTCACCCCACCGGCGGATGTGATCCCCCCTGCCATCCCCGATCCTCCTGCCACCCCACCAACGGATGCACCTATCCCTGCCACTCCGAATACTGCTACGCCTCCACCGACGGATGTGCCCATCCCTGCCACTCCGAATACTGCTACGCCTCCACCGACGAATGTGCTCACTCCCACGACTTCTGAAACTGTGCCAACGGATTCTCCCACTCTCGACACGTTTGCACCCTCAACGACCGATCCCCTCGCACCCACAACCTCACCTGTTCCCCCACCCCTGATCCCGACGGCAGCGCCCACGTTGTCAGAGGGTAGCACTGCGATCGCCCAGCCTCCCATTGTGAACTCGCCGACCAATGGTCGCTCGCCGAATTCTGGTAATCCTTTGACTAGAGACAGGGGATTAGGGTCCAGAATACCAATAGAGGGGGATAGGGAGGGCGATCGCCCTCCCGATGGCTTAGAGCCGCGTCCCCCCGACCGTGAGAGTGAGGACGGCCACTTCGCCCCAGCCATCAACCCTAACTTGACGGCTCCTGAAAACCAGCCCGATATTCGGTTGGACCCCATCCATGATCTAGAGGCCAAGATCACCCGTGATTATTCCCAGCATTTTGCCCATGAATTTGGGGTGCCGCCTATCGGGGTACTTGAAGCCCAAACCCAGCTCCAGCAGGTCCAAACGGCAACAGGGACTCAACCTGCCCTGATTTATGCGCTGTTTGTGCCCACCTTGGCTTCATCCCCAGCGATCGCTCCCCCAGTCGTCGATCCGGCTGATCCCTTATCAACAATGTTAGCCAATGCTGGACCTCAAGGTACAGACGAATTAGAACTGATGTTGATTACAACGGAGGGTGATCCGATTCGCGTTCGTCTACCGGGGATCACCCGATCGAGAGTGGATCGGACGGTGCGCCAGTTCCAAAGCGATATCACCAGTCCGGCCTATCGAGACAGCGATCGCTATCTTGGCAGTGCTCGGACTCTATACCAGTGGTTAGTTCAGCCCTTGGAGCCACACCTGACTGCGGCAGGGCTAGAAAACCTCTCGTTTATTTTGGATAGTGGGTTGCGATCGCTCCCCATCGCTGCCCTTCACGATGGCGACCAATTTTTAATTGAGCGCTATAGCGTCGGCATTATGCCTAGTCTCAGTTTGACTGATACCCGCTACGTGGACAGCCGTAACTTGGGCATTTTGGCCATGGGAGCATCCGAATTTGATCAACAAGCGCCTCTGCCTGCGGTTCCCCTAGAGCTAGCGACGATCACTGAAGACGTGTGGGAGAATGGGGCCTATTTCCTCAACGATCAGTTTACGATGGAAAACCTCAAGGCCCAGCGCCATCAGCGCCCCTATGGCATCATCCACCTAGCGACCCATGGCGAATTTCAGTCGGGAGCGCCAGAGAATTCTTATCTGCAACTGGGCGATCGCCAACTGCGCCTCAGCGAACTGCGAGAGCTAGACCTACACGACCCCGCTGTCGAGCTGTTAGTCCTCAGTGCTTGCCGCACCGCCTTGGGAGACGACGAAGCCGAGTTAGGGTTTGCGGGGCTAGCCCTCCAGGCCGGAGTCAAATCAGTGATGGCCAGCTTGTGGTACGTTAGCGATGCAGGTGCCCTCGGACTCACCACCGAGTTCTATCGCCAACTGCGGCAAACTCCAATTAAAGCGGAAGCCCTCCGCCAAGCCCAACTCGCGATGATTCGGGGCGAAGTAGCTGTCGAAGGCGATGTGTTGCGTAATTCCCGTGGCGTGGCGCTGCCCCTCCCAGCCAGTAGCACCAGAGGGGGAAGTACCAGCGCAGATAATACCTTAGACCTCTCTCACCCCTTCTATTGGTCTGCCTTCACGATGATTGGTAGTCCTTGGTGAATCAGCCTGGGATATAAGAATTAAAGAGAATGTAAAAGTTTTCTGATGGGGAGCGCAGCAGGAACACAGTGGAGCCATGCACCCACAAAAAACTGAGATTTTATTCAAGCCTTGATCCTAAGGATGAAAGCTAGAAATAATTACGGAAAATACGCATAATTACGCATGAAAGATTGGAAAGGGTCGGCATTATTATGAAGATATGTCGAGACGATAGGGATATTGAGGTTCAATCTGATGGGGCATGACTTGTCCGGACTGCCATCGTTGTCCGGTATCAAGGGCAACAGTTGAGGGGGATAGGGTCCTTGTTTGGGGCAGTGCGCTGAACAGGCTGGTGTTGTGGCCAAACTGCAACCCTGTTAATTGGGGCAAGTGTCTTTTGGGATATGGGGCTACCCTGCTTTGGCAGCACTATATCCATAGTCGTGAACTATCGTTGAGGGCAGCACATCAGAGGTAAGGTCGTGGATCAGTACAACTCGGAACAGTTAACATTTCAACGGTCTTTGGCAAGCTTGCTACAGTCCACCATGCATCACGAGTCTGTTTCTCAGGACAATATTACGGAAGTCTTTCAAGGTTTGGCTAAAACCCTCGCTGTTCTTCAGGGTAAGGCGGATGAATTGCAAGGGTATCATCACGTATTGTCAGCGTCTTACCAAAAGGTAACGACCCAATCCCAGCATTACCAATTTCTGTTTGACCAATCTCCCAATGGTCTCTTTATTACGGATGGGGAGGGGATTATCTGTGATTTGAACCGGGCAGCTCTCGCCTTACTGAATCATGGCTTTAGCGATTTCGATGATCAATGTTGTGTTCATGGCAATGGTGCTTGTGATCATGGTGGCGATCGCTTCACCCATGCTGACTATGACGGGGCGATCGCAACACGGGGGATGGCACAGGGGATAGAACGGGGTAATGAGGCCCAACCGGATAAAGGGCAAAGTATTGGGCGATCGCTCCTCGCTTATGTTTCACCGGAATCCTCCCAGCACGTGTTGGACTATCTGGCTCACCTGCACCAGGCTCCAGCGGCGGCAACTGGCCCCTTGGATACCTGGATTATCAGTGCCAATGGGGCGCAACGCTGGGTGCGGCTAGCGGCCAAGATCGTCCCTGGCTCAGATGCCTCCACTCAGCAAATTCACTGGGGGATCACAGACATCACCGATCGGCTCCAGACGGAGCTGAAGTTGAAGTCGAAGATGAACCAGATCCACGAAAACTATGCCAATATCCAGCAAGAAAATCAGCAATTGGCCGCTGCGGTCGAAACGAAAAGCTCCCAAGTCCTAAAAGCAACGGAGTTTGAATCGGCCCTCAAGCGCATTACTGATAAGGTGCGGGATTCCCTGGATGAAAGCAAGATTCTCCAAACCGTGGTGCGGGAACTCTCGACGGTGCTACATCTTGGGGGCTGTAATACGGCGCTGTATGACTGGGAGCAAGGCACCTCCACGATTTCCTATGAGTACACCAACTATATTGCTGCCTATCGGGGGAAGGTCGCCCAAATGGATCGGTTCCCAGAAATCTACAATCAGCTTAAAAAAGGCTATTCCTTCCAATTTTGTTCCTTGATTCCCAATCCAGAGCGGGGGCAGGTGGCGCTTCTCGCCTGTCCGATTTTTGTAGACCCGGATGGGGGCACCCACGATGGGGAGACAGTGCTGGGAGATTTGTGGTTGATTGATCGCAAGGAGCATGTGTTTAACGAGTATGAGATCCGGCTAGTGCAGCAGGTGGCGAGCCAGTGTGCGATCGCCATCCGCCAAGCTCGTCTTTACGAAGCGGCCCAGAGCCAGGTCCATGAGTTGGAAAAACTGAATCGGCTCAAGGATGAATTTCTGAGTACGGTCTCTCACGAACTGCGCACCCCCATTTCCAATGTCAAAATGGCGGTTCATATGCTCAAAAATGCCCAAACGGAAGATAAGCGGCAACAGTATATCCACATTTTGGAAACGGAATCCCAGCGGGAAGCCAATTTGATCAATGATTTGCTGGACCTGCAAAAGCTGGAGCAATCCACCTATGCGATCGCCCAGCAAACTCGGCCCCTCACCCCCTGGTTAGAAGAAATTCTCCAGCCTTTCTATTCCCGTGTGGCTACTCACCAACAGCAAATCCAGTTTGAGTGTTCCGATCAACTGACCACGCTGACTACCGATTTTGGGGTGTTAGAGCGGATTGTGGTGGAGTTGCTCAACAATGCCTGTAAATACACGCCCTCAAATCACAGTATTCACGTGAATGTCTCAGTGCTGGGCGATCGCCAGATTCAATTCGTCATCAGCAATCAAGCGGAAATTTCATCCTCAGAACTGCCCCATATCTTTGACAAATTTTATCGCGTGCCCCACTCCGATCCCTGGAAGCAAGGGGGAACTGGATTAGGGCTAGCCCTAGTGGAACGGCTGGTGAAACAGCTCCAGGGTTCCATTACTGCTTCTAGCCATGAGGGGTGGACCCATTTCACCATCACCCTGGAGAATCACGAGTAATTGGCCACTGTTCTACTCCACGCCATCAAATCGCCAGGGGACGGGATCAACGGCAATCCCGTTCACGTATAAGCCCCAGTGCAGGTGAGGGCCAGTGGAGGCTCCCGTAGACCCGATCGCCCCAATCATTTGCCCTGCCTGGACAAACTCCCCTTCTTGCACGTCAATGCGGCTGAGGTGAATCATAATACTCAAAACCCCTTGGCCGTGGTCGATGCCGATGGTGTTGCCGTGGAGTTCAAATCCGTCGGCCACCCGACCCACCAGCCGAATTTGACCTGCTGCCGGAGCCACCACGGGTGATCCAGTGGCAGCGGCATAGTCCACGCCGCGATGATAGTACTCATTGGCAAAGACTCCGTTATAGTAACGGCGGTTGCCATAGGCGGAACTGACACGGCCTTGGCTGGGGCGAAGTAAGGGGCCGTTCCAAAATTTGTCGGGGGTGACAATGGTCTTAAATTCGGCCACTCGCGCAAATTCGTGGTCGGTGCCCAAGCTCGATTGCCCCGGTGACAGGTTGATCCATTGGGTGTGGAAACTGCGATCGCCCAACTCCAGCGCCAGTTGCCGCTCTCCTTCAACCCCATTCACTTGCAGCGTATAGCCTCCTGGCGCGTTCAGGGGATTGGTGGGAATCATCGCTCGAAACGTGCCGTTGGGCATGAGATAGCTAGGATAGGTGGTCCCATTCATCGTGACAGTGGGCGGATCGCTCAGGGCTCGCTGGGGTTGAATCCGCACGGAGATGGTATCACCCAACCGAGGAGCCGTCGGGGTCAGAGTAACGGTGTAAGCCCAGGCTGTGGTCGCCAGCAGGATAACAGCCGAGCAACTGAGAACGGATGCCAGCAGAAAACGGGCAGGTCGTTGCTGGTAAAATTTCAATATGTTTGTATTTTTTCTACGAATCGTGGTCTCAACCCACACCCATATTGGGCGAAACGTTGTACGCAACTGATGTCTAATCATTCCCCTCACTCCTTGATCCCGATCCAATCTTTGCCCAATCTGTGGCATGATTCATTTTACTCAAAAGGGTGCTTCGGTATCCGGGAACAAGGAGGCGGCAATGGCACGAGTGGTAATTGTGGGCTGTGGGGTAGTGGGGGCGGCGATCGCCTACGAATTGAGCGCGATCGCTGACTGGGAAATTACCGTTCTCGATGGGCAACCGCCAGCCCAAGGGTCCACCGGAGCCGCCTTGGGCATTCTCATGGGAGCCATCAGCCACAAGACCAAGGGACGGGGCTGGCGATTGCGGGAATTGAGTTTGCGCCAATATGAAACCTGGTTGCCGGAACTGGAGCAGATCACAGGCCAAGCCGTTCCCCATAACCGCCAAGGAATCGTGCGGTTGACCTTTGACGATGATGACCTGGACAAATGGCAACGATTACAGGCCGTGCGGCAAAAGCAAGGATGGACCTTGGAACGATGGGATCGGGCCACCCTGCGGCAACAATGTCCTCTGGTGGGCGATCGCCTCTCCACCACCGACGGCATCCGCCCGATCACCGGAGCGATTTATTCCCCCCACGATCGACAAATTGATCCCGCCGCCCTCACCCATGCCCTGGTCGCCGCCAGCGAAAACCGAGGAGTCCGCTTTCACTTTGATGCCCCCGTGGATCGCTTTGAAACCCTGGCTCCAAGCAATCCCGCCGCTGAACCCACCTATCAGATTCACACCGCCCATCAATCATTGACCGCCGATTGGTTGATCCTCTCAGCCGGATTAGGCACAACCCCATTGACTCAAGCTGGTCCCACCCCATTAGACCTGCGCCCTGTGTTGGGACAGGCGATGCGGGTCCGGTTGCCTGCCGCGATCGCTCACCCCTTCCAACCCGTGATCACAGGCCGCGATATTCACGTCGTCCCCTTGGGCGATCGGGATTATTGGGTGGGCGCGACGGTGGAATTTCCCGATGAGGCGGGGGGGGTGAACGCCGATGCCGCGTTGTTGGATGAAGTGTGGCAGGGTGCGATCGCCCTCTACCCGCCCCTGGCCCAAGGCACCGTGATTGACCACTGGTCCGGTCAGCGGCCCCGCCCCTTTGGTCGTCCCGCCCCCATCGTAGAACGGCTTGATGGCCATGAACGGGTGATTCTGGCCACAGGTCACTATCGCAATGGCGTACTGCTGGCTCCGGCCACGGCCCATCTGGTGCGGGAACTGATGGGTCGGTAGCACCGCCTAGCCGATTGCGTGAACTGTCAATTTAGCGGTGCATTTATTGACAGTTCATAGAACAAGAGGCCTGTTGGGGCGGGAAATGAGGGCGGGAGAGTGGGCGATCGCCAGGTAAGCTGATTGCCATTT
>JBFRWC010000040.1:0-4046 GCA_051439365.1 Leptolyngbyaceae cyanobacterium
CAATAACTTGGTTCCTTCCGGTACCTCTAGTTCCGCTAGCTTGGCCAACTCCTTGACCGACTGGCCCACGATTCCGGCATTCAGCCGACCATTTTTGAGGATGATCCCCGACACTCGCTCTTGTTCCTCTGGATCAAGAATGTAGGCTCCCCGTTTGATAAACTCGGCTTTGATGGCATCATAGGTGGCTTCGGTGGCGATCGCCGACTGCTCCGACGCACAAATCATGCCGTTGTCAAAAGTCTTGCTCAGCAGAATCGAGCTAACGGACATCTGAATCTCAGCGGTTTCGTCAATCACCGCTGGCGTATTTCCGGCACCCACACCGAGGGAGGGATGGCCTGAGGAATAGGCCGCCTTCACCATGCTGGGGCCACCTGTGGCCAAAATCAGCTTGGTGGCCTCATGCTGCATCAATGCTTGGGACAGTTCCACCGTGGGTTCATCAATCCAGCCAATGATGTCCTCTGGAGCCCCGGCCTTGACTGCTGCCTCTAGTACCACCCGTGCCGCCGCAATTGTACAGCCCTTGGCACGAGGATGGGGCGATACAATAAGGGCGTTGCGAGTCTTGAGACACAGCAACGCCTTAAATACAGCGGTGGAGGTGGGATTCGTCGTCGGTATGATCCCTGCGATTACCCCCAGGGGTTCGGCAACTTTCTGGATACCGTAGTGCAGATCCGATGAGACGACCCCGCAGGTCTTCTCGTTTTTGTACTTGTTGTAGATGTATTCCGAGGCGAAGTGATTTTTGATTACCTTGTCTTCAATCACTCCCATGCCTGTTTCAGAAACCGCATGTTTGGCTAAGGGAATTCGGGCATTGTTGGCAGCGATCGCCGCCTGTTTAAAAATCTTGTCTACTTGCTGCTGACTAAAGTTAGCATAGATGGCTTGAGCAGCTTGAACACGAGCAATCAACTGTTCCAGATCCTGGAGATTGGCAGTCTTAATCGTGACCATGAGATTATTCCTCGTTGGGCAGAGTGTGATGCTTGGGGGCGAAACGTCGTACACCATCAAAGCCGACAGTAAGGAACTCAGCGCTTAGAACAAATTAGGTTGGAACTAAACAACCACCAACCCTCGACGTCGAAACTGCTGGCGTACTCGCTCCATTAGGGCATCATCTGGAGTGGGCGTATTACTCAAAGTATACCCATGCCCCAATGCAGCCCATTTAGAGGCTTCCATCTGCTGGAACGGTATTACCTCAACCCTTTCCACGTTCTTAAATGGAGCAATAAACTGGGCTAAATCATCCACATTATCTTCGGGATCAGTCAATCCAGGAACCACCACAAATCGAATCCAGGTTGGCTTATTAATGTTGTTCAAATATTGAGCTAACTGCAATGTGGGTTCCAAAGAAACGCTGGTGACGCGACTGTAAATAACAGGATCAAAGGACTTGATATCTAACAATACTATGTCAGCATTTTGCACGACGTGTTTGGCACTGTGCAAATTGGAATATCCAGACGTATCCAGGGTGGTATGGATGCCAAGGTGTTGACATTGAAATAATAGCTCGGTAGTAAATTCAGGCTGCAATAAAGGTTCTCCACCCGTAACCACAACGCCACTACCCGGTGATTGAATATCTGGCTGATAGCGATGAATATCAGTCATGATTTCATCTATAGATTTGGTTTCTCCGCCACAAATCTCTCGGCAGTCCAGGTTATTGCAATAAAGACACCGCAGGGGACAACCTTGGGTAAAAACCATATACTGAATCCCTGTACCCTCGTTGGTGCGTTCGGTGGTGATGGCATGAACTCGCCCTTTCGTGTGGGCTGTAGCCAAAGGATGATCGGGAATATAAGACGGGTAACGACTGAGGGGTAGCATGACTCTGATTGGTTAGGGTCTGGAGTTTGGGGATTAGACCTGTAAACGGGCGTGGATTGAGTGCTTGTGCTAACTGTATTTTATACCAGACATAGGAATCAGGAGTACAGAGAAATTGCTGGGGTGAACCCTGGATAGTTCACCCCAGCAGATACCACTTCGATTAGCCCTGGAGTTTGGCTTCAACGGCGGCGATCGCCAAGTGGGTTTTGATTACCGAGTCAGGGTTGAGACTAATGGAATCAATGCCCTGCTCAACCAAGAACTCAGCAAACTCAGGATAGTCACTGGGAGCCTGACCGCAGATGCCAATTTTACGGCTGTTGGCTTTGGCTTTAGTGATCACCTGACGCACCATCGACTTAACCGCGTCGTTGCGTTCATCGAAAATGTGGGCAACTAAAGCGGAATCCCGGTCTAGCCCCAGGGTGAGCTGGGTGAGGTCATTCGAGCCAATGGAGAAACCATCAAAAATTTGGCTAAATTCATCGGCCAAAATCACGTTGCTGGGCACCTCACACATAACGTAGACCTGTAGACCATTTTCACCGCGCTTTAAGCCATGACGTTCCAGTTCGGCCAGCACTTGCCGCCCTTCATCGGGAGTCCGGCAGAAAGGAATCATAGGAATGAGATTGACCAAACCCATTTCATCCCGTACCCGCTTCAATGCCTGACATTCCAGGGCAAAGGCCATGCGATAGTTGGGATCGTAGTAGCGGGATGCACCGCGCCAGCCAATCATCGGGTTTTCTTCAACAGGCTCGAACGTTTTACCCCCTAGCAGGTTGGCATATTCGTTGCTCTTGAAATCGGACATCCGCACCACCACAGGTTTGGGATAGAAGGCAGCGGCAATCATCCCTACTCCCTGCGCTAGCTTGTCGATGAAAAAGTCGGGTTTGTGGTCATAGCCAGCGGTGAGAGTGGCGATCGCCTCTTTATCGGAGCCATCCGGTAACTGATCAAAGTTGAGCAGGGCTAGGGGATGGGCTTTGATGTGGTTGGCAATGATAAACTCCAGCCGAGCTAAGCCGACACCATCACAAGGAATCGCAGCCAACCGCAGAGCCTCATCGGGATTGCCCACATTCATCAAAATCTGGGTGGTGGTAGGCGGCAATTCATCTAAGGTAGTTTCCGTCACCTCAGTGGGGATAATGCCGGGATAAACAAAACCGTCTTCCCCTTCGGCACAGGACACTGTAATTGGTAGTCCCGTAGTTAGAACTTCCGTGGCGTTACCACAACCAACAATGGCGGGAATGCCCATTTCCCTGGCAATAATCGCAGCGTGGCAGGTGCGGCCACCCTGGTTGGTGACGATAGCACTGGCCTTTTTCATAATCGGTTCCCAATCCGGGTCGGTTTTGTTGGTGACTAGGACTTCACCCGCTTGGAAATCAGTCAATCGCGTCACATCCATGATAACTCTGGCATTGCCTTGACCAATGCGATCGCCCACAGCCCGTCCAGTGGTTAATGGTTCTAGCGGGGCATCCGACTCCTCATGCTTGAGCCGATAGGTCCGCAATACATTAGAAGACTTTTGCGACTGGACTGTTTCAGGACGAGCCTGCACAATAAACAACTCGCCCGTTTCCCCATCCTTGGCCCACTCAATGTCCATCGGCGTGTACTGACCACGGGCTTGGGAATAGTGGTCCTCAATGATGCAGGCCCATTTTGCTAGGCGAATCACCTCATCATTGGTGATGGAAAATTGATTGCGTTGCTCATCGCTCACGGACACGTTTTTGGTTAACTTGGAACCGCCCAAGTCATACACCATTTTGATTTCCTTGCTGCCCAACCGTTTACTGATGATGGGAACATGCCCCTGCTGGAGCGTCGGTTTGAACACAAAGAACTCATCGGGGTTAACCGCTCCCTGCACCACATTTTCGCCTAAGCCATAGGCGGCAGTAATCAGAGCAGCATTTTTGAACCCGCTTTCCGTATCAATGGAAAACATCACGCCGGATGCCGCCAAATCGGAGCGCACCATGTTCTGCACCCCAACCGATAGGGCGACATCAAAGTGACTAAATCCCCGGCTGGTGCGATATGAAATGGCTCGGTCGGTAAAGATGGAGGCAAAGCACTTATGGCAGGCGTCCAGCACATGCTTGACCCCATGAACGTTGAGGTAAGTTTCCTGCTGACCCGCAAAGCTAGCATCAGGCAAA
>JBFRWC010000041.1:0-2977 GCA_051439365.1 Leptolyngbyaceae cyanobacterium
GGGGCGATCGCGCCACCCATACCGCCGAAACCTGGGCTACCATCCTAGCCCGACGAGAGACAGGAGAGTCATTGCAGACCATTGCCACTGATTTAGAGATGCCCTATGAAACCGTCAAAACCTACGCGAAGCTAGCCCGCAAAGCCCTGAAATCAGAATAAAACCCTATCCCTGTTGGGAAACCACCCATTCCAACCGAGTGACAACATGGCTTAACTCATTAAGCATCCACCCAGGTTTCACCCTTGCAAACCGCTCGACACACTGTTGATAAAACCACAGAATATCGGCTGGTTTTCCTCTAAAACAACGCCACATCCCTGAACCAAATTGATCCCAATTCACCAACAGCGATCGCCCATTATGCAGCTTATCCGCCAGCACCACCCGGTGTACACTTGGTGACGCTTGCTGTACTTGCTCCAAATATCTCAATTTATGGGACCGCCACGATTCGCCTGACGGTTGCTCCGGTGCGGTACAACCATCCACAATGGCCACCACGGGCGCACCAAACTGTGAGAGAAGACTGAACCGAGCCACTGCTCCGCCTTGATCCTCCACCACATCATGCAGCAAAGCGGCGATCGCCTCTGCTTCCGTTCCTCCATCCTCCAACACCAACGCGGCGACCCCCAACAAATGAGAAATGTAAGGGACATCGTTGACTTTGCGGCGCTGCTGGCCGTGAAGCTGGGTAGCCACCACCAATGCTTGCTCAAATCGCGGCGTAATCAGGGTAGCCCCTATCGTCTCCTCGTCACTCACCATCACTTGTCATCCTCAATCTCATAAAAAGCAGCTTCTTGCCGAATTTCCCGTCGCATCTGCTGCCGTAGTGCCCAAGGCAGCAGGACCTCCACATGAGGTCGCCACGCCCGTAACCGTTGATGAACATTGGGATCATCCTGGCGATACACCGCTTGGTAGTAGGCATCTTCAGACGAACGCGATCGCCATAGTTTCAGGGTCCTTTGCTGCTCTTTCCCTGTGAGTTCTGTGTGGATCAGGGGAGCGATCGCCCCATACTCAATCGGCTGAAACGTCTCATGCCGAAGACTATTGCGGATATATTTGCGGTCCCATCCCTGATCAAATCTGAGCAGAAGCGTTTGGGCAGGTTGATAATAATCAAAGCCCCACGCCTCAGCCATCCGAACTTGGATCGTTTCAGGGGAGGGGAGCGTCTTCGCCCGAAATACCTCACTCAATGGCGGTGGCACCTTAGGATCGCCCCAATCTAACGGTTCAATCGCCTGAATCCGGTCCAACCGATAATTGCGCCACCCCAACTCATCACAGTCCTTTCCAGGGATTTGGCCATAACCACACAAGTACGGACCACGGCGATAGTAGTAGATACACACCGGATAGAGGACAAGAGTGGTCGTTTTAGTTGCCCCCGCCCTTCGATAGCGAACTTTGAGCGGTGGAACCGGAGATTGTTGCCACAGCAAACGTAATTGAGCCTGCCATTCATCCACCCGATCAATCCACGGTTGGGCCACCACGTAATCGACATGAACAAAAAACCGACGTTCGCCTTGGATATCGCTGGAGAGACTATCCGCGATCGCCGCTAAATCCGGCTGAGCCAAAAACGCCAGATCGCGGGCCATTAAGCTCGGCACAGCGGTATCAGTTGGGCTAACCATCGGACGATTGGGCCACTCCTCCACCCGCTGAAAGGCTTTGTCTACCCGTCGCAGCCAATGGATCTCCGTCAATATCTGCAAATCATTCGCCAGGGTTCGCCGCGTCACCCCAAACAACCGTTGACGGTGCAAAACCGTTTCGATGTTCTTGGGGAGCGCATGGTGCTGGTTCAAATCTTGCTGGAATTGGGCGATCGCGCTCTGCAACACTGCAGTATGCGTAGGGTTAACCTGATAACTCTCCCAGTCCGGTTGGGTCGTGGTGAGCGATGGAGCAAACAACCACGCCGCCATCGTTTTCGCACAGGGGCACTGGAGAGAATGAAGTGGTGGCTTCGCTTCCCCCGTGGGATGCCTATCCCGAAAGAAAGCATCACGCCAATCGGCATAGGTAAAGGGATCCGGCAACGATAAACGCACCACAGGAGCGCCATAGAGCAAATGCAGCCACACCCACAACCGCACCGCCTGGGGCAAATGCTGCTGGAGAGACCCGCGCACCAACCACTGAAGCAACGGAATTGTCGGGGCATCCTGCCAAATTGTCTGGCTCATTTTGGGCGAATTTACTGTATCACCAACATTTACCATAGTGTAGAACTGAATCGGATCTGGTTCTACTATGCCTTACCCTGGAAATCATCTCTTCCAACACAAGCTAGGCTAGGCCCATCATCAGCCACCCCCACACTATCCACCACCCTCACCAACTCACCAAGTTACCTCATGACTACGATCGACCTCACCCTAACCCCGCATTCTGGAACAGAAACTCCATCCTTCCAATGGCTCCACATCCGTATAACTGACCCAACAGGGCTAATTGAGGCCGATACCCTCAAAGAACTGGCTCTTCCAGACGGCATTAACTGGCGGCAGGGAGTGGTGATCGAAGGCAAAGCGCCCATTTGGCTATACGGCTACCTGGTCCACGAATGTCACCCTGCCGCCTGGGTGGCCTGTTACGATCCCCGACTGGGCGCGGTGGTGGTGGCCACCCATGCCGTAGCCGTCGCTGTAGGCACTATCTTAGATATTCAGCCCTCCCCCCCTCCAGCATGACAATGGATCAGCACCCAACAACCATCCAACTTGATGTTATTCTCCTGACAACAGCCCAAGGGCAATGTCAGACCCTCACCATTGATTTCGCCCAGCCTCAAAAACAGATTACCCCCCAAGAGATGGCCCAGGTAAAACTCCCTCAAAACCTAGACCTCAATCGGGAAGTCATTATTTTTGGACCGGCTCCCATTTGGCTATACGGACGATTATGTACACTCTGCCGGACCGCACCGTGGATTGCCTGTTACGACATCCGC
>JBFRWC010000042.1:0-6751 GCA_051439365.1 Leptolyngbyaceae cyanobacterium
GACAGAATCAAACATGCTCAGGCGGCTGAGGTTCCCATTGTGGTTGCTATCAACAAAATCGATAAGGAAGAAGCCCAGCCCGATCGGGTGAAACAGGAGTTGACTGAACACAACCTAGTGCCAGAGGAATGGGGTGGTGAAACCATTATGGTACCCGTGAGCGCACTGAATGGTTATAACTTGGATGCGTTGCTAGAGATGCTCCTGTTGGTGTCCGAAGTTGAGGATCTAAATGCGAATCCCAACCGCCCTGCCCGTGGTACCGTGATTGAGGCCAATTTGGACAAGGCCCGTGGTCCAGTCGCTACCTTATTGATTCAGAACGGAACGTTGCGAGTCGGAGATTGTCTAGTGGCTGGCTCCGTCTTTGGGAAGGTTCGGGCCATGATTGATGATCAAGGCCAGCGGGTGAAAGAGGCCACGCCATCCTTTGCCGCCGAGGTTTTGGGGTTGAGTGATGTCCCAGCCGCTGGGGATGAATTTGAAGTGTTCATTGAGGAGAAAGAAGCCCGCTCCGTGGCCGATAGCCGTTCGGATGAGCAGCGCTTATCTCGTCTCCAGCAGGCAATGGCCTCCCGCCGGGTGAGTCTGAACACTATTTCTGCCCAAGCTCAAGAAGGGGACCTGAAGGAGCTGAACTTGATTTTGAAGGCGGATGTGCAGGGGTCAGTGGAAGCGATTCTCGCCTCTTTGCAACAGCTACCTCAGAAAGAGGTGCAAATTCGAGTGTTGCTGGCGGCACCTGGAGAGATCAGTGAAACTGATGTGGATCTGGCGGCGGCTAGTGGGGCCGTGGTCATTGGGTTCAATACCACCCTGGCTAGCGGTGCTCGTCAAGCTGCCGATGCTGCCGATGTCGATATCCGCGATTACGACATCATCTACAAGCTCTTAGAAGATATCGAAGGGGCGATGGAAGGTCTGCTCGATCCAGAGCTGGTCGAGGAATCGTTGGGGCAGGCGGAAGTTCGGGCTGTCTTCCCTGTGGGTCGTGGTGCCGTAGCGGGATGCTATATCCAATCGGGCAAGATTGTCCGTAATTGTAATATTCGCGTCTTGCGTGGTGGCGAAGTGGTCTTCACGGGCAATCTAGATTCCCTGAAACGGATGAAGGAAGATGCCAAAGAGGTCAACTCTGGCTTTGAGTGTGGGGTTGGAATTGATAACTTCAACAACTGGCAGGAGCAGGACATCATTGAGGCGTATCGCATGGTGACTCGTCGCCGAACGTTGTCAAGCTAGGTAAACTCAAGCTAAGGAATGGGAATTGAATAAAATGTAAAAGTTTGTTGGGGGGCGCGGCTCTGTCGAACTCTCCCCAACAAACTTAGGTCTTGTTCAATTTCAATCCTTGATCCTAAGTAAACGACGGATTGGTGACAAACATGGATTGGTGGCAGAAGTTAAAACGGAATCCACTGGCTCGATTAGGGGCGATCATCTTAGGGATTTTTTATTTGGTGGCGATCGCCGCCGAATTTGTTGCCCCCTACGATCCCTATGAACCTCAAGTCGATGGAGCTTTGTTGCCCCCGACTGCGATTCATTGGCGATCGCCCGATGGCCAATTGTCTGGCCCCTTTGTTTATCCAACCACCCAAGGTCCGGTTTCTCTAGAGACCGGAAAACGGGATCTTAGCGTTGACACCAGCCAACCCTCACCCATTCGACTGTTTGTTAAAGGATCCGAATACTATCTGCTTCGGCTGATCGTGCCCCTCCCCCCTAACTTCCAGGGAGACTCACCTGGAGCACAGGAGATTATCCTATTCCCAGGGATTAAGGCCAACCTTCACCTCTTTGGCACGGCCAGTGGGGCGTACCTCAACCTGTTAGGTACCGACGAGCAAGCCCGTGACCAATTTAGTCGGTTAGTCTACGGGAGTCGCATCAGCCTTAGCATTGGGTTAGTGGGGATTGCCATTTCATTTCCCCTCGGCATGCTAGTCGGCGGGATTGCGGGATATTTTGGTGGTGTCATTGATGCCATCGCGATGTTTTTGATCGAAGTGATCATGACCATCCCCAGTATGTATTTGCTGATTGCTTTGGCCGCCGTATTACGCCAACTTAACTTGAGTAGTTCTCAGCGATTCCTTCTCATCGTGGTGATTACGTCGTTTGTGCGCTGGACCGGCTTAGCGCGGGTGATTCGAGGCCAAGTCTTGTCCATTAAGCAACGCTCGTTTGTGCAAGCTTCCCGTGCGATGGGAGGGGGACATCTCTACACCATCATTCGTCATATCCTGCCCCAAACAGCAACCTACGTGATTATTTCTTCGACCCTAGCAGTCCCTAGATTTGTCTTGGCTGAAGCTGTCTTGAGCTTAATTGGTCTGGGGATTCAACAGCCTGATCCATCCTGGGGCAATATGCTCTCATTAGCCACTAATGCATCGGTTATGGTTCTCCAGCCATGGCTGGTGTGGGCACCCGCCCTACTCATTGTCCTGACAGTCTTGAGCTTCAATTTACTCGGTGATGGATTGAGGGATGCTCTCGACCCCAGAAATCTAGAGACTTAAGTAAAAGGTGTAAGGAACGGAGAGGGGGGGATTCGAACCCCCGGATAGGCCTTACGTACCTATCAACAGATTAGCAATCTGCCGCTTTCAACCACTCAGCCACCTCTCCAAGATGGTAGACCATTATCATAGCAATAAAGTTGACACCTGTGCCATACTTAAGCCACTAATTTCGACCTGCAAAACCAACCCGCAATGATGCCACCCGTCTCACTCATTGTACTGATCGATGCAATCTCTATAAAATCTAAAGACTTGCTTTAATTAAAGTTATTGCCTTACTGACTCATGTTAGTAAAGTGAAAGGACATATCCCACCACTGTATATAGATAAAGACGGACAGAAAAGACGGACACATTTAGGCACTTAGCGCTACCGTGCTGGTTGAAAACGCTACATTTCTTTGTCCCTAAGACAGTTGTCCCTGAGACAGAACTATGATTGGTTCACAAACCCATCTTTGTGAACTGCACCTTAGAAATTCACAAAGCTATTCTTGCGACTTGTATAAATTTGCTAAGCTTTGTATCAATACCTGTATCTGTGTCGTCTTCTTTGAAGCCAGGAGGTGTTTTGCTTAACTGTAGATATAAAGTGTCCATTTCCTTGATCAACTTTCTTAGGTCAACCCCAGTCAAACATGGTTAATCAGCATTATCCGCATATTGCCCTTATTTCGGTTCATGGCGATCCGGCAATCGATATCGGTAAAGAAGAGGCTGGGGGACAAAACGTTTATGTCCGCCACGTCGGGGAGGCGCTGGCACGGTTGGGTTGGCAAGTTGACTTGTTTACTCGCCGGACCAGTGATGGCCAGGGATCGATCGTGCTGCATACTTCACGCTGTCGGACAATTCGGCTGGCGGCAGGTCCAGCTAAGTTCATTCCTAGAAATGAGATTTTTGGCTATTTGCCAACCTTTGTGGAGGCATTTCTCCTCTTTCAGGACACCCAAGGGATTACTTATGATTTAATCCATACCAACTATTGGCTGTCAGCGTGGGTGGGCATGGAGCTAAAACAACGTCTGCCCCAGTTGCAGCAGGTGCATACCTACCATTCCCTGGGAGCGGTGAAATATCAGACAATGGCTACGGTTCCGACGGTTGGTGAGATTCGGCTAGCTGTCGAGAAACGGTGTATGGAGACGGCTGAGCAGATTGTGGCCACGAGTCCTCAGGAACAAGAGCATATGCGATCGCTTGTCTCTAGTCACGGCAACATTGATGTCATTCCTTGTGGCACAGATACCGGACGATTTGGCTCTATTGATCAGATCACCGCACGGCAAAAGCTAGACATTAACCTAGAGGCCCAGATTGTGTTTTATGTGGGTCGTTTTGACCGTCGTAAAGGCATCGAAACCTTGGTTCGAGCCGTAGGACAATCCAAACACCGTCACAGTTCCAAATTGCAGTTACTCATTGGCGGCGGCAGTCGTCCCGGTCATAGCGATGGGGATGAACGGCAGCGGATTGAGACTCTAGTCGCTGACCTCAATCTAACAGACATCGTTCAGTTTCCAGGGCGCATTAGCGACGAGGATTTGCCGTTGTACTACGCTGCCGCAAATATGACCGTTTTGCCCAGCCATTATGAACCGTTCGGCTTGGTGGCGATCGAATCGATGGCCAGTGGCACCCCTGTTGTGGCCAGTCAGGTCGGCGGACTTCAATTCACCATCCAACCCAATATCACTGGCCTGCTAGTGCCGCCCCAAAACGTCGCCGAATTTGCCGTCGCCATCGACCAAATCTTAGACGACCCCGGTTGGCAGACCAAATTGGGTCAATCCGCTCGACAGCGCGTCGAAGCCTGTTTTAGTTGGCGAGGCGTTGCCGAACAACTGAGTCGTCTTTACAAATCCCTGCTCCGTTTAGACTTTGCCGATGATACCGATTCTGAGGACACTCACCCCGGTGATGTCAGGGCATCTGTTGCGTAATATATTTGCGTAGTTTGCCTACATAACAAGTCTTGTTGGGGAATTTAGTTCTATTGGGCAATAGTTCTATTGGGCAATAGTTCTGCTGGGTGATCGTTCCTGTCTGTCCAGAAATGGTGACAATCTCACCCAGGTTTGTGGGGAAATCGCTCACAGGTACCGCCAAGGGTTGGTGCGGTTGTGCTAGGCTTAATAAAAAAGTCTAGGGCAACATCATGGGCAAAGTTTTAGTGCTTAACGCCTCGTACGAGCCGCTCAATATCACTAGTTGGCGTCGGGCTATTGTTCTGCTCATCAAGGAAAAAGCTGAACAGGTGGAACACAATGGTCGGTTTGTTTATCCCAATGTTCCACTCCCAACCGTTATTCGTCTGCGGCAATATATCCGTGTCCCTTACAAAGATATCCCACTAACCCGCCGAAACATCTTGCATCGTGATGGGCACTCTTGTCAATACTGTGGCTATTCGGGAGATGAACTAACGCTGGATCATGTGGTTCCTCGCTCTCGTGGTGGTGGCGATACCTGGGATAACGTGGTGACGGCTTGTGTGCGCTGTAATGTCCACAAGGGCAACCGGACCCCACGGGAAGCTGAAATGCCTCTGAGGCAACAGCCCCGTAAGCCTCACAGCAGTCTTTACTTTGAAGTGAGAAAGCATATCAAAAGCGGTCTCCATGCGGAGTGGCAAAAATATGTAATTGGCGCGTGACCCTGGCAACGGTGTGTTGACCAGGGTTTTTGATAGGTCAGATTTTACCCTCGGTTGTCTCAGATTGTTTGAATGAAGTCAGCACCTCTACCCTCTTCCCCTTAGAATAAGGAACGGTAGAAATGTGGGTTTTATTCCAAGGTGAGACGAGATTAACCGTAGTCGGGCATCAATGTCCTCGCTATCCGCTTAAAGTCCATACCCGACCGATTTGTTTGTTGTTGTTTTAGGGGAAGAGGTAGGAGCGTGTCACAGTCAAAGCACTTATTAGTTGGGTCTGCTGAGACGTACAGTGGTAAGTCTGCCGCCATTTTGGGGGTCGGTCTCCAGTGCATTAACCAGGGGTTAGCGATTGCCTATGGCAAGCCCCTTGAAGGCAGCGAGAGTGAATTAGAGCAGCAATCCGATGATGATGTGAAATTTGTTGCAGAGACACTCCAGCTTGCAGATGGCCAAATCCGTCCCACGGTATTGACCTTGGATGCACCAACCATTCGCCAATATATGGCGGGTCAAATGACAGCTGACTATCGTGCCCAACTGAGTCATTATTTGGAGTTTACGGATAGCGATCTAGTTTTGCTAGAAGGACCGGACACCTTGTCAGCGGGGCAGTTATTTGGGCTATCGCTGTTGCAAATTGCCCAAACTTTGGATGCGAAGACCCTGTTGGTGGCTCGATATCATTCGCCTTTAGTGGTGGATTCGATTTTAGAGGCCAAGCGTCAGTTGGGCGATCGCCTCCTTGGGGTTTTGATTAACGACATTCCTGAAGATGAATGGGAACGGGTGAATGCGGATGTCAAGCCCTTTTTGGAAAACCAGCAGATTCCGGTCCTGGGGCTATTGCCTAGGAACGACGTGCTCAGAAGCGTCAGCGTAGGTGAGTTGGTGCGCAAACTGGATGCAGAGGTAATTTGTTGCCCCGACCGGATGGAGTTGATGGTGGAAAGCCTCAAAATTGGGGCGATGAACGTCAACTCGGCGCTCAAATATTTCCGCAAAGCCCACAATATGGCCGTGGTAACGGGGGGCGATCGCACCGATCTCCAACTTGCTGCCCTAGAAACCTCCACTCACTGCTTGATTCTCACGGGCCAATTACCTCCCATGGAAACCGTACGCCATCGGGCTGAAGATTTGGAAATTCCCGTATTATCAGTAGATCTTGACACCTTGACCACCGTAGAAATTATTGATCAAGCCTTTGGTCAAGTGCGGTTTCGGGAAGCCATTAAAGTGCAATGCATTCAAGAATTGATGGCCCAGTATTTTGATCTGCAACGACTAATGGAGATGCTGGAATTAAAACCTGTAGTTACGGTGTAGATCTGGTGTTCTAGCATTGACGACCACCACAGGGCTACTGCAACCAACCTAACAAGGTTGGTTGTTCTTTAACCTGCCTAACTGATCTAGCTGAGTTTGATGAGGGTGCTAAGGCGATTTTTTGCAATGAAATTACCAATTTGCGGTGCGTTACGCTGACGCTAACAGCACCCTACGGTGGTATGTTCCTGATTGACTGACAAAACTGCCTAAAAC
This sequence comes from Leptolyngbyaceae cyanobacterium, assembly GCA_051439365.1. Lineage (GTDB taxonomy): Bacteria > Cyanobacteriota > Cyanobacteriia > CAKZMO01 > CAKZMO01 > JAAHGY01. The sequence goes on from JBFRWC010000042.1 coordinate 6,730, forward strand.
CTTGTCCCTGCCTTGGGTCAGG
>JBFRWC010000043.1:0-6117 GCA_051439365.1 Leptolyngbyaceae cyanobacterium
TAGAAATCGGCCCCTGTCCGGTCTAGCTTGTTGACATAGATAATGCGAGACACTTTGGAATCATTGGCGTAGCGCCAGTTGGTTTCGGATTGTGGTTCTACACCACCCGATCCACAAAATACACCGACACCACCATCTAGCACTTTCAAGGAGCGGTATACTTCAATCGTGAAGTCAACGTGTCCTGGGGTATCGATGATGTTGAGTTGGTGATCGTTCCAAAAACAAGAAGTGGCGGCTGACTGAATCGTAATGCCCCGCTCTTGCTCTTGCTCCATGAAATCGGTGGTTGCTGCCCCTTCGTGAACCTCACCGATTTTATGGATCTTTCCGGTTAACTTCAGAATCCGTTCCGTTGTTGTGGTTTTGCCCGCGTCCACGTGGGCGAAGATACCGATATTTCGATAACGAGCGAGGTCTTTCATTGTTGCTTCTCTAACTTAATGGCTACATCATCGTGACTGATCACGGTTAACTATAGATTCCGAGATTCCGGCAACCTAGCGGGTAGAGCCGGATTGCTAGGGTTAGCAATCTTCTCTACTCGTTCGGTCACTGGAACTGGGAGTGTCTCTGAGGCTAATGAGCATTGGATTCGGAGTGTTTGCGATCGCGACCTACCCCCACATCCCACATCGGGATCCAGGCAGCATGAGTCAATGTTTAGCGCTCACCAACATTCAATCTAACCAACATTCAATCCTAACCAACATTTGACATCAATTAATATTGTCTATGACAACTATACAAATTGTAAAATATCTTGGCACTCAAGGAATTATGTTGCCGCCGATACCCGTTGCTACCTGTTGCTATCGACAGTCGCTCTCTAACTATAGCGGTTGAGCTGGTTGTTCGTCTTGTCTTTGCCGAGCCAACTCCGCTTGCTTACGGGAATCCACACTGTTTTGCAAATAAACGGTGGTGCGATCTTGGGCGATCGCGTAGCGGTCATCCTCGGCTGGCACACTGTTCATCAATTCAGAGGCTCGCTGCCACTGGGTTGCCAATTCTAGCCATTCATCGGCAGTGGTCGCAACTTGACCCCCGACAACGGATTGTTCAGCAATCCGCACTGCTAGCACAAACGGATCAGGCTGGGCAGGATTGGTCTGGGTGTCACTTGGCTGAGATCCAGTCGTGGAAACAGGTTGTGGATTGTCTGGGTCTGTGGCTGCGGGGATATTGGAGGCAACCATTGACTCAGACTCCGGATTTTCGTCTGCATTGGCTGGATTAGAACTGGCTGGATTCGGATCATCTGGGTCAGGATTAGCTGGGTTGGAGAGCGAGTCCACAACTGGGAGCGTGCTACCATCCGCTTCTGGGGCGATCGTCGTTGCTTGGGGGCGTTGCCCTAGGTTAAAGAAATCATAGGCAACCCATCCGGCTATCCCCAGAAATAAAATCAAGCCACTACTGCCAATGGTAGCTTGCCAGAGGCGGCGCTTACGTCGCTCCCGTTGGGCCGTATCAGCAAGGACACCGCCTGACGCACTATTGCGCCCTTGCCAATTGCTCCAGGTATTCCGAAGTTGTTGGGTGAGATGAGGCCGCTGAATACTAAATTCAGCCGTCCATAGGAGTTGGCCATCGGGGTCTCGCTCAATTTCATCCAACCAGAGGAGTTGCTGTTCACTCACGAGACGAGTGTTGACACGAACCCGTCGGACGTAACGGGGCTGAATGGCATTCAGCTTCGCCTGTAACTGCTCAACGAGGGTCGTTTGATTCAGCTTATTAGAATTATCGGCTTCACAAAGCAGTTGTAATATTCCTTGGGATAACACGGCCCTAGCGCGAACGCCTGATTCCGCTAAATCAGCGTTGAGGACTTGAATGATCGCGGCCACACTTCCTTGTTGAGCCTGTCTTGTGATGTCATCCAATGTCCGTACCATATGCCTCTTACCACCGACAAATAGCCGCTTTACTCAGCTTTTCACTATAGATTAAAGATCAATCGCAGAAGCAATCTGTACCGCTGCGCACCTCTGTCAAAGGGCAACTGTACAGGTTAATGTAATAACTGCACTCTGTAACAAATTGTCCCTCATTAGCATCTAGGATACCCTATGTTCTACGATTCACAACGTCATGGCTTGTGTTCTTTTTTTAAAACTGTCCGGATGGGGCGTTTATTCCATGGGCTGGCCTCTTGTGGTTCCGTGCTTCTTTGTTTGGGGATTGCCGGAATTTTGGGAATGACGATGTTAGGGGCACCTGGGAGATGTGATCCCTTGCTCTGGAGTAGCACCAGTGCTTTTCCTCCAGAGCCAATAGGGTTTGCGACTCAGATCGAGGAGCCTGTTTTGGCAGCAGTGACTTCAAGGGGGCTTGATTCTCCTTACCGCGATCGCGATCGCCCCAGTGCGGATGGCATTGGCAAGGTGTACATGGGCCGGGAAATTGCCCAAGTGATGGGATATCGGGGAGCGGCTTGGTTAGAGCGTCCCAGTCGATTGCAGTCAGAGAAACCTCATCTGCTCATCGCCAATCTCGACCTTCAACCGGATCAGGTGGTTGCAGACCTTGGGGCGGGAACGGGATATCTGAGTGCCCGACTGGCGGCTAAGGTGCCTCAGGGAAAAGTGTTCGCGGTAGATGTCCAACCAGAAATGATCACCCTGTTGCAACAGCGGATTGAGGGGCAACAGTTAGAGAACGTAGAGCCAATTTTAGCGACGGTGGATGACCCCAAGCTCCCGGAAAGTAGCGTAGATCTAGCCATCATGGTGGATGTCTATCATGAACTGGAGTATCCCTATGAGGTGATGCAGCAGGTAGTGAAGGCGCTGCGTCCCGGTGGTCGGGTAGTACTAGTGGAGTATCGAGGCGAAAATCCGTTCATCATGATTAAGCGGTTGCACAAAATGACTGAGAAACAGGCCCGCCGGGAGTTAGCGGCTGTAGGATTAAAATGGGTCAAGACTAACGAAGATTTGCCGACGCAACACATTATGGTGTTTGAAAAGCCCCGTGAGGTGGCTTAGATCCAGACCCCCGGCTTCTTGAAGAAGCTGGGGGTCTGAGCTGCTATCGATGGGTGGGAGGGGAAGCTTGGGAAAATAGCCGAAAATAGAGAATCCGTGCCCATTCTTGCAGGGGAAAGAAGAGGTAAGTGAGGGGATTGACGGTGACGATAATTAGATGAAAATTGAGACGGGCAAGTTGGGCGATCGCCCTGGCCACAAATCTTGGAGTCATCACCCCATAAGGATTGAGGCGACTCTTAAATGGTCCTAAAATCAGTTTACGCACGACGCAGGGAGCATCTAGAGTTCGTAGGGTAATCAGTTGTCCGGTGAGCCGTTTAGAAATTTCGTACAACGGACTGAGGGCGGGGCTGACCTCGGCTTCTGAGGTGTTGACCCATAGCTCTTTAGAATCAGGGTTAGTCGCGAGAGCACTCTCGAAAAATAGTTCAGCTAAGCGCCAGTGAGAAAGCGAATTGATGTCCAGAGAGGTTTGTATCGCGGCGGGAGTGCGATCGCCATAGACATTGACCCCGTGATTGAGGATGAGAATATCGACTGACTGGAGGCGATCGCGCAAGCTTTCCTCTGCCCCAATGCGCCACTGAACCACCTCACTGGCACCAGGGATGTCGGCGTTATCAGAAGAGGTCAGGGCAATAACAATCGCCCCCTGTTGGGCCAATTCCTGGGTTAGGGCTTGGCCCAAGGCTCCCGATGCCCCTGTAATTGCGATCGCTATTCCCTGAAAGCGTGCAGTTGCCATCCAACGATTTCCTTGCTGAACTGAGCTAAGCTAAACAAAAAAAGGTGGGCAATGCCCACCCTGCAACATGATTTACATGGGTTCCATAGACCCTCTGCTAAGGCAGAAGCTCTATGGTTAAAGTGTCCGAACTTAACGGAAGTGCAGTGCAGTCTCAGGAATTCCATCCAGCATGTGAATGGTATCCACAAAGCGGGCAGTTTTGGACTGGTTGGAAATAACCAAACTCTGGGTCCGGGCACCACCGTGGAAGAAGCGAACTCCTTCCATCAAAGTCCCAGGAGTGATACCACAAGCGGCAAACAATAGGTTTTCACCACAAGCCAGCTCATCGGCGTTGTAAATTCGGTCGGGATCATCAATGCCCATTTCCTTCATGCGAGCCAGGTTGCTTTCTTTGCTTTCGCCAATCAACCCAGTCTTGACGATTTCAGGATCGTAAATCAACTGACCTTGGAAGTGCCCCCCCAAGCATTCCATTGCCGCAGCGGAAATCACCCCTTCAGGAGCTGCACCAATGCCCATTAGAGCATGGATGTTTGTCCCAGAGAAGCCACAGGAGATAGCTGCCGATACGTCACCGTCAGCAATCAGGCGAACTCGTGCGCCAGCTTCCCGAATTTCCTTGATCAAGGCATCGTGACGGGAGCGGTCCATGACGACCACAACCAATTCTTCAATGGAACGGTTGAGACACTCAGCTAGAATCTTGAGATTATCAGTGGCAGATTTGGTGATGTCTACTTTGCCACGGGCAGCAGGGGGAGCCGCCAATTTCTTCATGTAGAAGTCAGGGGCCGCAAACAAACCGCCCTTTTCGGAAATGGCCAACACTGCCATCGAGCCGTTTTGACCATAGGCTACTAAGTTAGTGCCTTCGCAGGGGTCAACGGCAATATCAATTTCAATCAACTCTTCAGGGTTGCAGAGCTTTTCGGCATCAGGCCGAGTGCAAATGCCGACCTCTTCACCGATGAAGAGCATGGGCGCATCGTCCCGCTCTCCTTCTCCAATCACAATCCGGCCCCGCATGTGGACTTGGTTCATGCGATTCCGCATGGCTTCCACTGCAACTTGATCAGCTTCGTTCTTTTCTCCCTTCCCCATCAAACGGGCTGAGGCGATCGCCGCTTGCTCAACAACCTCAATAATTTCTAGACCGAGAGTACTTTCCACCTAATTCTGTCCTCCCAACACTGCGTTGACGCTTAATTTTGGTTTGTGGCGGATCTTTAGAAAAAATTTAGATCCCCTTGTTGAGTGTATCAGAGTCGGGAGAGATGCTTAACCGGGCTGATACGTTTCTCTACTTTCGCGGGGGCGATCGCCTTTTGGGTTCCTTCAGAATTCTGGAGAAAGTCTATTATTTTTTTGTTTCTGTATAAAATTTTCTTATTATTGGTATAAAGTTAGAAAAATAAGCAAGACCATTCAGCAAGACTCATTCAGCAAGACTCATTCAGCAAGACTCATTCAGTCAAGACTCAACAAGACTCAGTACTATTTTTGCAAGGAGGGTGCGGTTGTGGTTATTGCTGATCTCGACCATCAGGTCCATCAACAGTCTAGTGATGCTCAGTTTCTGGTGATTGGTTACGGTAATGAAGACCGTGGGGATGACGGTGTCGGTCCCTACGTCGCCAAATCCATCTTTAATTGGCAGTTGCCGTGGGCCAAAACGATTGCTGTTTCTGAGCTGAGCTTAGACTTAGTGGCCTCAATTGCGACGAGTCGCTATGTCTTTTTTGTGGATGCTTGCCACTATGCTTGTGCTCAAACTGTGCAGGTTGCCCCAATTGAACCATCAGGGATTCCAACAAGTGGCACTGAGGATGGCGATCGCCCTTGCACCCCCGCTTCTCTGCTGAGTTTAGCCCAAACCCTTTACCAAAGACAGACTCAGGCATGGGCCATTCACATTGCTGCCACCTTGTTTGTGCCGCACTCCCGGATGTCAGCGTTGGCTTATCACGGTTGCGATCGCGCCCTTAGTACGATTGAGCGTTTTTTTGTCACCTATGGCCAAGTGCCGTGGGATACCCAAGCATTCACCGATCCCTTGTTTGCCGAATCCCTCGTTAGCGAATCGCTGGTCATCAACCCCGCCGACTCATGACTATCTGGCCCAGCAGGACTGTTCCATCCTTAAGGCCCAGGGATGGAACAGTGGTCGCAAGCCAGATTCAGGGTGCTGGCGGTGGTGGTATTTCCACTCGCCTCGGCTGCTTTTAGTGTTTCCAACATCAGCAATTATCCGATATTCGCTACAGTCGATAAGCTAAAACTATTTTAGTTTGCGTATTTTGGTGGGGGTTACCCCCCCCCGGGGGGGGTGAGACACCCCAAAAAAAATGAAAAAAAAAAATAAAATGAATT
>JBFRWC010000044.1:0-17226 GCA_051439365.1 Leptolyngbyaceae cyanobacterium
CGATCTGTTTGTTGACCTGCTCGAAGGTCACGACCGGAGTTTCCGGTTCCGCAGGTTTCTCTTCACCGTCTTCTGTTGTGACTGGAGTGGGCGTTGTCACCGCTTCCATCTTGATGGGCACGGGCATGAAGTCGCAGTAGGTGCGAATCAACTGGCGAATGCGGGCCTGCTCTAAGTACTCCGCTTCCTCGTCCATCAGGTGCAGGGTGATAGTGGTGCCGCGATCGCTCCGGCTAGACTCACTCAGTTCAAACTGAGTAGACCCGTCACAACTCCAGTGAACCGACGTTGCTCCCTCTTTGTAAGAGAAGTTATCGATTTCTACTTTGGTGGACACCATGAAAGAGGAGTAGAAGCCCAAACCAAAGTGACCGATGATGGCATCGTCGCCGCTACTCTTGTACTTTTCGACGAACTCCTCTGCACTGGAGAAGGCTACCTGGTTGATGTACTTCTTCACCTCGTCAGCGGTCATACCGATGCCTGTGTCAGACACGGACAGGGTCTTCGCGTCCTTGTCTACCTTGATGACGATTTCGTGGTCGCCCACCGCCCCTGCAAACTCTCCAGAACGAGACACCATATCCATTTTTTTGATGGCATCTACGGCATTGGAGACTAACTCGCGCAAGAAAATCTCGTGGTCGGAATACAGCCACTTTTTAATGATGGGGAAAATATTCTCAGTATGGATACTGATGTTGCCTTGTTCTAGAACAGTTGTCATAGTCCTCTATCAGCAGTTGTAGGGTTGTTTACACTCGATTCCAGTACGGTGATTCGTGGAAGGGCGGTTGCTCCAGCTAACCCAGCCAAACCTAATCTCACCCAACAGATACGAATCTGGCCATTATGATATTGACCATCTGATATTGTGGCGGATCAGCAAAATCCAGTGCAGTAGGGAACCCCCCCAAGCCCATTCGGATTACCCCACCTAAGAAGCTGATTTGACTAAATAACAACTGCTCTAAATTTCCCAAGTAGGTTGTCTAAACCATTCCTGCAAAAAGGCGGTAAGGAGTTGAATTTTGGTCGACAAGTGGCGACTGGGGGGATAGGCCAAAAAGGCAGTGATCGGGGGGGCACAATAGTCTGACATGACCACTTGAAGTGCCCCGTCACGGATGGCAGGTTGCAACATAAACAGCGGCAGTAGCGCAATCCCTATCCCCTTGATGGCAGCTTCCCTCAGCACTTCACCATTGTTGGAATAGTAGCGACAGCGGACCAAAACTGATTGGGTCGTGTCGTCAGGACCCGTTAGTCGCCAATGTTGTCCGGTGGCGAGATAGCCATATTGAAGACAGGTGTGCTGGTGTAGATCGGCAGGTTCTTTGGGAATGCCGTGTTGTTCCAGATAGGAAGGGGACGCACATAAAATCCGCCTGATGGGGGTGAGTTCATGGGTAATCAAGTTGTCCTCAGGTTTGAGTTTGGCAATCCGTAGGGTAATGTCAAAGCCCTCTTCAATTAAGTCCACAAATCGATCGCTTAGGGTCATTTGTACTTGCAGGTCAGGATACTGGGTCATAAAAGTGGCGATCGCCGGAGCCAAATGCATTGTGCCAAAGGACATTGGTGCATTAATTCGCAAAGTCCCCTTCGGTTCTTGCTGTAACTGAGCAACAGCCTGGTCTGCCGCGTCCACCTCTGCCAAAATATTGAGACAGCGCTCGTAATAGGCCCGTCCTGCGTCTGTAGGACTCACCCGACGTGTGGTGCGCTGGAGCAGGGGGACACCTAGTTCTTCTTCCAATTGCAATACCAGTTTGTTGATGACTGAGCGCGATCGCCCCAGATGTCGCCCTGCCGCCGCAAACCCATTATGGTTAACCACCTCCGTAAAGGCCCGTATACTTTCCAGCTTATCCATAAGTGAATTAATCCTCCTATTTTTACTAATTTAGGATGACATGAAGCTAGACTGAAACGGGTGAATAGTGGTACGCTAAAAAATTTTACAGAAATACTGAAAAAATCCGGATGATCGCCTACAATAGTGATATAGCGGAGACATTTGTTTCCGTTCACTCCTCACACCACACTCCGCCTGAGCAGTTGTTCAGGCGGTTCCTAATTTGACAATCCTACCTGGTTTCCAAGCAGCACTTGTTAGAACCGGAGACCTGCACCCCATGTTCACTCGGTCCAGGTTGCCTAGGTTCCACAGGTGGGCGTGCAAGCCCTGCCCAGTTAAAGACTTTGGCTGGGCAACCAACTCCCCACAGTTACAGCAACCTAACAGCAAAGTCGTTCCGTCCTTGCTGTTTTACATTTTTATGTAACACTTGTTCCGCTAGTTTGATCAAATCTTCCGGTTGGTTAGATTTAGAGGGTGTCGTGGAAGCGATGCCAATGCTAAGACTAATATAGGGACTCACGTCAGATTTAGCATGAACAATTTTAAGGTTATGGATCGCGTCCATGACAATGGCGGCAACTTCCTCGGCTTCAGCCGCGCTTGTTTCGGGCAGAATCACACAAAACTCATCATCGCCAATGCGAGCGACCACATCTCCTGCTCGCTTTAACTGATACTCAATGGTTTGGGCGATCGCTTGCAAGCATTCATCTCCAGCCTGAGTGCCATACAGTTCGTTATAGTCAGCGAAGTGATCAATATCGCACAACAGCAAGGACAAATGTCCATGTTGCCGCCAAACCCTGCGCCACTCTTTATCGAGTGCCTCAAAGCACTGCCGCCGATTGGCAATATGGGTGAGGGCATCGGTCAAATCTAACCGTTCTAGGGCAACCGTCTTTTGTCTCACCTCATCTCTGAGGCGTTGTCTGGCTAAGTCATCATCCAATTTAACCACCATGCCTCCCAAAATGCCAACTCCAGCCAACAATCCAGCCACAATACCAACGTTTTGGATGCCTTTGTGGATTTGGTGGTTCATCCTAGTCAGGGGCTGGCGCACCGTGAGAATGCCGCCAACCATCCCCACTTGCCAATCCTGCTTAGGGCTATCCGGTTGGAGATTGTGACAAGCCACACAACTTGCTTCCATGACCAATGGCTCAGCATAGTTTAGTGTCCTCCTATCATCCACCACCTCCCAATCAGAAAACTGTTCGGCTGGATGTTCCATCAGATGAGCCAAGGCCCGTTTCTGAAACGCATCAGGTGTTTCCTGACTCTGTTCTCGCAGGGGGAAAGGATGATCGCTATATAGCAAAAATTGGGGGAGGTCGGCCTCAACATCCATCTGGAGTCGTTCTGACAAATCGAGTAAGTAGGTCGCAGGAGTTGGAATGGCCCCTCTAAGGCTTTGATAGTTGGGACTGATGGTCACCTCCTCAAGACTGGCTAGGGGCTGAATCACCGCATCGTGATACAGCGCCCAAGAGGTCTTGAGGGTTTGGGTGTAGGCTTGGGCATAGTGCAATGCTTGGGTCTCAACCAAAGTCTTCCCAAAATTAAAGGTACTGGCCACCACAACACCTACACAAAGGCAGAAGAACCCTATCAATATAGGTTGGAAGTAGTAATGTAAAAATCGAGCTAATTTACGCACGAGACTTGAAACTGACAGTACGGTTACATAACAACATAGAGAGTCTAAATGAAAAGTGGGGTGTTCGCGTTGTCTTCCTTACTATTCCCGCTTGCCCTAGCTGGGGCAACAGGAGATTCCGTATATTTGTCTACTAACTCTAATCAAAAGCCGTCTAAATCGGTTAAGAATCATTAAGCACAGTCCTGCACGATTGGGCCACACGATTGAGCCACACGATTGAGCCACACGATTGAGCAGTATGGCTAATCATTTGTCCTTGAGGGGCCACTCCTGTTTTGGCTCCGCTACACGGGGGAGCGATGGCTTGGCTGAATCGGGTTTGTATTGCGGGGTAGGGGATGGGGTGGGGACCAGTTCCAGTTGAGCGGTTTTGGGTTTGCGTTTGGGGGCGCGGCGACGACGTTTGGACACTCCTTCTTCAGCAGTCTCCTCGGCGACGACTTCATAAAGGATCGCTTGTTTGTTGCCATCGCCTCGGCGTAGGACTCGCCCTAGGCGTTGGATATATTCGCGGGTTGATCCGGTGCCCGATAGCAGGATGGCGATGGTGGCGGCAGGTACGTCCACGCCCTCATTGAGCACGTGGGAAGCGACAAGTACTCGGTACTCGCCTTCGCGGAATGCTTGGAGAATGGCATGGCGTTCTTTGACTGGGGTTTGGTGAGTAATGGCAGGAATCAGAAAATCTTGGGAGATCCGGTAAACTGTGGCGTTGTCGTTGGTAAAGATCAACGTTTGGGCCGGATAGTGCTGGCTAAGCAAGTCTGCGAGAACATTGAGTTTACCTGCGGTGCCGAGGGCGATCGCTTTGGCTTCCCGGTGAGCCAACATGGCCCGTCGTCCGGCTTTAGAGGTGGCACTGGCTTTGACAAACTGCTGCCAGCCCTTGAGACTGCCCAACCAAATATTGGCTTCCTGCAAAAAAGCATTGCGGGTTTGGATCAGTCGATCGTAGCGATCGCGTTCCTCTTGGGACAATTTCACCTTAATTTGTTCCACCCGATGATCCGCCAACGCCTGTCCTGCGAGTTCCTCTGGGGTGCGATGGTAAACCACCGGCCCCAGCAAATGATCCAGATCCGTGTGCCGTCCATCAGAGCGATCGGGAGTCGCGGTCAACCCCAAACGATAGGGGGCAATGGCATATTCGGCAATGACTCGATTGAAATCGCTGGGCAAATGATGGCACTCATCGCAAATCAGGAGACCGTAGCGATCGCCCAACTGTTCCGCATTAATCGCCGCACTATCATAGGTCGCCACCAAAATTGCCGTTTTGTCCCTTGACCCGCCGCCCAACAGCCCAATTTCTGTCCCTGGAAAGGCATCCTCTAATTGGGCATACCACTGGTGCATCAAATCCAGCGTTGGTACCGTAATCAATGTGTTACGAGGGGTGCGCTGCATCGCCAATTGGGCCAAATAGGTCTTGCCTGAAGCCGTGGGCAACACCACCACTCCCCGACGCTCAGCCTCAATCCAAGCATCTAGCGCCTCTTGTTGGTGAGGGTAAGGTTGCCGATCCAACTTCGGCTGTAGCTCCAACGGGCCAAATCCCTTGGCCTTATCAGTAAATTTGGCGCTGCCAGCTTGGAGCCGCGTCACCAATTCCCGGTAGTGAATCGCCGGAATCCGAAACTTTTCCACCCGATCATCCCACGTAGCAAAATCCACCCAATCTTTACCCCGTGGCGGGGGATGCAAAATCAAAGTACCCCGATCAAACGTTAATGTGGGAGTCCGCGCCATTCCAATTCAATACACTTCATACTGCCCTGGCCCTCAGGATACCATTTCTGGATCGACCATTTCTGGCTTAAGGTTTAATCTGGGAAAAGAGCCATGCGATCGCCTCATCAATGGTCTCAAAATCCAGCAAAGACTCCGCTAGTTCATCTAATGCTGCTAACGATAGCTCATTTACCCTGGTGATCACTGATTCAGGTAAGTCCCCAAACCGATGATGGAGTTGGCGGAGAATGAGCCCACTCACTCCCCCTCCCGATACCGCTGACTCAACTCCGACGGGGGGCGATCGCTACTCCACGCCCACCATGCCTGCCCACAACGACAGTGGTAGAACTCTTGCCACTTACGCCGTTGGTCGGGAGTGTATACGGGCGATCGCCGATTGATCCACGCCGCTTGGGCGATTTCAGCCGCACCTTCACGACAATTGGGACAACCAAATTCACGAGCATGGACCGCAGTCTGAACCCATTCTGGCGGTTCCAACGAAAATGCATCCATACGAGATTCCATTCCTTGATGAGTCGTCTTTACATAAAATTATGACAACTTCTGGAGTTATGGCAAAGTCGTTTACCCGGTGTGGCTCAATATTTTATGGCTGTGCCATGGCAGAAATGGCTGGCTTGAACCGAAAAATCACTAAAACTGGCCACTATGGGGTAGGTTAATGGTTGTTCATTGTCACTGGTGCTGTGGGGGCTAAATTAAGAGTATGACTGTGTTGGGTGAGCTTCCGATTCTCAATGTGATCTCCTTAGCAGGGATGTTTGGTTTATGTGCGATCGCCTGGATCTTTTCCGAAAACCGTCGCCTGCGATATTTTCCTTGGCGGGTCATGCTAGGGGGCATCATTTTGCAATTAATTCTGGGAGCACTCGTTTTCCGAGTACCTGGTGCCAAAGGCGCACTTCAAGTGTTTAGCGACTTGCTGAATGGCTTGTTCAAGGCCGCCGATGTCGGCGCAAATTTTGTCTTTGGAGATAACATCGTCCCTGATCCACGAGAAGTAGATATCAGCCCAGACTATCTTGGCTATATCTTTGCATTTCGTGCCCTGCCAACGGTCATCTTTTTTGGTGGATTAATGGCCCTGCTCTACAACATTGGCCTGATTCAATTCATCACCAATATCTTCGCCAAACTGTTTTACTCCACCATGCGCCTGAGTGGGGCCGAATCCCTCAGCGGAGCGGCCAATATCTTTGTCGGGATTGAAGCTGCGATTGTGGTCAAACCCTTCTTACCTAAAATGACCCGTAGCGAAATTTGTGCCATTCTTGCCTGTTGCTTTGGCACCTCGGCCTCATCAGTGCTAGCGATCTACGGTAGTTTTCTTAAACCCGTATTTCCTAATATTTTGGCCCACCTAATCTCTGCCTCAATCATTGGGATTCCAGCTTGCTTTGTCCTTTCTAAAATTTTGGTACCAGAAACAGAAGTACCGTTGACCGCAGGTGGAATTCCGGTAGAAGGGGCGGTGGATATTAGCGATGGGGAACCGGGAGAACCAGAAGATACGATTGCGGGAGAAAAGATTGCCAAGCAAAGTGCCTTAGATGCGGCGATCGCCGGAGCCTTGGATGGGGTAAAAATGTCGGTCGGAATTGCTGCCGTGCTGATCTTAATTTTAGGCTTAGTTAACTTAATGAATCAGGGATTTGGTTGGTTAGAAAACTTACCCGAACCCGTTGGTCCCATCTTTCAAATTGTCACCTTAGCCAATATTTCAGGGGTCATCTTCTTACCTCTCACCGTATTAACAGGAGTCTCCTTGGATTGGCCCGAACTGTGGCAAGCCTCCGTTCTGATTGGCCGACGATTACTAGAAACCGCCATCCCCTCTTATCAGCTTCTGGGGCAGTTGGGCCAAGAGGGGGCCATTAGCCCTCGCACAATTCTGATTGTCAGCTACGCCCTGTCTGGGTTTGCTCACATGGCCTCCGTCGGTATTTTTGTCGGTGGGACTGCCGCATTGATCCCCTCCCGTCGCCGCGACATCTCTGCCTTGGGTTGGAAAGCCCTATTTGTGGGTACCCTAGCCACCTTAATGATTTCCTGTGTTGCTGGGGTGTTCGATACCGGAGATGCCACCATTTTGGGCGTGCCCACTGCCCCTGCTAGTGGGGTGCCAACGGTTGAGTTGCAGGTCAACCTAAACTAGGACTAGAGGACTGAGGCGATCGCCTAGATCGCTCAATCCTTTTCCCAGTAAGGCTTTGAGCCTGATAATGGGGCGATCGCTATGAAGCCAAATGGCGACTGTTAAGTTGCGAAATGTAACAAATAACGCCTATCTAATAATTCGTAACAAACAATGGGCGTGCCGCATTGTATAAAAAATATTGTAAGGGTTCGTTGATGATATCTTTCGCTGTCCGGCAGCGAGCGGGATTAGATCTTTCAGTATTTATACTTCCTTCGGACTCGATCAAACCAAAGATTAGGAGACTTGTATTTATGTTAGATGCATTTGCAAAGGTTGTTTCTGAGGCGGATGCCCGTGGTGCATACCTCAACGACGGTCAGATTGATGCCCTGATGGCAATGGTTGCTGATGGCAACAAGCGGTTGGATATCGTTAACCGTTTGACGGGCAGCGCCTCCACTATCGTTGCGAGTGCGGCTCGTTCCTTGTTTGAAGAACAGCCCCAGTTGATTGCTCCTGGTGGAAATGCTTATACCAACCGCCGCATGGCTGCTTGCTTGCGCGACATGGAAATCATCTTGCGCTATGTTACTTACTCCATGTTTACTGGTGATGCCAGTGTTTTGGAAGACCGTTGCTTGAACGGTTTGCGTGAGACTTACTTGGCCTTGGGAACTCCTGGTGCTTCTGTTGCCGTTGGTGTCAACAAGATGAAGGCAGCAGCAGTTGCTATTGCTAACGATGGTAATGGTATCACTCCTGGTGATTGCAGCAACTTGATTGCTGAGTTGGGTGGTTATTTTGACCGTGCCGCTGCAGCCGTTGCTTAATTTAAGCCACTTAATCTAAGCATTTTTGTAAGAGTGTTAGACGTTTTAACCTATCGCTCATACCCTCCGTTTTATTTCGTCATTTTGATTTATTTACTCTGACAAGGAGCAAGACATGAAAACTCCCTTAACTGAAGCTGTTGCTGCTGCTGATTCCCAGGGTCGTTTCCTGAGCAATACCGAGATCCAGTCTGCCTTCGGTACTTTTGAAAATGCTAAGGATGCCTTGGCTGCGGCTAAGACTCTTAGTGCTCAGGCTGACGCATTGGCTACCAAAGCTGCTGAGGCAGTGTACCAAAAGTTCCCTTACACCACTACTATGCAGGGACCAAACTACGCATCCACTCCTACTGGTAAGGCGAAGTGCGTTCGTGACATCGGCTACTACATCCGCATGGTCACCTACTGCTTGGTTGCTGGTGGTACTGGTCCCATGGATGACTACTTGGTTGCTGGGTTGGCTGAGATCAACAAGACTTTTGAATTGTCTCCTAGCTGGTACATCGAAGCCTTGAACTACGTTAAGGCTAACCACGGTATTACTGGTAACGCTGGTACTATCGCTAACAACTACATTGCTTACGCCATCAATGCTCTGAGCTAGATTGGTTGGTTCTCTTTCAACAAATCAATTGCTAAAGCGTTAAGCTAAAGCCCATCAAAATGACAGGACGCTCTCTGTATCTATTTTCAGATGAGGGATTCCTGTCATTTTGCTTTTTATCAGTCAGCGTTTTATGGTTGGATATTACTGATGTATGACAGAGAATTATGATACAAGGTGGGAATGGACCGTCTGGAGAATCTTTGACCATTGAGCAGGCGATCGCCAACATTCAAGGATCAGATTTAGGGTTGAGAGTATATGCCGCCTGGTGGCTGGGGCGGTTTCGGGTCAGCGATCCTGAAGCCGTTGATGTGTTGATCCTGGCCTTGCAGGATGAAGATGATCGCACTGACGCGGGTGGTTATCCTTTGCGGCGCAATGCGGCACGGGCACTGGGCAAACTGGGCGATCGCCGTGCAGTTCAGCCATTGACGAAGTCTCTCCAGTGTTCTGATTTTTACGTGAGGGAAGCCGCTGCTCAGGCCCTAGAAGCCCTGGGCGATCCTGCCTGTGCACCCATGTTGATCCAGTTGCTCAAGGGAGAGGTACCAGAGACATCGCCTGCCCCAGAACAAGGGGGATTGACCGAGCCTTATGATGCGATTCTAGAAGCGTTGGGGGGATTGGATATCAGCACTGCACGTCCCTTGATTCAACCGTTTCTCCAACACTCGGTTGAACGGGTGAAATACGCTGCTGCACGGGCACTCTATCAGTTTGCCTCGAGTGGAAAAGAAGCGGCTCAATATGGTGATATTTTGGTGCAGGCGTTGGACGGAGACGATTTGCAATTGCGTCGAGCCGCCTTGGCCGATTTGGGTGCTATCGGTTATTTGGGCGCGGCTGAGGCGATCGCCAACACCCTCGCGGAAAACAGCCTCAAACTGATTGCCCTCAAGGGGGTATTAGAAAAACAGGTACAGGATTTAACAACAGAGGAAGAGGTGCCAGCCGAAGCTGTACAGGTGATGGCCTTGATGGACGGCTTACTGTAGATCGGCACGGCTTACTGTAGATCGGCAGTCTCAATGGGTGCGTTACGCTAACGCTACACACACCCTACTTCGGCTGATTGAGTTCCTATTCTGTGCTGGATCAATCACAGCAAATGATTCCCATTCAGCCATCGATCTCGTATGATCAAAAATGGCCCAAGTAGTAGTGGAAAAACGGGCCACATCCCACTGGCATCGGTATTTATGGTGAATGTAATGACCTCCTCAACTCCATCGGCGGCTGACTTGATTCATGCGGTTGAAAAAGCCAACTCGGCCCAGAGCCTTGTGGACGCGGTTCAAGACTTAGCTGATGCTCGGCTCGAACCAGCAATCCCGCTGCTCATTGAGGCATTGGGCTACAATAATCCCGGGGCAGCGGTGGCAGCGGTGGATGGCCTCGTTGCCCTGGGTGATGTGGTGGTGCCAACTTTGTTGGCGCAAATTGATGGTTACAATTACGGCGCACGGGCTTGGGCCGTGCGGGCACTGGCCAGTATTGGTCATCCCGACTCCTTGGAAACGTTGTTACATACGTTGGAAACGGATTTTTCCATGAGTGTGCGTCGAGCTGCTGCCAGGGGGCTGGGGATGTTGCGCTGGCAACTTTTGCCAGAAGCTGCGATCGAACCTGCCCAGTCCAAAGCCTTGGCCACGTTGCTACCGATGACCGATGATCCTGAGTGGATTGTGCGCTACGCAACGGTGGTGGGATTACAAGCGTTGGCGATCGCCATTCCCCCCGATCATCCCGACTGGCACCGCAAAATTCACGATCGCCTTAGTCAAATGCAAGTCGATGATGAAAGTTTGGCTGTCCAAACACGGGTGAGACAGGCCCAAACCGTCATTAGCCAGTTTATCCAAGAGCAGTCCAATCAACCAAATAGCAGCACTTCCCCCGACTGGCAGGACATTCTAGAGAAAGTGTACCAACGCAAGGCCAGTGAGCGCCCGTTGCAAGAAGGCGATCCTCGCAGATTCAAGTCCGTCGTTGCCGTCATGTCACCATCAACGGACTAGGACACCAAGGTGGATGCTTGTTTTAGGGACTGGGTAGAACATAAAGTCCCCAGTGAAAGGCAGTGGGCGTAGTCCGCCGCCCTTCACTTAGCACCTTATTGATTGGCAAAAAGAGAGGCGATCGCTTTTTCAAGACAGTGATGTCATATACGCAAGTCCACGTAGATGCATTCACGTAAATGCATTTACATAGATGCATTTACATAGACAATTTCGCATAAGAATTATCTTGAATCTCACGTTTAAGAACTCATTGATTGTTGTCTAACTTCATCATATCTACGAGTCTTGGAACGACTTTAGAATAAGGACGCTGCCTAAAGTTGGAAGGTTCCATTATGCAGTAACTTCTTATTAAATTTTTATGTCAGATTCTTTTATAAGGACTGAAAACAAAAATATCCGGACTTTTATGAAAGTTACTCGAAAAAGTGCTTAAGTCTAAGACAAAGATAACGGTTACTCGAAAAAGTACTTCAGTCTGAGGCTTTGATTAAATCCGTTGCAAACTAAGGTCTATCAGGATTTAAATGCTACGGGCGATCGCCCCATCAGCCCCCCATTCACTCAAATAAGCGAACGTGTCAGTCATTTGCGGCGTTGATCCCCATGTTTGGCAGCGGTCAACCCAAGAAATACGCAAATTAGGTCGCGTTTCGCTAATTTCAGGGACATCTCCAGAGAGCAATTGTTAGTTGCTCACCCATTCACGTCAAGTCCATGTTTCTGGAGGTTGTCAAGCTTTGGCTGCTAAAATTTCTGGGGAACACCCCAAAGTCCTGATTCTCAACCAGTTTTTCCCACCCGATTTTGCCGCGACAGGCCAGCTCATCGAGGAACTAGCGAAGCAACTGGTTCACCAAAACCTTGATCCCGAAGTGTTTACCTGTCAACCAGGTTATGCGTTCCAAACCCAGTCTGCCCCTACACGGGAGTCTGTAGATGGGGTGCGGATTTGGCGATCGCGCCTCTCCCATATTTGGCTACAGCGCATTCGCGGCAAAGCCCTCAGTGGCTTAATTTTTTGTCTCCGCAGTTTTCTATTCATCCTGCGGCGGCAATGGTTGCAGGTCCATCCCACCTATGATGTGGTACTGGTGACAACGGCCCCTCCATTTCTGCCGATTGTGGCTTACCTAGCCCATCGGCTTGTGGGTATTTCCTACGTCTGTCTTATCTACGATTTGTATCCTGACGTTGCCACCCGTTTAGAAGTCATTTCGCCCACCCATTGGCTCACTCGATGTTGGCAACGGCTGAACCAGAAAGTGTGGTCCCATGCCCATCGGGTGATTGTCCCCAGTGATTCCATGAAGCAACAGGTCATGCAGAATTGTCCGAGTCTCCCCAGTCGTAAGGTGATGGTCATCCACAATTGGGCTGATCCCAACCATATTTATCCCCGACCCAAACAAGACAATTGGTTTGCCCAAAGTCATGATCTAGTGCGGCCTTTCACAGTGCTGTATTCTGGCAATATGGGCCGCTGTCATGACCTGAATACGGTGCTGGAGACGATGCATCATCTCCAGGCTGATGCTCATGACCTGCCGATCCAGTTTGTTTTTATTGGGGGTGGAGCTAAACTCAGCGTCTTGCAAGCGGAAGCAGAAGCGCTGAACTGGTCCCACGTCAAATTTCTCCCGTACCAGGCGAAACAAGATTTACCCTATTCACTGACGGCTTGTGATTTAGCCCTTGTTAGTGTGAGTGAAACGATGGGGGATTTAGTGGCCCCCAGTAAACTGTATTCGGCTTTAGCGGCAGGACGGCCTGTGGCAGTGATTTGTCCGCGCTGCTCCTACCTCAATCCCCTTATTGCTGAAGCTCAATGTGGCGCGACCTTTGCCAATGGCCAGGGGAAACAGTTGGCGGCGTATATTCAACAGTTAAGGGGCGATCGCTTCCTGGCCGAAACCCAAGGGCAGGCAGGGCGACTCTATTTGGAAACTCACTTTACACCCCAAAAAATCGCCATGGCCTACGCTGATGTGCTGCATCAAGCAGCTCATCCCCATCCCCAGACACCCCCGCAGCCAACCCCATCGGTTCAGGCTAAGGCCAAAAAGTCGCTGTTTGCCCAGCCCTAATGGCAGAGTTAAGCGATCGCCGACATCACTGTCACTGAAATAAACTGGCTTTAGAACCCCGGCTTCTTCAAGAAGCCGGGGTTCTAAGCTACAACTCCGCTATTAAGCCAGTGTTATTGCCCACCAACACCCCATCTCACCATCTCACCAACACCCCATCTCACCATCTCACCATCTCACCAACACCCCAATGCACTATCTCGCCAACGCATCATACAATTGTCGCTCAAGCCGATCCACCGCCGCCATCACACTGGTTTCGGGGTGATGTAGGAGTTGCTCAGTCATCTCGTCTAGATAGTGCATCAGGTTATCCCGAAGCAGGGGGCGATCGCTGGCCACGACATGCTTGTAATCCCACACGTCCCACACGAGCAGAGCGACTCCAGCGAGTGGGTCCAACACACTCGCCCCCAACTCTGCAGCGACAGCCCCACCCGTTTTAGCCGCCATCTTGGTGGTGGCTGTCCCCACTGCTTTCGCACCAAACTTGCTACTAACTTTGGCCAAGGAGAGCGCCAGCAATGGTTTGGCCATGAGATATCCCCCTCCACCCATCACTACAGATTTGAGGGAATTGGAAATAGTATTGCCTTCGGTATCCACCACCGTCATCGACAAGCCATCTAGATATCGCTCCCACTCCCCTTGAGGCACCTGATAGGTTTGCTGCACCATCTGAACATTGGCCTGTAACTGGGATAGGTATTGCTCTGTTGTTTCCTGGATCACACGCTCTAAGGTGATTTGGGCCAGACTAGGCACCAGCACCTGTTTGGCAAATTCATGTTCAAATTGTTGGGTTACTTGATCGGTAACGGATTCTATCTTTTCTGGTGAGGTAAAAGGTTTACTCACCTGAGTTTTAGCCCAAAAATAGGGAACGGCTAGCTCAAATTTTTTCTGGTTAAAATAACCAAAATACCAATCTAAAAAGCGATCCAGACGAGGGACTAGCTGCTCACCTTTCCAGGTTGCTAGGGCTGTGGCGGCATAATTTTCAGCGGAGTTGTGGGCTTGAGTTACCGCATTGGACATGGAGGCATCGATCGCGGCCCAATCAGGACGGCTCACGATTGTGACACTAGGATTAGCGGGAGACAAAACAGATGGTAACGCCTTTAGTAAGATGCCACGACCAATCAGGGGCACGACCACAATCAGGATAATCAGTCCCCAAATGAATGGAGCCGCTGCCTGAAGCAATTGGGCGATCGCTCTCAGTCGTTCCGTCCGTTCACCATAGGTCCCCGTATCGGTTGGTTCGACCCAGATCTGAGGTTTGGTAGTTGGTTCAGACTGGGGTTCAGATTGAGATTGAGGTCGAGATTCAGCTTGGGATTCCGCTTGGGGGATGGGAATAATGCGACTGTTTGGGTCAGATGTTGGGGACATGACTCCTCTGCTCCTAGCGAGATAGTCGAGGGAATACTGGAAACGGGATTGAAGGGGGCGATCGCCACTGTAGCGAAATCATAGCGAAATTATAGCGAAATTGGGGCAAAACGATTGCACCATTGCAAATAAGATCCCTGGTTTCTTGCTAAACTCAGGCCCACTATCTCATTCCTAGTCCTCTACGATCCCCAGTTTCTTGCTAAACTCAAATCCACTATCTCATTTCTATCCGGAGGAACTGGAATCTGGGGATCGTTGCCCATCCCGTCTTCCACCTCTTTTGACTTACTATGTTTCTTTTTCTTTCAAAACTATTACCTATCTTTGTCTATCCCCTGGGGTTCAGTTGTCTCCTACTGGTGGCCACGCTCATGTTGGTATGGCGACATCCCCGTTTAGCGGCCCTCAGTAGTGGTCTCAGTTTGACGCTACTACTGACCATGAGCAGTGGTCTGATGGCCGATGCCTTGCTGCGCTCCCTGGAGTGGCAACACATTCCCAATCAAGCCTTGCCGACGGCTGATGCCATTGTGGTGTTAGGAGGGGCGGTGCGATCCCATGAATCCCCCCGGCCTTGGGTCGAAGTCGCGGAAGCGGGCGATCGCCCCCTCTATGGTGCCCGCCTGTATTTGGCCCAAAAAGCCCCCCATTTGATTCTCAGCGGAGGCCGTATTCCCTGGTACGGAGGGTATGGTGCGACCCCAGAATCTACCGATATGGCCGCCATTGCGATGGCGATGGGCGTTCCCGCCTCGGCCATTGTGGAAGAACCGAATTCCCTAAATACCCGTGAAAATGCGGTCAATGTCAAACAAATTTTAGAGGACAATGGCTGGACCCAAATTTTGTTGGTCACCTCCGCGCTTCACATGCCGCGATCGCTCCGCATCTTCAGAAAACTAGGGATTGAAGCCATCCCTGCCCCCACAGATTTCCTCACCACCCAAGTCAGCCATCGCCAAAGCCAAGGAGTGCGACGCTTACTGGAAGCCTTACCCGATGCCGAGCACTTAGGAGAATCGACCCGCGTGATCAAAGAATATATCGGCACGTTTGTCTACTGGCTCAGAGGATGGGCCTAAGTGAAGGGCGGGCCTCATTAAGGGGAAGCCTAAGTTTTCTACGCCCATCTTGATTCCCCTTACCCTATTTTTCTCTCGTCAAAAATCCTCAATCCCGCAACTGAAGGCGTGCAGATAGGATCGACAGGGCACATCAACATCTTGTACGAAAATCTTGTACTTACTTTTATACATATTAAGTTTTACGTCATTATCTTCTCAGATCGGTTATCCCTGGCTAATCTGACCTTGGTCCTACTATACTCTGGAGTTTTCCCTGGAGTTTCTGGGCTTTCACGCCTACACAGTTTAATAAAATTCATGTTGGTTAGTTGCTTATTTGTGGGTAATCTAGTCGTCAAGATTTGGAGAAGCTGGAATAGTCAAGGCCAACATGTTAGACGCACCAACATAGACCCCTCGAACGCTGACACTTTTAGGCAGTTTCTATCGTCTAAGATCAGGAGCAATTGCAAGTTTATATTAATCGGTAACACGATTAAATACTGAACTGCTAAGCTGGTTGAACATTTGCTGATACAGACTGCAAAGCCAAATCAACTGACAAGGGGCATGTCAATCAAGATAACAATTTGATGTCAATAATGATGTCGATTTCTTGTGCCTGAGTGTTTTCTGGGGACCGTTTTAGTGTCCCAACGTTCACGGCCCGAAAACTACTGAATAAGTGGTAATTATACTGAGATTATTGTGGTAGTTTTCTGATGTGATTTCCCTGCGATCCGACATTACTGAACGAAACTAGCACTTAATCGCTTTTAACCACATACCTAACACACTGAGGGTGAAGAACATGGCTACGCTCAACTCTACCGACAACAATATTTTCCGTGGAGTCAACTCAGACCGTTTACTGGGAAACAATGATGATCTCTTTCGGCTAGTGGAAGATGATTTGCTCGAAGGTGGAGAGGGGCGCGATCGCCTTGAGGGTGGAGAAGGGGAAGATGACTTATCCGGGGGAGGCGGCAATGATGTTCTCCTGGGCGGCGAGGACAATGACCGTCTAGATGGGGGGGATGGCAACGATCGCCTCGACGGGGGTACAGGTCGCGATATCTTGCGGGGCGGGGATGGCAATGACCGATATGTTGTGGATAATCGGCGCGATCGCCTCCAAGAAAGGGCTGACCAAGGCCGAGATTTAGTCAAATCCTCCGTCACCTATCGCCTCCGGAAACACTTCGAGCAATTAACGTTAACAGGCAATAAACGCATTAATGGCACTGGAAATAATGACGAGAACGTCATTCGTGGCAACAATAAGGGCAATACCCTCAAAGGCCGAGGCGGGGGCGATCGCCTCCTTGGTCGGAATGGAAACGACATCCTGGAAGGGGGGAATGGTGATGACCAATTGCAAGCAGGCAATGGCAACGACACCCTCCTTGGTGGCAGCGGCGACGATAATTTACAGGGGGGGAGCGGGGACGATACCCTCAACGGTGGCGAAGGCAACGATAATCTGCAAGGAGGGAGCGGCAACGACATCCTAGATGGTGGCACGGGCAACGATGTCCTCATTGGTGGAGAGGGGGACGATACTTACTTCGTTGATAGCCTAGAGGATGTCATCATTGAAGCTGAAGATGGTGGTAATGACACGGTCTTTACCACCATTGCAGGGTTTACCGCTGAAGGCATTGAAAATGTCGTCTTTGTGGGCACCGATCCCCCTACCGATCCCCCTACCGATCCCCCCACCGATCCCCCTGCGGACCCTCCCACCGATCCCCCTGCGGACACCCCCACCGATCCCCCTGCGGACACCCCCAC
>JBFRWC010000045.1:0-4084 GCA_051439365.1 Leptolyngbyaceae cyanobacterium
AGCAGTAGGGTAATGCATTTCATCGTTTTCATCGTTGTTATTGACTCGGAATGATCTTTGACATGATCTAAGGAGGGGGGAGAAAGGGATGCGACATGGTTGGCTAGGTGAAAATACGGTCAGCGGATCAAACAAACTGACATACTTTCTCTATTAATAAACCGCACCCGATCCCCCAATTCGTGGACTTAACACTGAATTAATTTTTTCTAAATATTATTGATTAAAACTTTACAAAAGTTACTTTCTATTTTACCTCCTGCTTTTTCCAAACTTAATGAAGTTCTTGGGGGGCGACCGTCCTTCTACTAGTTTTTACGGAGCTACACTGCGCGATCAGGTTAAAAATGGTCGGATGAATCATCATATTTCCCTGAGCAACTTAATTTTCCCTTGACCTATATAAAAAGGCAGTGATGATGATTACTCCCTATCTTTGACTTTTTCGCTTCTATTGGCTGACCTCTGAGCTGTTTAGCAGTGAGGAAGAGCATTCCAGGGACTTTTTCCTCCCGTCACAGAATCCGCATTTACCAGTGATATCACTTATGTCTCAGTAAAGAAAATACATTTACCTTAACTAGACCTGCCCTGACATCTCGCCTCCCTAACACCCTTCAAGCCAACAGGGCTGTTGTTACCAAATTAGGGATTGCCCACGACATGGGCGAGACGCTTATATAAGTGGGAGACAGACATCCGCCTGGGTGTACTAACGCTCATAACGTCCCCATTGCAGAAATAGCTTCAGCAGATACATCACCAAGGTGCAACCTACAATAGCGGGTAAGATTCTGACCTGTTGGACATCCCAATACAGGAACGCGAACTGTCTCAGGTTGTACATTTGGCCTAAATAGTCAAGTAACCACTCTCCCACCCAAACCCCAAATAAGCCCAGTAACATGAGGCCGACGATATGGCCAGGAATGCGTCGAGGAATGAGCGTGTAGGCAATTCCTGCACAGACCGTTGCAACAACCAATTGAACGCCTAGGCGAGTAATCGTGACTGTTTCCATTGGTACATGGCCCCGCTTGATTTCGTGATGGTACAAATATTGCTGCGGCAAATGGCACATTTGCCTATCCTTAGCGCCGTTATAAGTGAGGGGTCAGGATTGAATGGTGGGAATGCCCCGAATCTCGTCACCCAGACGCGAGCACAGTCGCAGATTGAATTGTGAACGATAACAATTCCCCTGATGCCCTTAGACGATACTCCAAGTTATGGCAGCCAGCGTTGCTTCCCGTGTTGGTTGTGCTAATTCTTAACAGAGTTGCTGTTTCCAAAATCTAAGTTTTCATGGGAGGCACGGTGGCACTGCGCTCCCCACAAAAAACTTTTATGTTTTACTGGATGCTCATTCCTTAGCGGGTTTGAAAGATGTTCTGTACCATGCGTTTGGGCGATCGCGTTGCCGCTGCCGTCAATTCATCTCGCTCACCTGTGGTCAAACTCCATCCCAATGCCCCAATATTGTCTTGGGCTTGCTGGACTGTTTTTGCCCCTGGGATTGGGATAGTCCCTTGACTGATACACCAGTTGAGGGCGACCTGAGCCATTGTTTTCTGCCGCTGTTGAGCGATCGCCTCCAAGCAGTTCAGGAGCGGTTGAATCCCTGGGCGCAATTGGCGGAACAGAAACCCACGGATGCCTTTAGGAAACGGACCATTCGCCTTGTATTTGCCCGTCAGTAGTCCCAACCCAAGGGGACTGTAGGCAATCATGTGAATGCCCAACTGATCGCACAAGGTCTTCACATCCAACTCGGTCACTGGGTAGGTCGAAAGGAGGGAATACTGGACTTGTAATGTTAGAATTGGCACGCCCCTTTCTGATAATTTCTGGTAAATTTTTGTTAATCGCTTCGGGCCGTAGTTCGAGAGACCGATCCCTTTGACCTTGCCTTGCACGTACAAATCCGCTAAGCCATCCAGAAGAGCGCTTTCTTGCCACGGGGCATAGTTCGCAGTAGACCAATGCATTTGCACTAAATCTATGGGACGCTGCAACCGTTCTGCTGAGGCGGCAGCGGCGTTGACCATTGATTGTCGGGTGAGTCGCCAAGGGTAGGCGGCTAGTTTGGTGGCAAGGCAGATGGAATCGCGGTTGGCCCGGTTTGACTCATCTAGGTCATTAATGTACTCCCGCGTAAAGCGTCCCAGGAGTTTTTCACTCTGCCCCTTTAGCTTTCCTGTCCCGTAGGAGTCCCCAGTATCAAACAATGTCACCCCATTTTGTACACATTGGTTGAACACAGTTTGGAGTTGGGCATCCATAGTCGGGTCATAATCCCAAAGAACCCGATTGCCCCAGGCCCAAGTGCCACAACCCATGAGCGGCAAGGTAATGGTGCGATCGCTTTGGCTGGGAGGGGATAGCTGAGTCATGGCTGTTATGGACAGAGGTCGCAGGCATCAATGAGTCAAGGGGATTCAGATGAATCCTCTCTGCTGCATCATACCAGTGAAAACGGGGGGCAAACGCGATCGCCCCACTGGAAGTGAATACAAATTTGACTCCCTTAAGACATAGATAACCCGTGACGCAGGATAAAAACCGTGATCATCCCGGTGGCTAAAAAAGTCAGCACTGCCGTGAGCGATCGCCCGGATAACCGCCCCAACCCGCACACCCCATGACCACTGGTGCAACCACTTCCCAATCGGGTGCCCACCCCAACGATCAAGCCCCCCAGGATCATGGTCACTGGTGCCAACTCTGAGGTCGGTGTGGGTTGGGGAGCCAATCCATATTCATAGATGGCTCCACCCAGCAGGAGTCCCAGCAAAAATAGCCACCGCCATCTTTCGCTGCCCTTGAACTCTAGCGCCCCATTAACGATGCCACTGATCCCAGCGATCCGCCCGTTGGCCCACAGCAGTAGGGTCGCACTCAATCCGATTAATGCTCCGCCACCCAGGGCGATCGCCCAATTCAAGTCAGTCATTTCACCTCCGAAGAAGAACGGTGCGGAACAACAGATAGAACACTCATATCTTAATTGTCATACACCAATGCAATGGTAGACTCATCTCACAAAGTTCATACCCAGGGCATCAACCCAAGGCGAGAGCGTGGGGCGCGGAGCGCCCCACGCTCTCGTTACTTTTTTCCCCTTTCTGTGGAAAACCGGCACAGGCTTTAGCCGCGTTTCGCTTCTTTGAAAAACGTCGATTTAGGTAAATAAACTTCCGATGCTGAGTGGACCAATTTGCCTTGAGATAAATGTAGTCACAGGTGGCTTGCCTAAAGTTAGTTCCGTTACAGATGTTCCAACTTTCAATACAAGCTCCAGTTAAATTGGCATGACTAAAATCAGTTGAAACGGCTTGAGTCGCTCTCATTAATGTGCCTGCTAGATTGGCCGAAGCGAAGTTGGCATAGTTGAGATTTGCTAGGCTGAGATCGGCAGCATTAAGTGCTGCTGCTTGAAAATCAGCCATACAGAGATAGGCACTTTGTAACCGACTCGACGTGAGAGTGGCGTTTCTAAAATTAGCATCAATTAAATCTGCATAACTCAGGTTAGCTTGATCAAGATTGCAAGCATGAAAATCTACTTTACGTAAGTTGAGTGATACTAAGTTAGCTGCGCTCAAATCGGGCGTAATGTCTGGCTTCTCCCTTCTCCATCGATTCCACACGTTAACCCCCTGCTTGAGGATGGCTAAATGTTGCTCATTGGCCATTGTATTTACCGCCCTATAATATCAATGAATATTGTCATCAGTAAATTTTAGTAACCCGTTCCCATTCATTATGTTTTCATGGGATTCAGAAAAAGTTCAATTGAGACTCAGAGTTTTACCAGGAATTTAGCCAATGTTATTTTTTTGGACTTTTTTGGAGATTTGTCCGGAGTGGGGTGTTGGCCATCACACAACATGATGTCCTCAAGATATTCAGAGTATGGAGCAAAAGATCCAGCGTTGGTTATCACCATGATCATCTCTGGCTCCCAGCCTCCTGGTTGACTGACAAAAATTGGGGCTTGGGCGCGGAAACCGCTCCCCTACAAGGGATTAGGACAATGTAGGGGTCAGGTCTCCTGACCCAAGGCAGGGACAAGGTTTTAGGC
>JBFRWC010000046.1:0-9388 GCA_051439365.1 Leptolyngbyaceae cyanobacterium
CCGCCCCCGCGCCCCCCCCCCCCCCGGCCCCCCGGCGCGCGCGGGGGCTGCGCGGCGGGCGGCGCGGGGCCGCGGCCGGGGGGGGCGGCGTGGGGGCGGGGGGGAGTTAGGGATATGAAAGATGCAGATGTAATTGTGATTGGTAGTGGCCTCGGTGGCTTGGTGGCAGGGGCGATGTTGGCCCGGTATGGGCGGCAGGTGATTGTTTGTGAAAGCCATGGTATTCCCGGAGGTGCGGCCCATAGTTTTGTGCGCCAGGGATTCCACTTTGACTCTGGACCCTCGTTTTACTGTGGGCTGGGCAATGTGGGGGCGGCGGCAAATTATCCGTCGTTGAATCCCCTGCGCTTTGTGTTTGATCTGTTGGGTCAGTCGGTGGAAACCATTCCCTATGATCCGATGGGACACTACCATTTCCCCGATGCAACCTTGCCCATCTACGGCAATGCGGAACGGTATCGGGAGGCGATCGCCACCATCACCCCCGCAGGTGCCCAAGAGCTACAGCGACTGGAGACCAAACTTCTAGGTTTATACGATGCCCTCAAGGATATTCCCACCCTGGCCCTGAGACCGGACCTAGTGGCCTTGCCGATGTTGTTGCAGCGCTACCCCTGGGCCATGGCGAAAATGCTCCCCTATGTGCTGTCGGTTCAGGGACCAATCAGCCAGTGGATCGACGGCACGGTGACTGATCCGTGGGTGCGGCGCTTGCTTGATCTGGAGTGCTTTTTGCTGTCGGGGCTGAAAGCGAGCGGCACGGTGTTGCCAGAAATGGCTTTTATGTTTGGGGAGCGATCGCGCTCTGTGATCGACTATCCCATCGGTGGCAGTGCTGCTATCATCAATGCTTTGGTAAATGGCCTGAAGCAATGGGGCGGGACTCTGCGACTCAATGCCCATGTGGAGCGGATTGTGGTCAGCAACCGTCGGGCTGTTGGTGTAAAACTGCGGAATGGTAGCGTCCTCTCAGCGGCCACGGTCATTTCTAACGCGACTGTATGGGATACCTACAATCATCTGCTGGCACCAGAAGATTTGCCCTCAGCCTACCGCCAAAAATCCCTATCTACCCCAGCGGTAGAAAGCTTTATGCATCTGCATTTGGGCATTCGGGCGGATGGGCTGGAGCACCTGACTGGGCATCATGTGGTGGTTCACGATGAGTCACGGGACATTTCAGTACCGGGCAATACCTGCATGATTTCGATCCCCTCAGTGTGGGACGCTAGCTTGGCTCCTGCCAATCATCATGTGGTCCACGTTTACAGTCTGGAACCTTATGAAGGGTGGCAGCGAGATCACACCTACGCCGATCGCAAACGGCAGCGAGCGCAACCCTTGTTTGCCGCTCTCGAAAAAGTGATTCCGGATGTGCGCGATCGCATCACTTTGGAGCTCATCGGCACCCCCCTCACTCACGCCCACTATCTGCGCCGTTACCAGGGTACCTACGGACCCGCGATCGCTGCAGGCCAGGGCATGTTTCCTAGCAACAAAACCCCGATTCCTGGCCTCTATCGCGTCGGTGATAGCACTATGCCCGGAATTGGTGTTCCGGCTGTAGCAGCTTCTGGAATCCTTTGTGCCAACGGTTTGGTGCAACCGGGGCAAACAATAGAACTGCTGGATCTGTTGGGGGTTTGATCGTGAAGCCGTTCTTAATTTTGAGTTTTGAATTTTGAGTGATGAGATGCTTCTTCATTTGATCAGTGGTGTATCGGCCTATCGGGGAGAACTAGCGGCATTGGCCGGAGCATTGCTGTGGGCGATCGCCAGTACCATTTACGCGAAAGCTGGGCGCACCGCCGTTCCCCTAGTGCTGAATTTGCTCAAAGGCATTGTGTCCATTACCTTCATGGTGATCACCCTGCTACTGTTGCGATCGCCCCTACCCGTCATGAATACCAACCAGTGGTTATTATTAGTGGGAGGTGGCATCCTTGGCATCGGCATTGGCGATACGGCCTTTTTTGCCGCCTTGAATCATCTGGGAGCACGGCGCACGGTGCTAGTGGAAGCTTTAGCCCCACCATTAGCGACGTTATTGGCGATCGCCTTTCTGGGAGAGGTGTTGGGTTGGGCCGCCTATGGTGGTATTGGTATCACGGTGATTGGGGTAACGTGGGTGGTTTTAGAGCAAACTCCTGAGGTGAAGGCTAAGACCCCTGCAACCAGTCGAAACCTGGACTCAACCAGTCCAGTTCCTGCTATCCGTGACACTTACCGTTATCGTCGAGGGTTAATGTTTGCCCTAATTGTTGCCTCTTGTCAGGCTACAGGGGCAGTGATGGCACGGGCGGCTTTAGTAAATACGGACATTGATCCTCTGTGGAGTGGATTAGTTCGTCTGGCTTCTGGAACTGCTATCGTCGCGATCATCCTAGCCTTCCAAGCGACCCATCCCAAAACCGATCGCCAAATCTTTGCGCCCTTGCGATCGCTCTCCTTCCTCGGCCTGATTGCGATCACATCTTTTGGCAGCACGTTTCTCGCGATTTGGTTCCAACAGATGGCCTTCAAATACACCGTTGCTGGGGTGGCTCAAGCGTTGTTATCCACCAGTCCCCTATTTGTGATTCCCTTTGCGGTGATGATGGGCGATCGGGTCAGTTTTCGCTCCGTCTTAGGTGTTGTGATTGCTATTGGAGGCATCTGGCTCCTATTTCACAGACCGTAGTTGGGGGTCATGCTTCATTTGCAACCCCGACGACAAATTCTTAAGCTGACGGCGTGGACTCCCCTCGGCCACCCCTAGGTCACTGAGATCGAAAATTGGTTGAGCTGTCGCCGTCGTTGTCGCACATGGTTTGGACTCACTGGAACGATGAGTTCACCCACTGGGCGCGATCGCACCTCTTGCTTGAACACATTGACTTGGTGTAGGGTCTGCTCAGCCAAGATTTCCTCAGTTAATGGCTCATTCGTGCTAACGGCCAAAGCCGATAGCCAGCCACTCTTGGGGTGATAGGCTCCAGTATCAATATCTAGCCAGCCTGCACCTTTTACCACCGATCCGGGGGTAACATTGGGAAACGTAAACGTGATTGTGTGTCCAGTCAGAATGAGCTTGTCTGGAAAGTAAGGCTGAGTAGAACTGTGAAAGGGATCACGAATCCAACAGAACTCTTGCATGGTTTGCTCTGCAAGGGGTAATCCAGGATGAACCCCTGCGTGAACTAACCAAATGTTGCCCAAATCTAAATGGGTTGGTAGGGTTCGGAGCCATTCTAGCTGTCCTGGCAACACACTTAAATCTTCATAGCTGGCTAACGTGGATTGACCGCCGCT
Source organism: Leptolyngbyaceae cyanobacterium (assembly GCA_051439365.1). GTDB lineage: Bacteria > Cyanobacteriota > Cyanobacteriia > CAKZMO01 > CAKZMO01 > JAAHGY01. Next base: position 3,292 of record JBFRWC010000046.1, read on the forward strand.
GTATAACCAGGCGTGGAAGGCAGCATCGTTGCGTTGGCCGTTGGGAAACGCTTCCAGAAGCAACTGTTCATGATTACCCAGTAAACTCGTGTACCCGCTGGATTGAACAAACTGGAGGACTTGAGCGCTACCGGGGCCTCGATCAATTAAATCTCCCAGGAAGTACACCTCGTCAACTTCTGTCGGGGCGATCGCATCTAGCAACCGCATCAGGCCATTGTAGTGCCCATGAACATCTCCAATAATAATTCTACGACCATCACTCACGTCAAAGTACCCTTAATGTCTACTGGGTCAACCGAACATTATTGGTAACAACAGTATATCAAGTACATATACATTAAGTGCATCTGTATGCAAGTGTGCGTACAGTAATCACATGTCCGTTAAGCACATTACATGATTGTTACCTTGAAGCAATGGAGATACAACCCTGTTCGTAAGCCCATTAGTCAGAATGGCAAGCCCTACCCAGAGCCAACCTAACGACTTACATGACTATGCTAGATTGCCCTACCCGCAAATGCAAGCGTGGGGACTATGCACCATGACAATGCTAGCCCAAGCTTCTTAAGTATTGGGTTTACGACTCACCGCTACTCCTATTCTCATTATGCCCACCTAATTGCACTGATTGACCATTGACAGGGGAATCGTTGTTAATCCTTAATGAAGAACAGGTTGGAGTTAAGTAGGACAATTGAACTTACTGGCTTTATTGACTCAACGCTTTCAGGAAATTTTGTAGTTCGCCAAAAAAGCCTCGTTTTCGGGGAGATGCCTCTTGGGTGATGGACTGCCCATTCTCGTTGGTGGCTGTCTCGTCGATGGTAGGAGCGAAAAGCTGATCCAATTCGTCGCTGGTGGGGCGGTGGTCAAAATCGGCGAGATGTTCGTAGCCGCTCTCAGTTTCTTGCCAAACCTGCCACGGGGATGGATAGTTGCGAAAGATTAGGGCTCCTTCTAGGGCACAGATATAGTAACAGGAGTCGAAGGTGTTGAGAAATCGTTCTCGTAATTGTCGGGCAGCGTAACCAATGCCAATGGTCGCTACGTCTTCCAGACGGGGATTGAGGAAAACAACCGGGCGATCGCCTGCCTGATTACATAACTTTTCCACATCCTCCACTTCAATCGATGATGGCTCAACGAAGAGGAACAACGTTTCTTCGGGCTGAATCTCCGCCTTGAGATCGTTGATGCCGCGAATGGCATAGGGCTTTTCGCCCCAATCCCGTCGGGCCAGCGCCGCTGCACCGGGGTCTGGGAAAAAGACCCGCAGTTCCGTGCCCCGATCTTCAATGGCAGGCAAAAACTTTTCAGCCACAGGCATGATTTTGAGTTCAGGGATGACCAGTTCCACTTGAATCCGGGTCCAACCATCTGCAAGCGCCGCTGTCGTCGCTTCCTTTGCTTGGGCGATCGCCTCGTCCAACCCATCTGGTAACACTGTCATAAGTCAACACACTGAATCAATAATTCCTCCTTCAATCCTACTACGGGATGCTTCCTTCCCTGTGCCCGGATCAGCTAATGGATTCTATCGATAAGGTCAGATAACATCTATGGATGTGCTTCTCCTGTTGAGGAAGCGTTAAAATACCTTAAGGAGTGGTTAGAATAATTACATTCCTGACTGTATGGTTTCTCGACCCAGTTTCCTAAGAAAACGTATCTGACCCTATGACCGACATTCCTGTTGACCGTATTCGTAATTTTTGCATTATTGCTCACATTGACCACGGCAAATCTACTCTGGCTGATCGGTTGCTGGAAGATACTAAAACCGTGAGCAATCGAGAAATGAAGCAGCAGTTTCTTGACTCAATGGATTTGGAGCGGGAACGTGGCATCACGATTAAGCTTCAGGCTGCTCGGATGAACTATCAAGCTGAAGATGGCCAGGAATACGTCCTCAATTTGATTGACACCCCCGGACATGTTGATTTTTCCTATGAGGTGTCCCGATCTCTTGCTGCTTGTGAGGGGGCGCTGTTGGTGGTGGATGCCTCCCAGGGAGTGGAGGCCCAAACTTTGGCCAATGTTTATCTGGCCTTGGAGAACGATCTGGAAATTATTCCCGTCCTCAACAAGATTGATTTACCGGGGGCCGAGCCAGAACGGGTGAAGGGGGAAATTGAGGAGGTGGTGGGCCTGGATTGCAGTGGCGCGATTGAGGCATCGGCAAAAGAAGGCATTGGCATCAAGGAAATCCTAGAGTCCATTGTTCAGCTAGTGCCGTCTCCTCAGGATACGGTGGCAGAGCCGTTACGGGCACTCATTTTTGACAGCTACTATGATCCCTATCGGGGCGTGATCGTCTATTTCCGGGTGATGGATGGGGTCGTAAAAAAGGGCGATCGCGTCAAGCTGATGGCCTCCAAAAAAGAATATGAAATCGATGAACTGGGCGTATTGGCTCCCACCCAAGTCGCCGTAGACGAACTCCATGCGGGAGAAGTCGGCTTCTTCTCCGCCGCCATTAAATCGGTAGAAGATGCCCGTGTGGGGGACACCATCACCCTAGCCAAAGGCGGTGCAGACGATCCTCTACCGGGCTACACCGAAGCGAAACCGATGGTTTTCTGCGGCCTGTTTCCCACGGATTCCGAACAGTTTGAAGACCTACGGGAAGCCCTGGAAAAACTGCGGCTCAATGATGCGGCCCTGCAATACGAACCGGAGACCTCCAGCGCGATGGGCTTCGGATTCCGTTGCGGCTTCTTGGGGTTGCTCCATATGGAAATTGTCCAAGAGCGCCTAGAACGAGAGTATGACTTAGACCTGATCACCACGGCTCCCTCAGTGATTTATCAAGTCACCACCATTGAAGGGGAAGTCCTGTACATTGATAATCCCTGCATGTTGCCTGATCCTCAATACCGGGAAAAGATTGAGGAGCCGTATGTCAGAGTTGAGATGATTGTGCCGGAAGAATTTGTCGGTACCCTGATGGAACTGAGCCAAGAGCGGCGAGGCGACTTCAAGGACATGAAGTATCTCACCCAAGGTCGGACCACCCTAGTGTATGAAATTCCCTTGGCGGAAGTCGTGACGGATTTCTTCGACCAAATGAAATCCCGGTCCCGTGGCTATGCCAGTATGGAGTACCACTTAATTGGCTATCGGACCAATCATTTGGTGAAGCTAGATGTGTTGATTAATGGCGACAAAGTTGATCCCCTGGCCACCATCGTGCATCGAGATAAGGCCTATGGTGTGGGACGGGCGCTGGTCGAAAAGCTGAAGGAGTTGATTCCCCGTCATCAGTTTAAGATTCCGCTCCAGGCTTCCATTGGTAGTCGGGTCATTGCTAGTCAGAGCATCCCAGCCTTACGGAAGGATGTGTTGGCCAAGTGCTATGGCGGTGACATCAGCCGGAAGAAAAAGCTGTTGAAAAAACAAGCGAAAGGGAAAAAGCGTCTGAAGTCGATCGGAACTGTAGATGTGCCTCAAGATGCCTTCATGGCGGTGCTGAAGCTGTAATGTGCTGAGGTAATGTGCTGAGGTAATGTACTGAGGTAATGTGCTGAAGCTGTCATGTGCTGCAACTACGTACATTCGTGATACGATGCCGTCGTGACCTCAGGGAGACGTACTATGTCAGCCATCACCGCCGCTCAAGCTCTGCTGAAACAACAATCTTTTGGCGTATTATCTACCTACTCCGTCGATGTGGCTGGGTTTCCGTTTGGCTCTGTCGTCCCCTATAGCCTGACTCCTGGCTACCAGCCGCTTATCTACATCAGCAATATTGCCCAACATACCCAAAACATTGCGGCTGATCCTCGGGTAGCGCTGACGATTTTGGCAGATGCGCCCCCAGATACGCCCCCAGATACGCTCCCAGATACGGCCCCAGGTACACTCCCAAATGCATCAAATGCAGACCCTCAAGCTCGGCCCCGGATCACGGTCATGGGTCACGCTCTCTCTGTGGGTGCGGATGATCCCGAAAGTGAAACCCTCCACCAAATTTATTTCAATCAGTTTCCCGATGCTCAAGCGACATTGAGTCAGTTGGGCTTTTATCTGTACCGGATTCGACTAGTGCGGCTGCGTTACATTGGCGGGTTTGGCCAAATCTTCTGGATCGAGCCAGCTCAACTTGAAGCTGGGTAATCGGCATGGGCGATCGCCCTCTTCCCCCCCATCAATTCCATCCCACAGTAATCAAGGCAAGGACAGATTTACGTCTTCCCACTGATTAAGGCAAAACTTAAGCCTAAAACACTTTCCACAGCTTGCTCAATGGCGCAACCCGTGTGAGCTATTTTTTCTAAGCATTGTGACAACAGATCCGCAGGAATTTTGAGACAGTAATCGGCGAAGGCCAGGGAGACAACAGTCCCTGAACCGACATAAGCAATCACAGCATGGACTAAATTCTGATCGAGTTGAGCCGTTGTCTGGGCTTGCCGGACTTTCTCGCTAATGAGTCGCAAGTTAGGAATATTGCGCACCGAAATCAAGATTAGCTCATTGTCGGGAATGGCGATCGCCTCCCCATCTGCCCAAACTAGACAGCCCTCTGCGGTTGATTCGATGACCCGGCCACACTTTCGGAAAACATATTTGTGGGCAACTAAATCACCCTGACTGTAAAGGGTTAAGGCCATCGGTTAATCGTTCCCATCATTCTTTCAATCTTCACTCTAATCACGCTGTCAGATCACGCTACCAGATCATCTGTGAATCAACTGTACCTCAATCAGGTGCGATCGCCCCCGATCTCAAGAATCCCCATCATGCCCTGATCTTCGTGGTCGAGAATGTGGCAATGGTAGACCGATTTACCGGGAAAATCCGTAAACGCCATTCGCAGGTCAACTGACTCATAGGCTTTAATATTGACCACATCTTTCCACACCTGAAAGGGGAACGGCTGACTATTTTGGTTGATCACCTGGAACGGATTGGTATGGACATGAAAGGGGTGGTCCATTCCCGCTTTGTTGATAATGGTCCACTCTTCGACGGTGCCGAGCTGAACCTTGGTGTCAATTCGGTGATGGTTAAATCCTTGTCCGTTGATCAAGAAGGCACTGCCACTATCGATGCCGTGATCCAAGACAAATTCGCGGCGCTGGGTTGGTTCTGGGAGGGCGATCGCCGGAATTAACGTTTGAGGTAGAGGAACATCTACCGCCGAATCCCCGTACTGGAGGTGGGCGATCGCGTAGGGCGCAGTGTCAATGCCATCCTGTTGATGTCCCATGCTCGCCATCATCTCAGCAATGCCCCGGTCATAGGGCCGACTGAGTAAGGTATAGGTGTCGGGTTCACGGGTTCCTGGGACTAAAAGATCGGCTCGTTCCCCGGGAGCCAAAATCAAATCGGTTTCAAGTTCCACGGGTTCGGGCAGGGTGCCCCCGTCCAGGCCCATCAGGTACCAGGGATGATTGTCTAGCCGCAGTTGGTAAATTCTGGAGGGTGATGCATTTAATAGGCGCAACCGCAACAGCCCCGATTGAGGAACGGTTAGCGTCGGGCGTACGGTACCATTGACAGTCATCAGATTGCCCTGACGACCCCAGCGGCGAAAGACAGGCAGCGGTTCTCGCAGTTGTCCCCCATCGTCGATGTCAAAGTCTTGCAGCACCAGAATGGCTTCGTCAGCCGCTTGCACTTCCGGGATCTCATCCACCTGTCCCCGGATGACCAATGCTCCCGCTAATCCACCAAACACTTGTGCCGCGACGAGACCGTGTTGGTGGGGATGATACCAAAATAAACCACCGGGGTGCTGCGATGGGATCTCAAATTCGTACACCTGGGTTTCACCCGTAGGAACCGAGAGAAATACATTATCGGCGTTGCCGGTCGGGGGAATATGAAGACCGTGAAAGTGAAGATTGGTGGGCTGTTCCAGTTGATTGGTGAAGCGAATCCGCACGGTCTCTCCCGGTCTCGCCTCCAAGATTGGTCCCGGCACTTGACCGTTGTAGGCCAACAGCGTAGCAGTTCGATTACCAATGGCAACCTGCTGCTTCTGCGATCGCAATGCCAGATCCAAGAGACCAGATTCGCTGCGGTAGACAACAGGGGAAGAATTAGCTGAAAGCTTAGAAGTCCGAGCGTTGTCAAAGGTGAGGCC
>JBFRWC010000047.1:0-5800 GCA_051439365.1 Leptolyngbyaceae cyanobacterium
GATGTGTATAAGAGACAGCTTCTATAAGAAATGCCGTAAAACCCACGTCTTTTATAGTGTGGGATATGAGGCGGTGAGGCCATGGGGTTCAATGCTCCATGGACGAACAACATGGTATGGTTTTACCAGGGCAGGATCTGGTCCTAGGGACTAGGAGATGTCAGACGGGTTTGTCTGCACTCTCTGCCTGAATTCCCAATCCCACAGGCTTTAGCCACGGGAGTGGATCAAGATTTGGTAATGGTATGACAAGTTCAGAACCTTTGGGAGCAGCGGTGGTAGAGTCTGTTGTGGCGGTGTCTAGCGGAATGGAAACGAAATTAGGTCAACAACCTGCGGTGGATTTTGAGCTAGTATCCTATTTGGCGGAACAAAAGGTGCTGGTGGAGCAGGCTCTAGATGCCTCCCTAGCGGTGGTCTACCCAGAAACGATTCATGAATCCATGCGCTATTCCTTGCTGGCAGGGGGCAAGCGGCTGCGACCAATTTTGTGTTTGGCCACCTGTGAAATGCTGGGTGGGGCGACTGAAACGGCAATGCCGACTGCCTGTGCATTGGAGATGATCCACACCATGTCGCTGATCCATGACGATCTGCCAGCGATGGATAATGATGACTATCGGCGGGGCAAGCCGACCAATCATAAGGTCTATGGGGAGGCGATCGCCATTCTCTCAGGAGATGGATTACTCGCTTATGCCTTTGAATTTGTCGCGACGCAGACCAAATCGGTGGCAGGCGATCGCCTCCTCCGAGTGATTGCCAAACTGGGTCGTGCGGTTGGAGCGGCGGGACTGGTGGGCGGCCAAGCAGTGGACTTGGAGTGTGAGGGGAAGTCTGATGTGTCGGTGGAGACCCTTGACTTTATCCATAAGCACAAGACCTCTGCATTGTTGGAAGCCTCGGTTTTATCCGGGGCCATTCTGGCTGATGCCACTGAAGCGGACTTGGAGCGGTTGACGACCTATGCCCAAAATATTGGTTTAGCCTTCCAAATTGTGGATGACATTCTGGATATCACCGCAACCCAAGAAGAGTTGGGCAAAACTGCGGGGAAGGATCTCAACGCCCAGAAAGCGACTTATCCCAGTATTTGGGGGTTGGAGGAGTCACGTCAGAGAGCGCAGGAATTGGTAGATGAAGCCAAAGCGGTGCTAATGCCCTACGGTGAAGCGGCTCACCCGTTACAAGCGTTGGCCGATTTTATTACGGCCCGGACCCACTAAAATAGCCACAAAAACGGTCACGAAAAGGGTCATGAAAATGGTCACGAAAACGAACACGCTAAATGGTACCGTTGACGTGAACGTTCAGTATGACGTTTGGGCCAATCCACTACTAATTTGACCATGCCGGATTTTTTGACAATAACGGGTAATTCGGTACTCATCGTTGCCCTAGGGGCTTGCTTTTCAGCGCAGTTTTTGAAATTCCTGCTCGGTGCTGTCACCGAGAAGAAGTTTCATTGGCGAACCTTGTTTGAAGCAGGGGGAATGCCCAGCTCCCATTCTGCGTTTGTGGTGGCAATGGCTGCGGGGGTGGGCGCGTCGCTGGGCTGGGATAGTCCGGAGTTTGCGATCGCCTTTGTGGTCGCTGCCATTGTCATGTACGATGCGTCGGGAGTACGCCAGGAAGCAGGGAAACATGCGAAAGTGCTCAATCGCCTGATGGATCAAGGACTAATAGAGAACTCCTTGGGAGAAGACGGGCGGCTCAAGGAACTGCTGGGCCACACGTCTACCCAAGTGTTGGGCGGGGCCATTTGGGGAGCAGCAGTTTTTGGATTGGCGAAATTGATGGCTTAGAGGAGATTTTTAACGATGACCCGATCTGGAACGACCTCGCCCCCCTTAGAGTCAACCTCGTCCCGCCCGACCCATGTGAGCCAACATCGACTGGAGTTGCCAGGGGGTGAGGTGCAGTATCGGGCGATCGCCGCTTGGCAACCGTTATTTGACCCGATCGCCTCGGATCAGCCTGTAGCCGAGATGTTTCATGTGGCGTACTTGCAGACGGATGCCGAACAATCTGGGTCTGCCCGTCCCCTCACCTTTGTCTTCAACGGTGGACCTGGGGCGGCTTCGGCCTATTTGCACATGGGCGCACTGGGTCCACAACGGCTGTGTTTTGGTCCCAATGGTACCTTACCACCCCCTCCTGTCCAGGTAGTGGATAACTCAGAAAGTTGGTTGGCGTTTACTGATTTGGTGTTTGTGGACCCTATTGGGACCGGATTTAGCCGCAGTTTGCAAAAAGGCAGGGATCAATCCAAGCCTGGGGGAACGCAGCCTGTGACCAAACCTGATGGGTCGGTGGTGGAAGCCCAGCCCTCAGATAGCAAAGAACCACCAGAACTGGAGTTCTGGGAAGGAGATCGGGATCTGAAGGCGTTAGGGGAATTCATTCAGGGGTTTTTGTCACAGCATCATCGGTGGCGATCGCCCATCTTTATTGCCGGGGAAAGTTACGGCGGTTTTCGGGTGGCCCGTCTCACCCACACCCTGCAAAAAGAGTTTGGCATTGGCCTATCCGGGGCGATTTTGATTTCCCCCGCGTTGGAATTTAGCTTGCTCAACCCCACCGACTACAATTTGACTCCGTGGGCCACCACTTTACCGTCCCTGGCCGCCGCCGCCGCTCATCATGGCAAAGCGGAATGGACCGGAGCAGCGGGCGATATGAATGCCCATCGAACTGCGGCTGAAACCTTTGCCTATCAAACATTACTGCCATTTCTAGCAAGGGGGAACGGGGTGACAACCGATGAGCGACAAACCGTTTACCAACAGTTGGCGAGGTTGATAGGCTTACCCCACGAGGTCGTGGCACGTCAGGGGGGGCGGATTCCCATTGCAACGTTTGCCCGGGAACTCTTGCGCCAGGACGGCAAAGTGGTGGGGGTATATGATGCCTCGATTACGGCGGTTGACCCGTTTCCGGGGCGCGATCGCTACGAAGGCAGTGATCCCACTCTGGATGGCATCATGCGCCTGTTCACTGGAGCCATCAACGATCACTTGCGCCATACCTTAGGTGTGGAGACTGATCTGCCCTACCATATGCTGAGCTGGGCCACCTTCAAATCCTGGAAATTTCAAGAAAAGCAATCTTGGGGCAAACAGGGCTATGCCGGATCGATGGATAGCCTCCGGGCAGGAATGACCCTCAATCCCCATATGAAGGTTTACCTGACCCACGGCATTTTTGATTTGGTCACGCCCTATTTTGCCTCTGCCCATCTGGTGGGACTGATGCAATTGCCCGATGACATCCGGGCTAACCTGACCCTGCGGCACTTTTCAGGGGGACACATGTTTTATGCCTGGGATGAATCGCGGCGACAGTGGTTTGAGGATATGCGGCAATTCTACGGTTTCGATCAATCCTCCGTTTCGCCCACCTGATGGTGGTCGGCTGCACCAAAAATGGCTTCTTCGTGACAGTAGAACTTAAATTCCATTAGGTTGTGAAATGGATCGGCCAGGAAAAAGGTGCGGTGTTCCAGCACGGACCCTTCAAAGCGGCGTTTGGGGGCGATGTAGAAAGGCAGTTGGTGAGCTTGGGCGCGATCGCACAAGTCTTCCCAATCTTTCTCATCAGAAAACACGAGGCCAAAGTGACGAGGGTAAATGCCTTTTTGAGGCACTACGTCTACCTCAGTAACATGGCCCACTAACTGATGACCATAGAGGTTAAGAATCACAGACGTGGGGGACTCTCGCCCTACCTCACATCCCAAGCCATCGACGTAATACGCCTTAGCTTGAGCAACATCACTTACAGGAAAGGCTAGATGAAACCGAACAGATGCCATAGGGTCCAGAGTTGTAATACTTTGCAAATATGCATGATAAGAATTTGGTATCTAGACAAGGTACCCCTAGTGACAAGATATAGTCAAGGGAAATGGGAACTGTTCTGGGAATAAAGCAATGGTCCGAAAACGAGCGAAAGCGAATTCTAAGTCCAATCCATCGGCATCCAGTCAAAAAACGGAGCCAGTGGTGTCTGTCAAGGCTGACGTGGCCAGTGCGGCTTCTGTGCCGGATACTAGGCCGGATGCCGACACGCCAGATACCCATGTCCTGGATGTTGATACACCGAATGCCGATACGCCGGATGGTGATAGGCCAAATCCCCATGCCTTGGATGTTGATACGCCAGATGCCGATACGCCGGACACTCATGTCCTCCTAGATACTAATGAGCCGAACGATTCCTCAGAGGTGGTCCGAGTGGTTGATGCTGTAGTCGATCGGCGTGAGTTAGAGGTGGAACATCCTGAACCCATTCATCCAATGGATGTGGTGGGTCAACATTTAGGGGAAACAAAGACTGATGAGATTGAGCATGGTGACGCGATCGCCGTAACAGCAACCAAAATTGACGATACTGACGATACTGATGAGGATGCGGTGATGGTAGTGAAGGCGATCGCCCTTGACTCTGATTCAACTGATCAGGCCAATGGACCCGCCCATCATCCCCAGCCCGAAACGGTGTTATCCGGCCCAGTGGTAGATGAGTTGAACGCGGCGATCGCCACCGCTCACCAGCATGAAGCGGAATTGGAAACTCATCTCACCGCCATTGAACAGCAACAACAGCAACTCCAGCAGCAATTAACTCAAGCCCAAGCTGAAATTACCACCCTCAAACAGCAGTTGGCCGCGACGCAAGAGCAGGAAACTATTCTGAAACAGCAGGTGACAGATTTAAAGACAGAGTGCGATCGCACCGCCACCCAACTGACTCAAGCTCAACAGGCCCAATCGCAACTCACCCAGCAAACTGCGACGCAAGCGGAATTGGACCAACTTAGATCCAGTGTTGCCAGCCTTACCACCGAGCTAGAAGAGGCCAAGGGCTACATCCTTAAGTTGACTCAATCTCAGCAACCTGCCCAATCACCTCCCTCCCCTCAGCCCCAGCGCCCAGGCCAGCCTCAGCACCTAGCTCAGTCCCAGCGTCCAGGTCAGTCAAGCCAGGCGCGATCGCCCGACCTCCTCCCGAAGCGACTCCCAAGTCACCATCCCCCCCAGGCCCTAGCGGGTCGTGCCCCCAGGTCCACAGAGCAGTTTCAGCCTTCATCCCCTGCGCCGCAAAGTGGCCCAGTCCAGCCCCAAAACAGCCCAACGAATCGCCAAGCGAACCGCCCACAGCAAGTTTCTCGCACGTCCGAACGATTGCGACCCGCTTATACTCGCCCCGGTTTTCCCAACCATTCTTCCGACCCCCTACCCCAGCGTCGTCAACCCTTGCCCCAACTGCCAGGGCCATCGCAGCAGGAGCGATCCTCTAACCGTCAGCCAGCCCTCCAATCGGCCCAATCCTCCTCCCCTGGTTCGGCAATGGTAACCCGGCGGCAGGCTCCCCTCGCCGCACGGCGATCGCGTCGCTTCGATGATATTCGCCCCGAACTCAAGTCCTCTCAAATACCCAAGCCAAAAGTATCTGATAAGGAAATTGGCTGGTTTGATTGACGTTTTGTTGAATCTTGAGATTATTTCTCTGTTTAGAAACTTAAAGTGTTGTCGGGGTTTCACTAATTTCTATTTAGAAACTTGAATTTTTACCGGAATTCCGCATTTTTACAACGCATCATCTCTTGAGTAGGAAGTAGTATTATTTTATAAGGCAGGCAGAGTAGGGCAATAAGCTACAGACAAAGCGATTGAAGCTGAGGCTATTAACTCAAAACGACGTGAGTTATGCTTGGTCAAGCTGTCCTACGTCCCTGGTTGACTGACAAAAATTGGGGCTTGGGTGCGGAAACCGCTCCCCTACAAGGGATTGGGAC
>JBFRWC010000048.1:0-15161 GCA_051439365.1 Leptolyngbyaceae cyanobacterium
GGCTCGGAGATGTTTATAAGAGACAGCTGAAACGTTTGTCCACACGGGGTATCACCCAGCAAGTACGTGAACGAGGGTTGCTTTTCGTTGTTGGCACAAAGGGCCAGCGACTCTAGCTGGTTCCCCACCTTTTTCGTCACGAGGGCATAGGTGACCTCTAAGGCTTGACTAATATGGCTGACGAGGGCGGGGAAAAAATTGTCCCCAGTGGTAGCAGCAGTGGCTTCAAACAGGTTTTTTAAGGCTAGCTCGGCTTGTTTACACTCAGTGATGTCTTGGGTTATGCCGTGGGACACAGTGGGGTTGCCGTCGGCATCATAGTCAGTTTCACACTGTTCATGGACGTACTTGACTCGCCCATCGGTCAACAGAATACGGTAGGTGAGATCATAGGGAAGGCACGCCTGCCTGTGGGACTGACAACACTGAGCGACACGATCACGATCAGCAGGATGAATGGAACTTAGCAGGGCATCACAAGATGGTTGAAATCCACCCGGGTCTTGCTCAAAAATGCCATACATTTCATCGGACCAGGACAGGTGACAGGTTCGATGATCTAGCCTCCAGTTGCCCAGTCGAGCAATGCGCTGGGCTTGGCGTAACCGTTGTTCTGCCTGGTGCCGTTCTTGCTCTGCCCGTTTGCGATCGCTAATATCCCGCACCATCAGCAAGACTTCATCCTCGGCACTTTTGGTAATCCGCACTTCTTCATAGTGATTTACGCCGTTGATTGTGACCGCCTGCTCATACACTTGGATGGCTCCCGTTTGCAAGGCTCGCTGGATGGCTTGTCCTTGAATTTCCACATTCTCAGGCGGCAAAACGTCCATGAACCTTGAGCCAACGGGGTCATCAATGTCATGGAGGAGATCAATGTCAGTGTTGGGCCGCACTCGGCGTCGATAAGTGCCATCAGTTCCAATGATGTACATCAGATCCGGAATTGTATTGAGGATCGTGCGGGTGTTGGCTTCGCTGGTCTGCAAGTCCAGCACGGCTTGTTTGCGGGCGGTGACATCAATGGCGATCGCCCAAAATAGGCGGCCCCCGCCCTCATGCACTGAAAATAACGTGGAGTGAAAAATATAACGTTGATTGTCGATCCAAATTTCGTCCTCTACTTCCAGCGGTTGCCCCGTGGCCTGGAGTTGCTGCATCCGCTGCTGAAACTGACTCACCACTGATTCGGAGAAAAAATCCGCAAAGGTCCGACCGACAATCTCGTCTATGGAGCAACCCAACTGATCCGCAAACGCACGGTTCACGTTCAAATAGCGACCGTTGCCATCCCACAGCGACATGATCATCGGAGCCTGCTCAAATAGGGCTTCCATGGCTTCCCAGTATTGGGGGCTGTTGTGGGTGGGTGGGGGAGTGGAGAGTGGGGGAGTGGGGGAAGCGGATGGTGCTGGAATCGGGGTTTCTCGAATGATTTCGGAGAAGCCGATGATTTCACCGGAGTCGGCTTGAATGGGGGAGATAGAGATGGAAAGGGCGATCGCTTTCCCGTCCCGATGATGACGGATGATTTCAACTGGGGTCAGGGCTTGAGGGTATCCGCCGCGTAACTGCTCCCACTGTTCAGTCATGGGCTGGGTCAGGGAAAACAGCTCGTTTAGGGATCGCCCCACGGCATCCACCTTAGGGTGACCAAACAGAGTCTCTGCTGCCTGATTCCAACTGGTGATGACACCGCTATCATCGTAGGTGATGATGGCATCATTGCAAGAATTGACTAAGGCGGCAAAGAAGGCGGGTGAGGATGGGACATCAGGCTTGCTCATGATGGTTGGGGATTCCTTTCTCACTAGTGGGGGATAGATGCTGTTGAATTGCAGAGGCAAGTTGCCGCAATTTCACAGGTTTACTCAGGTATTCGTTGGCTCCAGCGGCTAGACAGCGATCGCGATCGCCAGCCATGGCCAAAGCGGTTAACGCAATGATCGGGATCGCTGCGGTTGTTGGGTGCTGACGAATATGCGCGATCGTCTCTAGCCCATCCATATCCGGCATTTGGATATCCATTAATATTAAGTCAGGCGGCTGATTTTGCACCAACTCCAGGGCTTCTTTCCCATTATTCGCGACCTGAACGTGATAGCCTCTCGCTTGCAAATAGCTGGACACCGTGCGAACGTTCGCGTCATTATCTTCCACAATCAGAATGGTCGCTGGCTCATATGTGGCTGGCTCAGCGGGACGCTCAACCGTTTTCGGGCGGTTCCCTGACACTGGCGGCACCCATTCTGTGTAGGGCAGGGTAATGGTAAAACAACTGCCCACCCCCACTTCACTCCGGACGGTGACGGTTCCTTGGTGTAGTTCCACAATGCGCTTCACTAAGGATAAACCCAACCCCGTCCCCGCATACTGGCGATTGAGGGCACCATCAATTTGGACAAAGGGCTGGAAGAGGCGATCGAGATGTTCGGGAGCAATGCCGATGCCTGTATCGGTGATGGAGAATTGGAGGTGGGGGAGTGGGGGAGTGGGAAAATTTTGGACTTCGGATTTTGGATTTTGGAGGTAGTTTTCCGCCTTCTGCCTTCTGTCTTCTGCCTTCTGCCTTTCACCTTCCGTCCTCCGTCCTCCACCCTCCGCCCTCCGTCCTCCGTCCTCCGCCCTCCGTCCTCCGTCCTCTGCCTTCCGTCCTCCGTCTTCTGCCTTTTCCTCCAGGGTCACAGCTAAGGTAATGCGTCCACCTTCGGGGGTAAATTTGACGGCGTTGTTGAGCAAGTTGATCAGGACTTGGCGAATGCGGCGTTCGTCTAGGTGGATGTTGGGCAGGTTGGCGGGGAGTTGGGTCTCAAGCTGGATACGCTTTTTGAGAGCTTGCTGTTTGATGAAGGTGAGGCTGGAGTTGCAGAGGGGGGCGATCGCGACTGGGGCGAGTTCTAGGGTCAGATGTCCTGCTTCAATTTTGGCCACGTCTAAAATATCGTTGATCAGTTGTAGCAGATGTTGGCCTCCTCGTTCAATGGTTTGCAGCGCTTCAATTTGTCGAGACGATAGCGCCCCAAATACGCCCTCTTGTAAGCCTTCGGCCATGCCTAGAATTGCGTTAAGAGGAGTGCGGAGTTCATGGCTCATGTTGGCCAAAAACTCATCTTTGAGGCGGGTAGCCCGGATCAGTTCAGCGTTCAAGCTGCGATAGCGAGCCTCTCGTTCCTGTAACTCAGCGGTGCGTGCCATTACCTTGGCTTCGAGGGCTTGATTCAGTTGCTCCAAGGCGGTGCGTGCCCGTTGACGCTCCAATTCAGCCGCTGCACGGGCGGCAAACACCCGCAAAATTTGCTCGGCCCGTTGGGGAGCTCGTATGGGTTGTTGATCCAAAATACAAAGATTGCCGATGGCTTCCCCTTGGCTGTTGTGGAGAGCTATCCCCAAGTAGGAATCCACGCTGAGGACCACTAGGCCAGTATCCCGGGGAAAGAGTTGCTGGACTCCAGATTCACAGGAGAACATCCCCTCTTGTAAGGAGCGGAGACAGGGCGTTTCCTGGACACTCGGAGGGCAGAGGGGGGAAAATGGGTCCATTCCCCAAACGGCTAGGGTCTGGAGTTGCCCGTCCACTAGCTCCGCCACAATCGCGTAGGATACATCTAGGGCTTCAGCTAGGTGTTGGGCCAACACGGGAAAAAAATCCTGGCCCGTAGCTGCCGCAGTCCCCTCAATCAGCTTTTGCAACTGGGTTTCAGCCCGTTTGCGTGCGGTAATATCCCGTGCAATCACCAAGGCTTCTTGGTCATTGATCGCCACCACTCGGGTTTCTTCGATCAGCAGTTGCCCGTTGACGATCATTTCGTCTTCCGAAAACTGGACCTTTTCGGTGGCCAAAGCGTTGTGGACATGGGTCATGCGAGTGCGGGCATGATCGGCTGGGGTCACGGCGTAAATATTCACTCCAGGGCGGAACTGGTTGGGATTGAACGGTTGCGTCTCTTGACCGGCCACCACGTCCAAATAGGTGCCATCGGCATGAATCCGAATCATCAAGTCGGGCATGACTTCGATCAAAGCGCGATAGCGACTTTCTCGCTCCTGTAGGGCTAAGGTTCGTTCCGCGACTCTGGCTTCTAGGGTTCGATTCAGTTGATAGAGGGCGTTGGCCGTTTCTCGCTGATGGGCTTGGGCTTGGCAGCGTTCTTCCAATTCAATCTGTAACTGCTGGTGGATGGTGGCATGTTGGAGGGCGATCGCCAACTGAATCGACAAAAATTGCAGCAGTTCCACGTCTTTGTAGTGCCACAGGTTATGCTGGTGCCGTCCATTCACCTGAAATAAGCCCCATAGCTGATCGTCACAAAATAGCGGCACCAGCAATTTGTCTTGACTCTGGAGATGCACCAGCGGGTCGGGATAATAATCAGAAAATTGGCTCGTGTGAATGTTGGGCGTGGGTTCAGGCTGAGCCAAGTTCAGGTGACTGGTATCGATCCGTTGGCCAAGAAGGGAAATACGGGTTGGCATGGTGGCGGATGGCCCAGGGGTAGATGGACTAGGGGCAGATGGATCGGTGGCAGATGGGTGGGGGGGTTGATTCATGGCTTCGGCAACAGCGATCGCACTGTCGTCTGAGTCAAACTGCCAGATGGTGACGCGATCGCACCCCAACACCTGCTGTACCTGTTCCACCGTCGTGTCCAAGATCGTCTGAATATCCAAGGAAGAGCGGATTTGGGCGGTCAAATCTGTCAAGACTTTTTCCCAATCCGCTCTGGTTTCTAGCTCCGTAATCCGGGCGGCAAAGTCCTGTTCTAAGGCCCAAGTCTCAGCAGGATCGACAGTGGAAGGTTGGTGAGGGTGTGGAATAGGAGTCGAAGCATCCGGTTGCCGCAATCCCAGACCCTCTTCCTGATGCACCACCTGCTGAAGTGCGGCATAGCTTAAACTGGCCCGACTCATCAGTCCTAGAAATTGGCCTTTGACATCCACAATGGGCAAACAGCAGATATCGGGTCGCTGCAAAAGAGCCATGAGCTTACCAATGTCGGTACATTCCCAAGAGTGGAGGGTGACTGCCGGGGGCACCATGATGTTGCGTACCGGTTGATCCAGGCCGAGAGCAGAGGGTTGGGGACCGTTGGCAACGGCAGCATCAGTCCCTTGCCCCAACTGCAACGCCATCATCTCCTGTTTCGTCACTATCCCAGCGACTCGACCGTGTTCCAAAATAACGGCGCAACTGACACAAATATCGGCATACCAATGGTTCTGTGGCTGGGTTGTAGCGCCAGAATCAGGTGTGGATAGACGCTTGAACACCTCGGCTACGGGGGTTTCAGGGGATGCGGTGACGGGGTTAGGAATCACCGCCGATTTGAGGAAGGCCAGCATGATCATAAGTTGAAGCCTAATAGGAATGAGAGGATTGCAGCCATTGTTGAATCGTGGCAACGAGTTGCTTGAGCTTGACAGGTTTGCTGATGTAATCGTTGGCTCCAGCCGCCAGACAGCGATCGCGATCCGCGTCCATGGCCAAGGCGGTGAGGGCCACAATCGGAATTGGGGCGACATCGGGAATGGCTCGAATCTGCTGAATCGCCTCCAGTCCATCCATTTGCGGCATTTGAATGTCCATCAAGATTAAAGCAGGATGGTGTTGTTGGGTGAGGGCGATCGCCTCCTCACCATTCTTGGCTAACACGATTTGATAGCCCCGCGCTTTGAGATAACTGGACATGGTGCTGATATTGGCTTCATTGTCTTCAGCCAGGAGAATCAGCGGCTTGTGGGCCTGAGAAGTCGTGGCTGGGGCTGTGACAGCCTCACTCGCTGGCGACGGCAATGGGGCTGGGGCCAGAGCCACCTCAAGGGGTTCACAGGGGAGAGTGATCGCAAAACAACTCCCGGCCCCCGTATCACTGGTAACGGAGACGCTGCCGTGGTGCAATTCCATAATCCGCTTCACTAGGGCCAGCCCCAAGCCCGTGCCGTTGTATTGCCGATTGAGGGCGCTGTCAATTTGGACAAAGGGCTGGAATAATTGGCTCAAAGAGTCTGGGGCAATCCCAATGCCCGTGTCTGTCACGGCGATGGACACTAGGGGCTGAGGCGATCCGGCTGGGGCGATCGCACCACCATAGGAGCGGGAGCAAGCAGCATCATGGGCTAAGGCTGGAGGCACAATTGGACTAAAGGGCTGCTGGGGCGGATGATAGCGCACTTCCAAAGTAATCTGTCCGCCTTCGGGAGTGAATTTAACCGCATTGTTGAGCAAATTGATCAATACCTGGCGGATGCGGCGTTCATCGGCCTGGACATAGGGCGCAGGCTCGGGGAAGCGAGTTTTAAGCTGGACCTGTTTTTTCAGTGCCTGTTGTTTGACAAAGGCAAGGCTAGATTGGCAAATCGAGCGCACCGATCGCAGCCCACAGTCTAGTTCCATCTGGCCGGATTCAATTTTAGCCACATCGAGAATATCGTTAATCAGTTCCAGGAGATGGGAGCCACTGCGCTCAATGGTTTGGATGGTTTTCCGTTGTTCAACCGAAATGGAGCCAAAAACCTCCTCTTGCAGCCCTTCTGCGAGACCTAGGATGGCATTGAGGGGAGTGCGGAGTTCATGGCTCATGTTGGCCAAAAATTCATCTTTAAGCCGGGTGGCACGGGCGAGTTCCTGGTTGGAGAGGGCCAATTGGTGATTGCGCTCGGTTAGCATCTGTTGAGCTTGTTGCCGTTCGGCCAATTCCTGCTGCACCTGTTCGTAAAGTTTGGCCTGTTGGATGGCGATCGCCAACTGATTGGCAAACCGTTGTCCCAGATTGATTTCGGACTCCTGCCAGGTGCGGGGAGTCGTACATTGATGGATACAGAGCAAGCCCCACAACTGCTGACCGCAATTCAACGGCATTACGATGCAAGCCCTTACCTGAAACTTGCGTAAGATATCCGCATGGCAAGGGGTGAGGCGATTGTTACACACATCATCCGCGATCAAGTAGCGGCCCTTGGCATATTGCTGGGCATAGGTGTCGCCAAAACAATGGTCTTGGACCGGATTACCGACCACGGGGACAAACCCATCGACCACCGCTTCGGCCACAAATTCACCGGACTCATGGTTGGAACCTGGGGCAAATTGGAAGATGGCGACCCGCTCGGCCTGGAGAAAGGGGCGAATTTCCTGGCAGGCGGTGTCAAAAATAGTCTGGAGGTTGAGGGACTGGCGAATGCGACGGGTAATTTCTCCTAACAACCGTTCCTGTTCGGCTTGCTGGCGAATGACCTGTTCGGCCTGTTGCTGCTCCGCTTCCAGCCGCTTGCGATCGCGAATATCCCGCAAAATAGCCTGAACGATCAATTGGCCCTGGATCCTTATCACCGAGGCCGAAATATCCATCGGGTGTAACATTCCTCCTTGGGTGACAACGTTCACGTCCAAAATCTGGGTCCGCGCCTGGTTCACAACCTGTTCAAAGGCTTGTAGAATTCGAGATTTCTCTTCAGGGGGAGGCAGTTGGGCAATGTGCATGGTGGTGAGTTCGGTGCGATCGTAGCCCAGCCATTCTTCAACTTTGTGGTTGACTTCGAGAATATTGCCGTGGCGATCGCACAGCAAAATCCCATCACTGGCCCCTTCCATCAAGGCACCATAGCGCAACTCCCGTTCCCGCAGAGCGGCAGTCCGTTCCTCCACCTGGGTTTCCAAGGATTGGTTGAGGTGTTCGAGAGAGGCGATCGCTTGTTGCCGCTCCAACTCCGCCGCACTGCGGGCCGCAAAGATTTGCAGAATTTGTTGCGTCCGCTGGGGATCATAAATAGGATCGGGGCTGAGCACACAGAGCAAACCAAAGACCTGACCCAGAGAATTGTACAGGGCCACTCCTAAGTAACTATTCACCCCCAGATGCACCAGCTCATGATCACGGGGAAAATCTTGCTGAACCGTGTTTTGGCAGAGGAAAGAGCCATTCTTCACTGCACAGGCACAAGGGGTATTGGCATAGAAGTAGGTCATGTTGGGCTGGAGTGTTCCCTTAGACCAAAAGGCCAGAGTATGCATCTGCGGGCCATCGATTTGACAGACAGCCACATGGGGAACGTCTAAAATCTGGGCAATGTGCTGTACTAAGGCCGCCAGAAAATCCTGCCCCGTGACCGCAGCGGTGCCTGTAACCAGGGCTTCCAGTTGGGCCTCGGCTTGTTTTTGGGCGGTGATATCCCAATTCACCCCAATCAGCCGCTGAGCAATACCTTGATCATCTCGCATGGCCACAGCATGGGCCGAAATATAGCGCACTTGACCCTCAGGGCAGAAAATCCGAAAGGTGGTATGAAACTCTTGCTCTCCAGCGATCGCCTCCTGTAATCGGGTTTCCGCCATGGCCAGATCGTCGGGATGCACCCGTTGTCGCCATGCTTGGTATACGCCCGTAAAGTCTTGGGGGTCCACCACATAGAGGTCATACATTCTCTCATCCCAGGTGAGCCGATTTTCAACCAAGTCCCAATCCCAAATGCCAAGCTGGGCCGACTCTGTGGCTAGGGCTAATCGTTGAGAAGTTTCCTGTAATTCAGCTTCGGCCCGTTTGCGTTGGGTAATATCTCGCACAATTTTGGAGGCTCCCACCAACTGGCCATTCTGGTCCCACAGGGGCGAGACGGTGATGGCAACATCAATACAGGTGCCATCCTTGTGACAACGCACCGTTTCCAAGCGGTTGATGCGATCGCCCTGTTTGATCCGCTCTAGAATCGCTTGTTCGTCCTCATCACTTTCTGAGGGAAACAGCAAGGTAACAGGCTGGCCCACCGCTTCAACACTGGTGTAACCAAAGAGCTGCTCAGCGGCGGGGTTCCAACTGGTGATGGTACCCTCTAAATTTTTGGTGACAATGGCATCCCCGGAGGACTCAACGACTGTTGCCAGAAATTGGGTAGTCTGCTCAAGCTGACGGCGATCGCTAATGTCGCGAATGATGAAGAGGGCTTCATCCTCCTTCCATCTAATAATGCGGACTTCTTCGTACCAGATCTCCCCATTTTGTTCCACCTGCTGCTCAAAGATCTGCAAGTGTCCACTGGTGATGGCGCGTTTCAGATAGAGCAACTGCTGGGCGGCTGCATCCGGGGGCAAAATGTCAGCGATTGATTTTCGTTGCAGCACCTCCGCATCCGGTTCAAAGGCCAAGGACTGATTCCAACTGACGAAGCCGCGATAATGGCCATCGGCCCCAACTCGCAAGATTAAGTCAGGGATCGCCGCCAAGAATGCCTGATTTTGGCTTTCGCTGCGTTGCAGCCGGAGTTCGGCCTGTTTGCGTTGGGTAACGTCTGTGAGGGTGCCCACATACCCCAGCAATTTCCCATTGGCATCATGTTCGGCGAGACACTGGCCGTAGACCCACACAGTCTGGCCATTGGGGTGCAAGAAGCGATACTCCAGGTGAAAGGAGACATCGTTCTGGATGGCCTGGTGCCATGCGGTGAGGACGCGATCGCGATCGTCGGGATGGAGGTGCTTCACCCAGCCGATCCCTGCGGCTTCCAAGGGCGAGAGGTGAATCAGTTCACTACAGCGTTCATTGATATACAAATTTTGTAGCTCGGCATCGGTTTGAAAAATGCCTACCGGGACAATTTCCGCCAGATTGGCATAGCGCCGCTCCACTTCCAAGAGTTTGACCTCGGCCTGTTGACGGGCGCTGAGTTCCACTTGCAAATGTTCTTGGGTGGCCGCTTGTTGGATGGCGATCGCTATCTGCACCGCCATATCCTGGAGCAATTCCACCTCTGCCGCCTGCCAAGAGCGACGATTGCGGCATTGGTGCCCCACTAGTACGCCCCACTGTTGCCCTGCCACCTGAATCGGAACCATGAGGCTCGATTGCACTTGATACTGCTCCCACTGGGCAATTTGGCAAGCCTCGTCGTCCATCGCGTAAATGTCATCCACGACTACCGGAGTCTCACCGATATGCAAATGGGGCAACTGGGGCTGGCAACCCTCACAAGGCGGATGATCGAGGGTCGATGGCCAGCCTGAAGCGACCGATTCTGCCATCACCTGCCCCTGCCAGTCTGGCTGAAACTGGCAGATCAACACGCGATCGCACTCCAAGAACATGCGAATCTCCGTCACTCCTGCATTCAAAATGGCTTGCAGATTGAGTGATCCACGAATACGGCTGGCCATTTGGGCGACCAGAATTTCCCGCTCTTTGCGCCGATTCAAATCAATTTGGCCATGGGATTGAGATTGGGACTGGAATTGGGATTGGGGAGTTAATGGAACGCGAGCAGATGGCGGCGGTTCCTCAGGCTTTGGCTCCAAGGGCTGGGCCATTTGCACCAAATACCGCAACAGTCCCTCATGGGTGATCAAGCCCACCAGTTGGTCCTGGTCATCCACCACAGGCAAACAGCCAATGTGATGTTGCTGAAAAGTTCGCAGAAGGGCGTACCCATCAGTCAGGGTTGCTTGTTTGGCGATCGCCACAGGCGGCACCATCACCTCCCCCACCGTCAGTTGCTCCAGATCCCGCACCTGGGCACTCAAACGCACAATATCCCGGTCGGTGAGCAGCCCCACGATGGTCGTTTGATCCATCACCACCAAGTAGCCAAAGTGGTCATCTGCGCCATCGCGACCGGCGATGCCCTCCCCAAGCTCACTGGTCCCAGTCCTTGCCCCATAGCGACCCCCCAACGAGAGCGACCCGCCACTCATTTGGTGGATCGCCGCCATCAATGTCGTGCCAATTTGAGCGGTAAGCGGTTGGAAAATGATGACCGATGAAAGGTCAGTCGCGGGAGTGGATAAAACACGAGACATAATTCAACAAGCTTGACAGCAGGGTTTACTTCGATTAAACCCTCTCCACCCAGTCGTGAGCCACAAACAATAAAAGACTTATTGTTGTTCTGGTAGGTCGCAGAGTTTGAAACCGTTTCGCCAGCCAGTTCCGCCAGTAAACTATAAGGGAAAACACGTCATTGGTTGCGGTTAATATGCTCCGGACTATTTTACCTTTGGCCACATCCCTGTTGGCGATCGCCCTCTTCACGGGTTGTCTGTCGGCCAGCCATTCCCCCAATCGCCCCCCGATAGATACAGCCATCGAGCCGGAAGATGAGATCTTGTGGGACACTTGGGGGATTCCCCATATCTATGGCTCCACCGAAACTGCCCTATTCCAGGGCATGGGCTGGGCGCAAATGGAGAGCCACGGGGACTTGATTCTCCGCCTTTACGGGGAGGCGCGGGGACGGGCCGCAGAATATTGGGGGGAAGCCTATCTGGACTCCGATCGCTTTATGCGGACGATGGGAGTACCGGGACGGGGGATGGAATGGCTGGCCCAAGAAACGCCCCAAATGCAGGCTAATCTAGCCGCCTTTGCTGAGGGCATCAACCGTTACGCCGCCCAGCACCCCGAACGGCTCAATGATGAGGTGGAGGTGGTCCTGCCTGTCACCGCCAGTGATGTGTTGGCCCATGTGAACCGCACCCTGCATTTTACCTTTGTGACGAATCCAGGGGTGATTCAGCAAGCCAATCAAGTGCTGGCCAAAGCGACGGTGACAGATGTCCCCCTTGACAGCTTCGTGGACGAGAGCCTTCACCCTAGAATTCAGGCTGAGATGCGGCAACAGACGGTGAGTTTAGGCTCAAATGCGTGGGCGATCGCTCCCTCCCGTTCCACCAGCGGCAACGCCCTGCTATTAGCCAACCCCCACCTCCCCTGGGACGGACTGTTTCTGTTTTATGAACAACACTTGGTTGGGCCAGAGGTTAATGTCTATGGTGCCACCCTCGTCGGCATTCCCGGCATTGCCATTGGCTTCAACGACCGCTTGGGCTGGACCCTCACCGTTAATCCCTACGACGGAGCCGATCTGTTCACCCTAGATTTAAGTCGTAACGAGTACCCGTTTGGTGAAGCCATGGAGCCATTGGAGCGCCGGACTGAGATCCTCCGAGTGCGAGAACCCGATGGCACCCTGGACTCAGAGATCCTCACGATTCAATCCTCAGTACATGGCCCCATCATCGCCGCCAATGCTGATCAGGCGGTGGCCTTGCGGGTGGCGGGATTAGACCAAGCAGGAGCCATCAGCCAATGGTGGGACATGGCCCAGGCAGACTCGCTGCCAGCGTTTGAGGCAGCCCTGGCTCGGTTGCAAATTCCCTTGTTCAACGTAGTCTACGCCGATGCGGACGGCCATATCCTGTACGTGTTTAATGGGGCCGTCCCCCAACGTCCCTTTGGCACTGTAGACAACTGGGCGGGAGCGGTGGATGGCAGTGATCCTGCGACCCTGTGGCAAGACTATCATGCTTATGAGGACCTACCTCGCCTGCTCAATCCAGAAACCGGATGGCTCCAGAATGCCAATGATCCCCCTTGGACCGCCACTCTCCCCTCCCTGTTGTCACCCCAAGAGTTCCCGGCCTATTTTGCCCCCCTGGGAATGCGACCCCGACCCCAACGAAGTATCACCCTTCTGCAAGCCGATGAGTCCATCACTTTTGACGAACTCATCGCCTACAAACACGACACCCATGTCGAACTGAGCGATCGCGTCCTCGATGATCTGCTCCAAGTCGCTGAGGCATCCCCTAGCCCTCGTGTCCAAGCCGCTGCCACCATTTTGGCCAACTGGGATCGAACCGTGGATGCGGACAGTCGGGGAGCATTGCTGTTTGAAACCTGGCTGACTCGCTGGTTGCAGCGTGACTCCAATTGGTTAGTACCATGGTCTGCCCGTGCGCCCTTGACCACACCGTCAGGCATCACCGATGAACTGGGAGCGATCGCCACCCTAGCCACCGCCGCTAACGAGGTTGAAGCCCAATTCGGTTCCCTCGATATTCCTTGGGGAGAGGTTCACCGGGCGCGGCTCAATGGCTATGATGTCCCCGTTTCCGGTGGTCCAGGGTTTCCCCATGGCGTATTTCGAGTGGCCCAATTCTTCGATCACGACGATGGCACCCGCACCCAATATCAGGGCGATACTTACTACGCGGTGATGGAGTTCACGCCCCAAGGGGTTCGAGCCAAGGTACTCACCGCCTACGGCAACGCCAGTCAACCCCACTCCCCTCACTTCGGTGATCAGCTTGATCTTTACTCCCGGCAGGAGATGAGACCCGTTTGGAAAACCCGATTCGAGGTAGAGGCTAATACCGCATGGCAAGTTGTCCTGGATAGCGTTGCTGAATAGCGCCTCTGGTTCTCAAATTTACCCTTATGGAGCCAGAGTCTTCTACAACTCAGCGATCGCCCCTGACCACTCACCAAACAGCGATCGCCCCTGACCACCCACCAAACAGCGGTCTCCCTCCAGCAATTGCTCAATAAAAGGGCCGTTATTCTCGTTACACTATGTTTACGGCACCATTCCTGTAATTAGTACATGCGAACCGAAGATATTATTTGTCCTGAGTCTGTCGAGGACAAACTTCAGCGAGCGAACGTTTGAAGGACGGTATTTGTCGGTATTTTTCATCTATAAACCGACGATCAGGACAGCCATTATGATCAGTGCCCGTGACATGAGTAAGAAGGAGCGTAAAGCATATGGACGTAAATAGGCTCAGCAGTATTTCCAAGGTAATGACCGATGAGCAAATGGGAGATTTTTGGGATGCCCATGATTTTACCGACTTTGATACGGATGCGTCTGATATCGAGTTTGAGATTGATTGCTCTGTGTCTCTTGAGATGGATCTGCTTCAGGAACTGGGCAAAGCAGCCCAGCAGCGTGGTGTGAAGGTGGAAACGTTGGTTAATCTTTGGTTGAGGCAAAAACTTGCTGAACAAACGTCAGCTTAAATGATGATTCTGCATTATGGCGATCGCTCACCTCTACAACCCAGCGATCGCTCTCATGGATAACGGGGGCGATCGCTCATTCACAGGTTTGATGATGTCGTGGTTATGGTCGTCTTGGGAGAGGGCGATCGCCCCACAATAATAGTTATGGGATAAAGATTCGCCTTGCACCAAGATACAGATCAAGATCGAGAATAATTTCGATTAGGCGTTCAACACATCTGGAGCGATACTCTGAGTCATTCAGCAGTCGGTCAGCGCTACTCACTGTAATAACAGGCAACGATTCCGCAGTATTTTCTTCACGCATTACTTGCTCTAGCGAGTCTTCTCCTTTCATGCTCCGATTTGCGGTCAGCAGAATCATCTTGTTGGCTTGGGCCAGCCGCCAAACAACTCTGTCATCACTGTCAATCGCTAAGTTCATTTCGTCAAAGAAAACAAACTGAATGGAGATGATATTTAACCAGCCTTGTGAGGCAATCGCACCAAAGAGAATCAAAGCCTGACCTTTAAGGTTATGGTCGATTAGAAATCTCATCCTTTAGGCTCACGGTTTGCCTTAGCCAGTCGCAGTTTTTCCCAGGCTGCTTCTGTACCAGGTCTGGGAGGTCTTCGATCACTTTGGGCCACACGTTCACGATTTTGCTCTTCGTAATACTTCCTGAGCTCTTCAGCGTCTTGGAGAACTTGCTGGTACTCAGTTTCTACTTCTTGACGATGGGCCTCAATATAAGTGAGGGCAGCATTAATTTGACCCTCTGTTAGATCAAATAATCCCTGGATAAACTTAGGCGGATATAGGGCTTTCACGTAGTCCATTACATCGTAGAGGGTGATGCGGGTGCCTGCGATCGTGAGTCCTCGCTCTGTCCGAATGATTTCTGTTGGTTGAATCGGTGCTGAAACCATAGTTAGACTCTACTGAATAACTACCCTGATTATACTCGAAACCCAATTACTCCTTGCTTGAGGAGCGATCGCACCCCACCCATCATTAAATCGGGGATCACTAGCAGAAAGACGAGAACGATCGCTCACCTCTATATTCCCCAAATGCAGCCGTTCTGCCTAACGGCACGGGCTTCAGCGGACGGCGTTGCACTTTGACGCACAACTGATAGCGTAACGCTCCGTTCCGTTGCAACGTGAGTTCGACAGGAATCAATTTGGCCCCCATCCCCTAACTCCTTGCCCCCAAAATGGGGGACGGGGAACCCCAACCCTAACGAGTTGCTAGGCGTTTCTCCCCTCTCCCATTTCTACCGTGTACACACAAGTCGAACCACCCCCTCTAACTCCCCCTTGCAAAGGGGGAGGACCGGAGTTTCCCCCCTTTGCAAGGGGGGACTAAGGGGGGTAAAGCCGAGTTTTGGA
>JBFRWC010000049.1:0-4465 GCA_051439365.1 Leptolyngbyaceae cyanobacterium
TCGCCCACCATAAGCCCGGTTCTCCACTTACCATTGGCAACCAGAGCTATCCCTACGCCGATGTGTTTGGTCTGTATCTAGCGACCACGACCATTTTTGCCACCCCCGCCGTCACCTTCCCCGTCGGTCCAACTACCACGGGACTGTCCGTGGGGATTCAACTGCATGGTCGGCGCTGGCAAGATGAACGAGTGTTGGCGATCGCCCAAGCCATGTCCGCCATTACTGATCCACTGCCCACCGTACCCAACTCCCTGATCACAGATTAACCATGCTTACCTTCGAATCGATTCATACCGCTCTACAACGTCCTTGGACTGCGGCCTACGCTAAGTTTTTAGCCATCGTCTTGTTTTACGGGGCCACGGTTCACATTGGCAACATTGCCGGATGGACGGAAACCCCTTGGCTGTCTACTCCGCTGCTGTGGCGCAGCTTGGATATTGCCCTGCTAATTTTTAATGGGGTCAGTGCGATCGCCCTCTGGCAAGGTCGGGGATGGTCCGTGTTTCTGGTGTTTAGCGGCATCATCCTGCTTCAATTTGTTCCCTATACCCTGTGGCGATCGCAATTCGTCCTCAACCCCGAAGATGCTCAAACCCTAAATGGCTTGTTAGGGACTGAAGCCCTCCTTTTAGGGATATTTGCGCTGTTGTTGCTAAGAGCCAAGTGATGGAGGTGCTGAATGGACTGCAAGCTGGGGTTGGCTCAATCCATCAAGCTTTTGTGCAGGAGTTGGTGGGGCGATGGCGCAACACCACTCCTGAAGGGGGATGGCCCAATCTTGAATGAAACCTGTTCGTTGAGCCGCAACCCCTGAGTGTGCGAATGTTTCAGTTGTAATCATCTACTCCAAATGACTCATAGGTCTAAGGTTCATCCCCCTTGAGTTCTATATTTTTCGTGGAACTCAAAGATTGTAAATCTATGCTGTATTTGCTAAGTGAGATTTGTCGGCTCAACGTTGCCCATCGTCCGCCATAGATAACCTTTGAGTTGCAGTGGAAAACGCATCCTACAAGATCGGCGATCGCATTTAATCACACTATAATCTTGGGGGAGGGCCAAACCTATTTTCTCCTTCTGTTCCTTTAGCAACCAAAAAAATAAGACTTGCAAAAGGCACTATTATCCACTATCCACTACGATCGGTATCATGCATTCTACGTACGCCTACGGAAAGACTTGGAACCAGGATGGCTAAGGAATAAATATTACCAAGAACGCTTTGGTCAGCATCACTAGCAATTCCAAGGACTCCCTCAATAACCCCTAACCCAAATGCAATGAGTAAGTTAAAGAGTACAAACATCCAGTACTCCGTTCGATGTGCTCTTCCACTAAAATCTGCATACTTTTTCCAAACCTGAATATACCATTTCATGACTTTAACTCCATTGCTATGAAATTTGTTGAGATGATTATACGAATCCTAAGAGATATATTCCCATCGATCATAATGCTTATCAAAGTTTTAAGTAAACGTGCATCTTTGAGCCGGATGCAGACTAAACCTGGTTAGACTACTCAAAAATAAAGGACCAAGATGTCAGACTGCAAGGTTACAACTACTTTGGGCTTACTGAAGCAGTCCAAGCAGGTTCGACATGAAATGCATGAATAGATAGGCGACTGACCATATATTTAGTATCACAAGTGTTGAATGATAGGGATAAACACAAAAAATTAGCCTCCTATCCTGTAGAAAAAAGGCTAATAGTTCTAAATTAATTAATGCCACGCTATCTAACTTTCCCCAGATTGTCAAGGATTTGTTAGAGTTTATATAAACTATTCAACACTTGTGCCCTAAAACCACTGGTTATGTTTTTTAGTCTTTAGATTCACCAGTCATTTTAGGAGTAGGATGCTGTCAGACTAAGCAGCTAGGTCGAAGAGGAGAAGTTCAGCCTCATCCGTTTGTCCTTTAATGGTAATCTGGCCTGAGTCATTAATAGCAGCACCGTCACCTTCTGCCAAAACTTGATCGTTGATTACGACTGAGCCACGAGCGACTTGCACCCAAGCTTGGCGATCGCTGTTTAGAACAAAATCGACGACATCCCCTGCTTTCAGATGTCCTGCATAGAGGCTGACATCTTGGTGGATAGTGACGGACCCGTCGCGGCCATCCCGTGAACCAACTAGGCGCAATTTACCTTGGCCTTCCGCCGGATCGAAATACTTCTGTTCGTAGCCCGGTTCCAACCCTTTTGTATCTGGAATCACCCAAATTTGTAGAAACCGAGCCAGATCAGTGGCGGAATGATTATATTCACTGTGGGCAATGCCGGTTCCCGCACTCATCCGCTGCACCTCTCCCGGCTTGATCACAGCAACATTGCCCAGGGTATCTTTGTGCTCCAATGCACCATCAAGAACATAGGTGATAATTTCCATATCTCGATGGCCGTGGGTGGGAAAACCACTGCTACCTTTGATGCGATCGTCGTTGATCACGCGCAACATGCCAAAGTTTGTATGGCTGGGATCATAGTATTCACCAAAGGAAAAGGTGTGGAAGCTTTTCAACCAACCAAATTCAGCTAAACCCCGTTCTTCAGATTTGCGAATGGCTAACATGATGACCTCCCATGAAAGGTTATGTGTGAGTGTTGAGTTTTAAGTATTAAACTGAGGCAAAGTCTGTCGCTTTGAGAAATCTGGAAAATGGCGTGGGATATCCTGGCTTTACAGCGATATCCCACAAATTCCAGCCGATTACAGGCTGATAACCCAGGCCAAGCTCAAGACCTATGCGCTGGGAGCGCGATCGCTTGCTTCAAATCCGGCTTTCGCGTGGGCACCATCGCAAAAGGGCTTGTTGGCAGAGGCTCCACAGCGGCACAGGGCCACCTGATTTTGCTTGGGGTAGGCCGTGCCAGCGCCATCAGTCACAGTAAACTCGCCTTTAACAATTGCAGGGCCATTATCTAAAACAGAAATAGTAACGTCAGCCATGATCTTTCCCTCTCAAATGATAGTGAACGGATTTCGTTTCCGTGTTTCTATTATGGACTGACCTTCATTAAAAGACAATACCTATAAAAATATACATATTGACTTATTTTTGGCGACAATACTGTCAGGCCACAGATCTCAGTACCTGACGGCAGGACTCCTAGCGTTCGTATAGCTCCAACGGCAGACCGTCCGGATCTTTGAAGAAGGTAAATCGCTTGTCGGTGAGTTCATCTAGGCGAATGGGTTCGGTGTCCACTCCTGCTTGGTTGAGGTGGGCGATCGCTCCTTCCAAATCATCTACGGCAAACGACAGGTGGCGCAGTCCTTGGGCTTCGGGCGCATTGGGCCGAGGCGGCGGATCAGGGAATGAAAAGAGTTCGATCGCCACACCATGTCCTGTGGCATCAGGGTCGCCCACCTGCAAATCTAATTTGTAGGATTGTCGCGCTTCCCGATAGGTCTCGCGGATAATGGCACAGCCTAAAATCTCGGTATAAAACCGCTTAGATCGCTGATAATCAGAACAAATAATGGCAACATGGTGAACATCACGAATAAAATTGAGCGCCATAGCAATCACCTAATCAAATTCACGGCATAGCTATTGCGGCATAGCTATTACGGTATAGCTATCACGGCGTAGCTATGACCGCATAACTATCATGGAGGAACACTTAAGCATATGACAGCGGAACCACACATTGCCACCTTTGGCGCTGGATGTTTTTGGGGCGTTGAGGCTGCATTTCGGCGCTGGGATGGAGTCATTGATACATCTGTGGGGTACATGGGGGGGCATTTTGACAATCCCTGTTATTTAGATGTGCTGTCACGAATTACAGGCCATGCAGAGGTGGCACAGGTGCAATACGATCCGGCCAAACGATCCTACGATGCCTTGCTCGACCTCTTTTGGCAAATCCACGATCCCACCAGCCTCAATCGCCAAGGAGCCGATCGGGGAGAGCAGTACCGCTCCGTGATCTTTTGCCATACCCCAGAACAGAAGGCGATCGCTCACCATTCCAAACAACAACTGGAGGTATCAGGACGCTACAACAAACCTATTGTCACTCAAATTGAACCCGCATCTACCTACTGGCTAGCCTCCGAAGACCATCAACACTATTTTGAGAAGCAAAGGATCAACCCACAGTAGAGTCAGGATTTCAAGCATTTGACGGTTAGATTAACCTCGTTAACCTTGATAGTCGATAAACGCAGCCTCGGTCATGGTATCAACGCGCACAGGCCGCAGGTTCGCCAGTCTTTCACCATCAACGCTCAAGCGTACGCCCCGATCTCGAAATGGCTCAATCGTCAGGTCGTCAAACGTCAAGTTGTTGGCCAGGGCAATTCGATCGCCTTGACGAAAACGGAAATCACGAATGACATCGCGCTCAGTCCCGATACCGATGACAAAGGTATCGGCACCACCACCACCAATGAGGCGATCGCGCCCCTCCCCTCCATTCAGCACATCATCCCCCCGGCGACCCAG
>JBFRWC010000050.1:0-2703 GCA_051439365.1 Leptolyngbyaceae cyanobacterium
CTATCCCAGACACATTTTAACCAAACGAACCCATAGAACCCTTGATTTCTCGTTGTCAGTCCAGCCAAATCATCGATTCTTTGTGTTTTCGTTCCTCTTGGATGGATTGGAGTTGGGCGATCGCCCCCTCCCCCTTCACCCCTACTGCTAACGATCGCCCCTCTGCTATTGAATCACCTCCAATTGAGCGATGGCGCAACGCCACTCCGGATGGAGTATCGCCCCATACAACGTCCGGTTAACCTCTCGCTGATAGCGATTGAATAACTCCGGCTGTTGGATACCCTTAGCGGTCGCCTCAGCCGCTTGAATGTCCGCCTCAAGGCTATCTAATTGGGCGATCCTACACCCAACTTACACCCAAACCTAAGCTGGGGAATAAACTGATCTCGACGGGACTGGCGCGATTCGAACGCGCGACCTACCGCTTAGGAGGCGGTTGCTCTATCCAGCTGAGCTACAGCCCCAGGTGCATGGGTTATAAACCAAGCTATTGACCATACCCTGTACTACTGACTATACACCATTTATTTTGACACCCAAGCTTCATCCCAAGAACCACCACCAACCTCTAATCCGCACAGGGAGCTGGTTGCTGCCAAAATCAAAGCTACATTTCCCGATCGCTCTCTTTGCCAAAGTTTTAGGGTTAGCTGTCCCTTCATTGTGTCACGGCAAGCATATACCAATCCATTGTGATTTGGTGCTCGCAGGGGAGTGCCAAGTTCTTCAGTGGTGCCTATCAGTTCTACTTGATGTGTCAAACTTTGGGCTGTCATCTGCCAGTATCCCCAAGGCGTAATGTGCCAACTTACGTGACTATTCCAAGGGACAAATTCGTAAAAGGTGCCCTGATGATGAATCCCTACCATTGCCACTTCTTCCATCCAGGTGAGGACTTGACGCCGACCACCTCCAGCAGTCAGCGCTAAATCAGGGGTTTGTTCAAAGGCATTGCAATTGAGCCAAAACCACTTTTCAGGAAACGATCGCCCCCAGTTTTTTTCACTGTAGGCCGGGGCGCGATCGAATTGGTAGCGATCGCCATTCCATTCAATCCATCCAGTCGAATACCCGTGAGCCATTAGGATCTGCCAACCCGGCTCAAAAATAGGAAATTGGGAAAGCCAACCAGCCGTGGACTGTTGGGGTCGGTCGGGATTGCCCCAACCATAAACAGGATCTGTAGTGTAGTCCCAGATGGCAGACACACCAGTGCTGGGATCGATAAGCTGACCGTGGTGACGGGTGGTATTAGCGTGGTAGTAGTCGGAAGTGGGGGAGTGGGAGAGTGGGGGAGTGGCCTTCGACTTGCGCTCAGCCGAACGGGAGTGGGAATGATGATGGCTGAGGCGGAGAGTGGTGGGGCTGGCGGTAAAGGTTTGGGTGTTGCGGAAAGTGCGGCA
Organism: Leptolyngbyaceae cyanobacterium; assembly: GCA_051439365.1. Taxonomy (GTDB): domain Bacteria; phylum Cyanobacteriota; class Cyanobacteriia; order CAKZMO01; family CAKZMO01; genus JAAHGY01. The sequence continues at coordinate 1,407 of JBFRWC010000050.1, forward strand.
AAGGTAATTATCTTGTGGCCCTAAAATTTGGGCGGCTCCGCCGCTATTGGGTTGATTGCCAATGGGGTCTTCAATGGAGTACATGAATGCGAAGGTTTCTTGGTGGGCAGGTAAGGTAACGCGGAAATACCATCCCTCAAAAAAACGTGGAGTCTGGCCATCCCAGTGATAGCCGCTGTGGGGTGTTTGCAAGGGATGCCTCATAATTCAGTCATCTACGTTAGATGTTTACGAATTTATCGATTTGTCATCATAACTCACGTCAACTGGAATAGTAGCGATCGCCATACCAGGAGAACGTCTATGACCACAATTTTGTTTGATTTGCCAGAAACTTACTACGGGCGATCTTCCTATTTAAAGTCCTATTTCGCATCACATTGGGTAGCCCTCTTGCAGAGGTCCAAGGTTGTTCTCAAAATTAAGATCGTTGTGCCTTACTCTGATTTATGCAAGAGGGCTAGCGTCGTTGAAGCACAAACTGAATCAAGGTCGAGGCATATCGTGACAAATGGTGACAATTGCTGAGGTACTCCTAGTTTGTCAATTAACAAATGCTACGTTAAACCAGGGAAATGTGTTGACTAAATCGTTAGGTATGGTTGAGAACTTATGACAGCAGCGGTAACTTCGTCCCCTGGAATTGCGTCCCAGATTGTCAACAAAGTACTGGGCATCAAGCCGATCTTTAACGTCGCCAAACATCGGGCTAGAGCCATGATGGTAAAGCGTGCTGCCACTATTGGGGTGGATTGGCCAGGAGAAGTGGCAGCGTTGCGATCGCGCCAAGCCATTTCCTCCACTCCAACATCATTATCAGCTGTTGAGGCTATGCCCCTACATCCCGGTTGGGAGGCCGAACTCGCTCAGATTCGCAATGATAACTTGGTATATCCTACCTACTATCTCAACCCTTTTCACGCCTATGATGAGGGCAACATGGGGTTGTTTCCAGCGTTGGAGGTAGACGTTGCGTCAAAAACAGTTCATGCCAAAATCTGGCCAGAGGCAGGGGCGCAAGGGGATGCCAAACTGCGGCAAAGCTATCACGATGTGCTGAAAGCCACGTTACCCACTCCGCCCCAGGATATTGTGGACATTGGCTGTAGCGCTGGCCATAGCACAATGGGACTGCGATCGCTCTCCCCGCAGTCCCACTGCACCGGAGTTGAACTGTCGCCTTAGTTCCTGACGGTGGCCCAGTACCGGGAACAGCAGTTGCGGCAGCAAGCAGGTGGGCAAGATGATTGCCATCCCATTGGCTGGGTTCACGCGGCAGGTGAACAAACCGGATTAG
>JBFRWC010000051.1:0-34908 GCA_051439365.1 Leptolyngbyaceae cyanobacterium
CCGGCAACCAATCCAAGGTGATCAACATCTTTGACTTCTATGTCCGAGAGAAGTGGCTGGTCCATCGCTCAATACCGTTCACATCTCTCTAAATATCTCACCCTTCAGCCAACCTGCTGAATACAGGTTTTACGCGGTGATTCTGGGTTTTCGTTACCGGAGATTCTGACGGTGTGTGAGCGTACGGGAGTGGGCTTTGCCCTGGGCTCTGCCAGTAATGCGGTGCTCAAACGCAAGATTGACTATTTGCTCGACCAAGCGCGGGTGCAATATCACCGCACGGGCGAAAAAGCCCGTTTATTTGACGATTGCTACGATGCCGCTGGGAGTTGGGAGGAACCCCATCGTCTGATTATGAAAGCCGAATGGCTCCCCAAAGGCCCCAATCCTCGCTTTGTGGTCACCAATTTAGAGGGGGAGACCCAATCGATTTATGACCAGTTTTATGTGCAACGTGGGGAAGCCAGTGAGCATCCGATTAAGGAACTCAAGTTAGGGTTGCACGCAGACCGATTAAGTTGTCATCGCTTTGTGGCCAACCAGTTTCGACTCCTGCTGGTGCAATCCGCCTACATCCTGCTGATCACCTTGCGCCGCACCGCTGAGGGTACCGATTTAGCCACCGCTCAAGTGGAGCGATTGCGCTCCAGTGTGATTAAAATCGCCGCGCGCGTCAAAACATCTACGCGACGGGTATTGGTTGAATTGGCGGCGTTTTGTCCCTTTGCCCAAGAGATGAAGCTGATCGCTCACCGCTTAGGTGCCCCCAATTTTTGGCTCTATCCCGCCTAAGTGGCTCCCTGCCATAGGAGATGTATGTCTAAATGACGAAAACAGGGGGGAAACGGTCGGTTTTGGACTTGCTCTCTATCTAATATCAGGGGGCTGATAGACTGTTCTATGCAACGTGAGGGTAGGCTTTCATGACACACTCATGAATAATCCAGGCTAGATGAATAATTCAAATGTATTATAGTAATAGCATTGTAGGGATGTGTGACAAGTTAAGGCTTTAGCCCAATAGTCAAGAGGACTAAAATATGGTATCCGACAGAGAGTCCTCCTATTGTCCATCCCCTTAATGCGTCAATACTCTGGCAATCCTGACGAGGAGTGCTTGTTCCTTTGAATGACGCGATTAACGCGCATCTAACCGAGTTGATCAGCCCATCGGTCTACCATCAACAGGAGTATTATCAGAGTTTGGGGATGCAAAATCGTAAGCGAGAGCGATCGCCACGGGCTGTTCCTCCCAATTTCCTCCCTCATGTGGTTGCAACCCCGTAGCGATCGCCCTTCCAACTCGCAAGCTGTGGGTACTTTGCTGATTCGGTATTGCTGTTGGAATGATTTCCTGGTGTCCGAGAGTGGGGCGGTTCGGGCTATAACTGAAGCTTTTAATCTGCCAGGATAGGATGGCTGATCATCTTGATGACAGCGTGGGATGCGGGGCTGTCGTCCCGGAAAGTAGATCAGTCTGGATGCCGGATGGTCTTAAGCATTCCATCAGTTGCGGCCCTTGTCAGCGACAGTGAGAGGAGCTGAACCGGGCGTGATCAGTGAGTTTCATCATCCTGTATTCTTTTCAGATTAAGGACAGTAATAATAGTAGGTCTGATTTGCGGATTATGTTTGTCCTGAGTGTCTGGATAGTCTCCTGGTGTGCTGGTCGTGTGTTGATGGTTGATGTCGGATCGGGTGAAGGGAGCGATCGCGGGAAAGGATACTGATCGTCTGTTGAGAGCCGTTAACGTGGTCCAGAAGGAGGTGTTGTTCTGAGAGGATGGACTGATCGGGGCTGTGCATGAGGCGAGGCGATCAAACCAGCGAGATCAAGTCTCCTACCATTCTTTCCGCTTTTCCATGTTTGACGTTGTGGCGCACGCCCAACTGGTGCCGTTGGTGGTGCTGTGTGATTTCCGCTTGTCGAGCATCCAGAGCTACCCGTAGCGGTTTCTGGGAAGTGGTTGCCCCGGCACTGCGAATCAAATCGGAGAGGACCGGGATAGAAATATACCACTTCGCTTCATGGGATAGTCCCGGTTGATTATTGTGATTGATCATTGCGCTGATCGCCCGATTCTCGGCGGTATTGGGGTAATCTTGCGGAATCACTTTTTCAAGCGCCTGCTCAACTGGACTGGGTTCGCTGTGTGTGGCGATCGCGAAGGCTGGCGAGTGTGGGGCGTTTGCCAAAGGCATCTCAGAGGCGATCGCCCCTTGACTGTGTCCGTCATTGGCGACTGGGATCGGTTGCTGTCCGCGAAAATTTTCTGTCGGTTCCGCTTCTGGTGAGAATTCTGGCGACTGTCCATTTAAGTCTTCCGATGGAATGCCCATGATTTGCTTGAGTCGATTGAAGGGTTCCAACTCAGTCCGTAGCTGTTCATTCTCATTCTGGAGCCGTTGGTTCTCCTCACGTAACTTCTGGATTTCCCCGGCATCCGGCTGGGAGGATTGTGCCCGAAGTTCCCTGATTTCTGTGTGGGCTTCGTCGAGTTTGGCTTGGAGCCATTGGATTGTTTGGGCAAGAGGGGCGATACTCCAGTCGGAGTGGCGTTGCGCCATCGCTGCTTCGTGGGTCGGTTTGGGTGCGGGGTCTGGTGTGGTGGATGCGGGGTTAGGCATGGTCATGGGTTGGGTTTCCAGAGGAGTCGATGGGGCGATCGCCTTTGTCTCTGTGGTGGATGTTGGGTTCGGTTCTGGGGTGAATGTCTGTGTTGCTGCATCGGGCTGTTGATTGTGTACGGAATCGTGCTCTCTGGATGCTGGGATAGGCATGGCATCAGTTAGCGGGGGAAGGGGATAGTGCTGGAGCATATAGCCCTTTTGATTCAAGGCTTGGTGATGGTTGTCCACTATGTAGTAGTGAAAGTAATGTTGGGTGGCCCTGCTGTTTTTCCGTCGCTCCAGCTCCGATTCTCCAATCACATGTCCCAAGTGGGCTTGGATGAATCGGTGTGTGGCCTGGTTGGGAGGGCACCATAGATAGATGGCTACAGCCGCATACACGCCTCTCAAATTGTGGGCTGATACGCTTTCCTCTCCGTCGAGAATGGGCACAGTTCCCGTCGCTTGAAACGCCCGTTGGATTCGTTCCCGGACGGACGAATTAATCCTCGAATTAATCGCCGCCGGGTCCAACATGGCCAATTCTTTGATGCGTTTGTGGGAGCGGAATGTGGCGATCGATTGGATGATTTCCTCAGCGGGAGAGAGAGTCGCGATCGTGTAGGTTTCTGCTTCCAGCTTTTTCTTGAGTTGCCCTGTGAATTGGAGGATATAGGGGTGGGTGGTTGGCTCGAATGTGCCCTTGCTGATAATTTCTGAAAATCGTCGGCCTGTGAGAGCGAGTAGCCCCGCCGCAACATCGCGGAAGTCGTCGGAGTCCAGCAATTTCACAGCAGTCTGGATGAAGCGATGGGGGTGGACAGGCTGTAGGTTGTCCTGGCGTTTGTTATTGGCCTTCGCGACATCCTCATTAATGGCCTGGTAAATTTGATTGTCGTAGCGCAGATGCACCAACGCCCAGTGCGGATAGACAATGCCATGCTCTGTGGGTGGGAGTTCCATTGTGGGGAGATTGCCATCGGCTACCGCCTGTTCGATGGCCTTGCGCCACTGCGGGAGGTATTGAGCCGCGATACTTTTCACGGGGTAGCCCTCTTCTAGCAGTTGCAATTCAGCATGGCAACGCTGCTGGCACTGGAGTTCAGATTCACACCCTTTAAGATCAATGATGAACCATTCAATGAGTTCAGCCCGTTCCTGTTTAGAGAGTTTGGAGCGCTTGCCTGCTTTGATGCGCTGGCGGTAAGTTTTGATGATGGATTGTCGGGATGTCATCTTTTTTGATGTAGCGTAAAGAGGATATGATAACTATAAATAAAATGGATAGCCATCGTCAAATAGGCTATTTCTGATGGATCATAATGATATGTCATCCGAAAGCTATATATAGAGAGATTCACAGTGATTGTCTCTTTCCCATTCTGCGGTCAAGTGTATGGTGTTGGTGGGTCGGATGAAAGGGATAATGAACGCTGAGAATAGAAGCGGCAGTATGGCGGCGGGTAATGGTGTTACAGGGTGCGCGGGAGTAATATGGCTGAGCGCATGTTTGCCGTTATGGTGGGGTTGTTTTGTAGTACGGAGTGGGTGCTGGGATAGAGAGGGCGATCGCCCTGGAGGGATAGGGAGAGCAACGCCCGTGGCTAGGAGATTAGCCTGTGCCACGTTTTCCAGCGAGGTGTTGAAGCTAATCGTTGTTATCGAGAGGATTCCTGATCCTCTCGTTTTCCCAGCCTTGATGAAGGGAGGGGCGATTGCCCCGGTATTGAAAAGTGTTATGGCTCTAACCGATGGTTGGGGCCAAGAATTTTTTGGGGTCGGTCGTGCGGGTTGGTCTTGTGATAGGGAGGGTTGATCGCCCTTGATGGATGGGAACAGCGTTCTCCGTTGGGAGTGACCCCGCGCCATTGGGTATTGTCCAGTTTGCGGCTGGTAGGAGGGCGATCGCTCTAGTGATCAACAGTGTTGTGTCCCCAACCATCGAGTTGGCCCAAGAGCTTTTTGAAACCGATGGTGTTCATCGTGGTGGTGGTTCGGCCCCGTTCTGAAGCCATGACTCTACAAGAATTGTAGTGGTTGCCAGTCTGGGCGGTGGCGCGTTGGTGGAAGGGCGATCGCCTTGGCATTGAAAAGTGTAGAGGGTTCTATCGGCTGAGCGTCTGGACAGCGGTGCGGTAGCGCGTTGGCGTAGGGCTATTGCCCTGGTGGTGAGGTGAAGAAGCAGTCGCCCTGGCTCCAAATGTGTGGTGGCGGTGGGGAGTGGTCGCACCATCGGGCTTGTTGATGGGATTGGATGTCTGGCCTAGTCTTAAGGAATCCATCAGACGCAGCCCACTCCGGCGGCGGTAATCCGAGCTGTATCGAGCTACGGTGTACACACAAGTGGGGGTTGAAGTAGTTTCCATCCTCGAAACATGGCTTCAAACTCTCGCAATCCCCGCGCTAATGTTCGTATTCCTGGCGGACGTTGAGACTGATAGCCCGACCAGCCTCCTAATCGAGCAATCACCCAACTGGCCCAAGCTAAGGAGCCAATGGGGTAGGGATTTTGCTGTTTTTCTGTGGTCCCTTCTAAGCTCGGCGCAATCTGCTCAAGGCATTGTTGTTGGTCAGCCGAAAAGGTCAATGATGCGGTTAACTCTGGCTGTTCACGCCCCTCCACCAACTGTAAAATTTGCACGGCCACCGATAACGCTAAGACCGTCAGTCGTTGAATCGCTCCCACTGACTCCAATTCAGAGGATTCGATATCCAACCCAGCCGTTTTGAGGGTTGCGAACAATAATTCGATCTGCCACCGCCAGCGATACCACCCAATCACTTGAAGCGCCTGTTCCAAGGTCATCACGCAATGAGTGGTTAATAACCGCCAATGAATCGCCTCTTGGTCAGCGGGAGGATTGACTTCTTTGGCTTCCACCGCATAAAGCTGAACGCCGGGGGGATACTCTGTGGCAGAAACGTTGGCGGGGCGTTGAATTTCCAGCGGGGTAAAGCGCACGGCCATCCAGGCTTCTCGCGCTCGGCGATCAATACGGCTATCGGCAGGAACATCAACGGTGTAGGTTCCCTCACACGGTTGTTCTGCCAAATAACGGTAGAGGGACGCTGAGCACCCTCGTAAACAACGGTCAGCCCGCACCCGCACTAGCAGATGGTTCTCTGCATCAGGCACCCGTGCCCACTCTTCGTAGATATCGCTCTCTCGGTCTCCAATATGGGTTATTTTCCGCGCGCCCCCAGCGAGTAAGCAACGAGCTGAGCCTTCAGCCGATTGTAACCACTTGTAGGATTCCTTCTGTTCAATCGGCAAGCTGGCATAGCCTCGTTCATGTTTATCGGGGCGCTCTGCCGCTCGGGTCCACATCTGTACATGGCTGATGCCTAGAGGACACCCATTGGCGGCATTGAGGGCCAATGACGGATGGATGAAGAAGCCCACATCATGATTATTGCCCACTACCCCCAATCCATCGGGTTTCAAACGACCCACGTGCGCTTGTAAGTTGATTTCACTCGTATCACTAATCGATAACACATGAAGGTCTGCAACCTGTTGCCCACAGCGATCGGCTAAACTGCGGCCCAGTTCTGACACCGTGACATTGTCATTATTCAAGAATCGATAATATCCCACTTGCTCGGCTCGGCTCTGGCTGATTTGGCGAATATTGATGGAACGATAATCCCTTATGGCCTCATACAACGAGGCCCCCTTTTGACTAATCGAGGATCGCTAAATGCCTTACCCTCTATTGCTTCAGCATGAATTAGGATTGGATTCATCAGTTGACACTCCCCATCAATCACTGCTTCTACAATCATAAGCATAACTTGTGTGTACACGGTAGCTTTGCAAGGGGGGACTAAGGGGGGTAAAGCCGAGTTTTGGACTTCAAAATGAGATGTGTGTACACCGTAGCCCTCTTGGGAGGGGTTAGGGGTGGGCAAGTCGGGACTAAAAACGAAGACAGAGAAGTGCATAAAATCAATGCCAACAAGTTTGCACGAATTGATCATCCTTAAAGTAGGTTACGTGGCCACGCACCTGATCAAAGCCAGCGTTAGGAGCATGACAACACACCCTACACTATTGTCCTTGGATCAGTGATTCTTGAGTGCCCGTTCAATATCCCGTTTCGCATCCTTGCGCTTGAGGTCTTCTCGCTTATCATGGAGTTTTTTACCTCGCGCTAAGGCGATCGTGACCTTGACCCAGCCATTTTTCAGATACATTTTCAGGGGCACAATCGTCAAGCCCTTTTGCTCCACCTGACCAATTAACTGATGAATTTCCTGCTTGTGCAGCAAGAGCTTGCGGGCACGGCGAGGGTCATGGTTGAACACCTGACTAGTGTTGGAACAGGGTGAAATGTGAACATTGCTGAGCCATGCCTCCCCCTCTCGAATCGCGGTAAACCCATCTTTCATATTGACTCGTCCCTGGCGAATCGATTTGACCTCGGTGCCCAACAGCTCGATCCCAGCTTCATAGGTTGCCAAAATCTCGTACAGAAACCGGGCCTGTCGATTGTCACTTAAGACCTTATGTCCGGTTTTCGGAGTACTTGCTTTTGCTTTAGCCATACTTCACCGTTTATTCAACAACAATGCACCATTCATGTAGCTCATAGTCAACACAGCCGGACTGAATGAGAGGATCTTGGGCCACAATGGCCATTGCCTCTTGTAAGTTATCTGCTTTGAATAGCAGCATTCCTCCCCCTTTTTCAGCCCAGTATCCCGTTTTCGCTTCCCGACCCTGTTCAATTAAAGATTGCACATAGGCTTTGTGGGCGGGGACATGCTGATCGAACACTGATTTTTCAACGATTCCGCGTTCAAGTTTGACAAACCAAGGCATGGCATTTCGTTCACATCGCGCTTCTATTCCTTTTCTATTGTAGTTGAGGGGAACTCACCCAATCGCTTGAATGAGTAAGCTTGCTCTCTTGCACCTGTTGCTCATGCCACCTCTCCTTCCCAGAAGGGTCGTAGACTTTTAGCCATGCTTGGTGCGTGGTACCCTCGGAGTGGATTGGGCAAAAAGGCAGAGTGCAAAGGTAATGCAGAAAGGCGGCACAAGAGTGCGCCGCCTTTTGTTTCTTCAGAGTCCAGCTAGAACAGGGTGGACATGAACATCCATCAATTTATTCATCGGCTCCGGCACGACCTGTGTTGGATGTACTGTTTTTCTTAAGAACAGGTTTGGTTCCGACGACCCGACGCGGCGCAGGAGCTGGGCGATCGCCAGGGCGGGTGGGCCGTCCACTGTCAAAGCGACGCTTGATTCCTCCGCGCCCGCCTCTGGCTCCTCCTATCCCTTTCTTGCGTCGGTTCTTACGCGGGGGCACCACACCAATCATATTGCTGTCAAATACAACCAAGTCATTGCCTTGCCGTTGCACTTGGAGTTCCCAGAAATAGCCAACAGTTCGACCTTCTAGGCGGCCTTGTAAGTGCAACTTGAACTCTTTTTCATTGGCATCGCTTTTGGCCTTGGTGCTGGCATTGGTCCCACCGCCCTTGCGACTCGCTTGCCGAATTCTCACCGTAATCTGCTCATCCTCTGGGGAAAACTGGATCACTTCTCCTCGGACAGAGAAATAACCATCTTTCAAGATGGGTTGGGCTGATGGGGCCTCAGTGGTCGGCACTTGAGAGCTAGCCGGAGCCTCCGGAGGTGAGACTGGAGGCTGTTCAGGGGCCGAGGAGACGGGGCTATTCGCAGCTTGGGCCGCAGCGGCTGAAAATTTGGGTCGTGCGGGTTTAACTAACTTAGGGGCGGAGGCATCTTCATCATCGCTGGGAGAGGCTTCACCCTCTTCGGTGGAATCACTCTCTGCCTCTGTACCCATGGCCCCATTATCCGCCCTGCCCGCATCTCCGTCCTGAGAGGCAGACGGTAGTTCCCCATGGGCTTCAGAGAGTCCAGCATCAGACGCGGCCCCAGTCGCCATCGGATCGGCCAGGGTCGCTTGCTCAGGAGTATATTCCGATGCCTCATCATCACCTGTTGGGGTTGAACCAATGGGATCAACCGTTTCTGAATCGGCATCAGTCAGATTTTCGGAATCAGAAGGGTGGCTGACCTCAATGTCGCTTGCGGCCTCATCTGCTTCCCCAGTTGGCTCCTCGTCATCCTCTGTCAGAACCGGATGAAGCTTGTCTGGTTCCCAAATGCCAACAATTTGGGCATGAAGATGCTCATTTTTGGGCCGAGTCCGGGGATAGACAACCCAAAGGTGAGGTGCAGTGAGATCTACATGCTTTTTCACCAGGCTCATGACCCGTCCTAGGAGAACGGCATCAATGGGCTGATCATCTTCAGTCATCAGTGTGCCACGGGTAAATTGTTCATCAGATGGAACATAGGTACCCTGAATTAACCCAATAGCCCGGTACTGCATGGGTTCACTGGCGGGAGGGATAGGAAGTTGGTGCGAAATCACGGTGTTCTTTGATGCACAATCACGATAGGATTCAGGTGTCATAGATTGGGTTGCAGAGGCTCTGGCCGCTTCTACCCCAGATAATTGTGGGGCGGAACCGGGAACTGAGTTTACTGTAGATTCTAAATGCTGCTCCATTGGACTCTCGAAACTATAAAAATGTGTTCAACCTCTGTCCATCGCTAGCCGATGCTTGCAACCATTATAAGTTCCGGATCAGCTATCTCTAAATGGGGAGAGATGGGCTGGAACCATATTCCTGTGCATCTGCTCAGAGCAAATCAACGCGCTATATTGAAAGCAATCGGGATGGATCGCCTCAATGATTGGCTGACGGTGATTGGGTTTTGACCATGACGGCATCAGGAAAATAGAAGAGGCGGAACAGTACAGGAACACTTACACAGGCAAGTACACGTGGACGAACGGTACAGACCCCAAATAGTAGGGAACAGCCGCGATCGCGTAAACCCTAGGGACTAGGATATGTACTGTGCGGCTTCTACACTTAACAGGATACCCATTTGTTCACATTTGCTTTCAGAAGCATCGTTCAGGGGACAATCAACATTGATTTTGGCGATCGCTCCTTTAGGATATGGGGGCGTTAAGATATGGGGCTGTGGGCGATCGCCCGTTTCACCGTGGCGGCCCATCATTAACCGATTCTTATTTGTTATACAGTTGAATTGGCTGGACTCAGGCTCTTTTCATGGGAACTTTACGACAACCCGTGGGGGTCAGCAGATTGCCAACAGAAATAGTTCCTCATTATACAGCGTCCTAGAAGTCCGCGTTACACCATCTCAGTTTTTTTGAGCCGAGTCTCGTCATGCCTCAGCCTCCCAGAATTGTGTGAAGCAGGTTGCAAGGCTCAAGTTGGCAATGCCCACCAGACGCTTTTTAGTAAAATCCTTTACAATGCTCGGAAACACTTGGAATGGTGACGGCATTGGGTATCTAGGATGAATCCAGTAGATTATCTCCGCATTAGTATTATCGATCGCTGCAATTTTCGCTGCCAGTACTGTATGCCAGAGGGAACAGAGTTGCAGTATGTTCTCCAGCAGGATTGGTTAACTCAGGCAGAATTGCTGACGTTGGTTCGTGATGTATTGAGTCCCTGTGGGTTTACTCGGTTTCGACTGACAGGCGGGGAACCGCTGCTGCGACCCGATGTGGTAGAGATTGTGGGGGCGATCGCTGCCCTGCCTGATACCCGTGATCTCTCCATGACCACCAATGCCTTTTTGCTGGCGGACAAAGCCCAAGCGCTGAAAGAGGCGGGGTTGCGGCGACTCAATATCAGTCTCGATTCTCTGGACCCAGAGACCTTTGATACGATCATTGGCTACCAAGGGCGGTTGACACCAGATGGGAGCCGTAAGTCGCGCTGGCCAGATGTTTGGGCAGGGATCCAAGCTGCCGCTGCCGCCAACTTTAATCCCCTCAAGCTCAATGTGGTGATTATTCCTGGCATCAACGACCATGAAGTCTTGGATCTGGCAGCTCTCACCCTTGATCGAGAGTGGCATGTCCGGTTTATTGAATTTATGCCCATCGGGAATGATAACCTGTTTGGCGATCGCGGTTGGGTTGAGTCCGAAACCTTGCGCCAGCAAATTCGCGATCGCTGGGGCTTGGCCGATGGGGTCGTCGTGGGGAGTGGTCCCGCTGATATTTTTCAGATTCCAGGGGCGAAGGGAACGCTGGGGTTTATTAGTCAAATGTCAGAATGCTTTTGCGATCGCTGCAATCGAATGCGCTTGTCTGCCGATGGCTGGTTGCGCCCTTGCTTACTGAACGAATCGGGTCAAATCAACCTGCGAGAGGGGCTACGTCAAGGGGTACCGCTGTGGGAATTGCGATCGCAAGTGCGTCAATTGCTAGCAGAAAAGCCCGAAATCAATTTCAAGGAAAGAGACGCAGGGACCACCGGACGCTATAGCCGCACGATGTCCCAGATCGGAGGATAAGGCTAAATCTTCGACATAAGACTCCGAGATTCTTCGAGAACCCCGGAGTCTTATACTTAGACGAAAACAACGGTCTATCGGGCGTAGTACTCAACCACCAACAGTTCGTTGATTTGAAGCGCTACCCATTCCCGCTCAATCACCCCATTGACCTTACCTTCGAGCTTGTTCTTGTCAAACTCTAGGTGGCTGGGGAGGTTGGCCAAACCGGGAAACTGGAGATTAGTTTCCACCAGTTGCCGGGAGCGATCGCGATTCCGCACAGTAATGAGATCACCAGGCCGACATTGATAGCTGGGAATATCCACGACCCGACCATTCACCATCACGTGGCCATGATTGACTAACTGCCGTGCGCCAGGGATCGTTGGCCCCATGCCCAGCCGAAAGGCCGTATTATCTAGCCGCATCTCCAACAACTGGAGCAAGACCAAGCCCGTCGATCCAGTTGCTTGACGAGCTTTCTTCACGTAACGCAAAAGCTGACGCTCAGTTAAGCCGTAGTTAAACCGTAGCTTTTGCTTTTCCTCCAAACGAATTGCGTATTCTGAACGCTTTTTCCGATTCTGCCCATGCTGTCCAGGGGGGTAAGCCCGACGAGGGCTTTTTCGAGTGAGTCCTGGTAACTCGCCCAGACGACGCACAACCCTGAGGCGTGGGCCTCGATATCTCGCCATTAACGGTACTCCAAAAAGTATGCCAAAGGCTACCATTATAGCTCGATGACTTAATATTTGGGAAGAGGGTTGACGAAGCTTGGCGCAACTGTGCTATGCTTGCATTCCAAGTAACAGTGACCGGGCGTTACAGCTTCTTCTTTGAAGGCTATACTGAAAGCAATGGAGCGATGCATATTGCGCTTTCGATATCGTCCCAGGTCTCCGTTTTCCTAGGTTTCAGCTTTAATTTGGATCACTTAGATGACAATGTGGTGTGGATATTTCCGTGACCCAAACTGTCACTTTGGCATCAGGATCGCCATGATGCATAATGCGATCGCTGCGAGGCTGTCTCCTGAATTTGTTGTTTACCCGTAGACTAGAGCATTTAGATTACACTATGAATTCACAAGTTATGCACCCAATGGTTAAGCTTCAGCGCAAGGTTACCTCATTGGTGTCGTCCAATCTGGTTAAGCCAACCGATAAGATTTGGAAAATTGCTTTTCTCTATGGTGACGATTGGAATTACTGGAAGGGAGAGTTAGAGGATTTTGGGTTTTCAACCCATGATTCCATCAAGGATCTGTTGATAGTGGAATCATGGGAAGATGACTAGAGACACGTTGGGTAGGTCCCACCTCAAATCTTGAGATGGCACATTGAACCTCGTGACTCTAGCTCGCAGATCCTAGATCTGGCAGCTAAGCCTCTGTCTAGCCCAAGAGGACAAGTCTAAGCTTAAGCAACAGCAGCGGCAGCGCGGTCAAAGTAACCGCTCAACTCAGCAATCAAGTTGCTGCAATCACCAGGGGTAATGCTACCGCTGTCGTTAGCGATGGCAACCGCTGCTGCTTTCATCTTGTTAACCCCAACGGCAACAGAAGCACCAGGAGTTCCCAGGGCCAAGTAAGTCTCACGCAGGCCGTTCAAGCAACGGTCTTCTAAGACACTGGCATCACCTGTGAACATGGAATACGTGACATAGCGCAAGATAATTTCCATATCACGCAAGCAAGCCGCCATGCGACGGTTGGTGTATGCGTTACCCCCCGGCGCGATCAATTGAGGCTGCTCGTCAAACAAAGAACGAGCCGCACTCGCCACAATCGTGGACGCATTGCCAGTGACCCGGTTCACAATATCCAACCGCTTGTTGCCATCCGCAACCATTGCCATCAGTGCATCAATCTGGCCATCGTTGAGGTATGCACCACGGGCATCCGCCTCAGCAACGACCTTTGCAAATGCATCTAACATAAGACACAGTCTCCTAAATTTATTTAACTCAATTTGGCTACCGTCTCAAAGATGAGAGACAGGGCACCCCCGTTAATATAACGTTACAACTGTACTCATGCAGGCAAAGGGCGCACTAGAATCAAGACTCATCTCGATGGCGTTAAGTGACGTTCCGAATCAAACAAAAAGCCTTGGATGTACTCCCCACAGCCTTATGGACTCGCCTCCACCTCTGGAAAATCGCCGTAGAATACAAGCGTTAGCTTAGACACTGTGCCACCCATGACAACGTTTTGGCGTAAGACTACCCAATATGTCCGACGCTTGCGAGGGGTCAATCCCTTCGCAGGAAAGGTTTCCCAATGGTTGGACGTGGATGAAGCCGAGATTGCTCAAATTCTGGAGACTCTCCGGACTCAATTACCCACTACGGAAGCCATTCTAATTGGGAAACCACAGTCGGGTAAAAGTTCCATTGTGCGCGGTTTGACGGGGGTGTCAGATGAGATTGTGGGGCAGGGGTTTCGCCCCCATACTCAGCATACCCAACAATATTCCTATCCCTCGTCGGATCTCCCGCTATTGATTTTCACGGATACTGTGGGGTTCGGTGAAGCCGATCAGAACGTAGAGGCGATATTAGCCGAGTTAGTCACGGATTTACAGCCAGAGGCCGCTCCAGAGGATTGTCAGGGACCGGATCTGGACCCATCAGCCACGGTTCCCCCAGCCTCAGAACAGAAACAGAAAGCACGGGTGTTAATTGTTACAGTCAAGATTAATGATTTTGCGATCGCCTCCCTCAAACAAATTGTTGAAAATCTACGGCAGTGTTACCCGACCATTCCCTGTTTATTGGTGGTGACTTGCCTGCATGAAATTTACCCGTCTGACGTGGACAATCACCCCTCCTATCCCCCTGAATTTAGCGAGGTGAATCGAGCTTTTACTGCCCTGCAAGAGACGATGGCCGGGGTATGCGATCGCGCCATTCTGATTGATTTCACCTTAGAAGAAGATGAGTACACTCCGGCTTTTTATGGGTTGGAAACCTTGCGAGATACCCTGGCCGATTTATTGCCAGAGGCCGAAGCCCGGACCATTCATCAACTGTTGGACATTGACGATGCCGCCAGTAAGCAATTGGGCATCGTTTACCGGGATGTGGGTCGTCGGTACATGCTGGCTTTTTGCACCATTGCCGCGACCTTGGCGGCAGTCCCCCTGCCCTTCGCCACCATGCCTGTGTTGACCACCCTCCAAGTCTCGATGATTGGGCTGTTGGGCAAACTCTACGGCCAAACCCTGTCTCCTTCCCAAGCGGGGGGAGTGGTGAGCGCGATCGCGGGGGGCTTTTTTGCTCAAGCAGTCGGGCGGGAATTAGTCAAATTTATCCCCGGTTTCGGCAGTGTGTTGGCAGCATCCTGGGCCGCAGCCTACACTTGGGCCTTGGGAGAAGGAGCCTGTGTGTATTTTGGTGAACTCATGGGTGGGAAGAAGCCCGATCCCGCGAAGATTCAACAAGTGATGAAAGTCGCATTTCAAGATGCCAAAAAGCGATTTATGCAACCGTTACGATAAGCATCTATGGTGATATTCTATCCCGTCATTCTGAGATCGGTATCCGAATTGCGGGTCTGTCTTAGCGATCGCACCCACGAATTGGCCCACGCCATTCACCATTAAGCCATCCCTTGAAGCTCAGTATTCTTCGTCTGCACAGACCTCAAATTCATTGCCCTGGCCAATCCAATATTGCCAGTCCCCAATGACTTGTTGGGTTTCGGGGTCTGTATCGGCGGCAGGTTCAATCATACTGAGGGGAACGGAGAAGATGCCGCCATCTAGGTCAATCTCCACCATTAGATCGCGTTCACAGTCGTCTGATGAGGCCATGCCCACCACCTGAACGGTTTTGGATTTTTCTGAATTCTTGCTAATCCAAGTGGCGGTAAAGGGAGTACTCAGTCCATTTTGAACGTAGCAGTACCACCCTGCGGCGACCTCATACTCGTCGTAGCAGTCTACGATCACTTCCATCTCAATCCGTTCTTCCCGCTCAGGATCGGGTTTGATTTTTGCCATGAGTCTTACCCCAATTCTGTTCTTTGCCTTTTACATTCTATAGTTCCAGGGTGAGTCTCTGACCCGTTCTGAGGAGTTCTGTTGAGGCAACGTGAATGGTGGGTAGGTGGCGATCGCCCCATCCAGATCTCGTCGCATGATGCCTTAATCTGGTATTGCCCTTCTCAACAGTAACTAAGAAATCAGTGACGGGTGCGATCGATTCTCACAGTGGCAAGTCGGGAAATGCGATCGCCAAAAGTAGAGCTAGAATGGAGTTTCAGCACCCAGTTCAATCAAGATTAGATGACAAGCTATACGATTACTCTTTCGGAAGAAACCTATCATCAACTCCTTAACGCTGCCCAGACCCAAGGTGTTACCCCTGAGCATTGGATTTCTTTCCAGTTGGCCAGCCAAACAGCGGAACTTCCACCTCTATCTCAGTTGCTCACTGGACTCATTGGTGCTATTGACAGCAGAGCCACACCGTCCCTTCTGCCCAGCAAAAGTAAGTTTGGTGGGGCGATCGCTCAGAATCTTGCTAAGCAAGGTATTCAGAAGCCATGAATTTGATCGATACAGGGCCACTGATTGCTATCATCGATCAAGGCCAGGGGCATTCCATCTGCTTCCACTCGACCTTCGGATAACAATGCTGAGCGAGAGGGACAGGTATGATCGAAACAGTCCCACTACTGCTAGTCATCGCGCTAAACGATTAACGACTTGCCTCACAATCCAATTCTGTGAGCATGAAACAAGAAAAAGAGATGCACCCGCGCTACCTTTTACTCATATCTACACTTTACCCTCCTACAATCGGAGATGTATCAAAAGATACAAAGCTTAAGGTCCAATAAAAAGCACCCACCAATATGACTGGGCGCTCTTGAGCAAAGAGGGAGAAACAGAATTAGCATGGCTTGACGTTTGTCCCTATAGTTCTATCACGGACTGTGTATGGATTCCGTTGTTATCGTTACACTTAACTTGGGGCGAGTGGGGATATGAAAGCGATCGCTCCTATCCCCATGTGCTCTGACCTGCTTCCTGCACTCTTTCCGTAAAGGCCGGGGGGCTAGCTGTAGTCATGTTCAGGCCAGTACGCCATTGCTGATCAGAACCGTGGATAGTTCAGCACCCTGCGTCTCTTGGCTTGAGTGCTGCGACACGAATGCAAGACCCATTGTTGTTCAGTCGGAGTGAGGGCATTAGACTTTAGACAAAAAGAACGAGGCCCCACTGTCCGGCTGAAACGTTTTTGCTTAATCCATGAAAACCCTCCGTTTTTGGCTAATCATTGCGGGGGCAGAGGCGCTATTGGTTTTACTGCTGGCAGCGATCGCCCCAACTTTTATTAACTCCACCCTCCCCATCATCGGCTTATTGATTTGGTTGGTAATTGTGGGAGTGGTTGTGGGGTCGATGACCCACATAGTCTGGCGTTGGCGAGATGCCACCTTGGCTCGTGATCTGTTTACCACTGCCTTTCCCGATTACCAAACGTTAACCGTGGTGTTTTTTCTTGACTATTCGTCTAGCCGCGTTCAGAAAGCGATCGCACACTGGCAAGGGGTCCACACTGATCCAGAGTTCCTCGCTTTACACATGTCTCCCCTTGAATTTCTTCGTGGAGTCCAATCATGAACATAATGAACCCGTTTCAAGTCAATCCTGATAATATCCATTACCCAGCCCAGAGGGCCAATCACCTCCATTCTGACACGGCTCAAGCGGGGCATCCCCGCTTACGGTCTTGGCAGCAGCGGTTGGTCGTAACCTCTATGAGTTTGCTAAGTCTGGGCTTGGGAGCCTGCGGTGTGGTCCCTGGCACCAGCATCCAAACCGTTGAACCGGGCTATGCGGGGCTGAAAATCCAATTGTATGGTGGTCAAAAGGGCATCGAAAATGCTGAAGTGGTGACTGGACGAGTGTGGTACAACGGCTACACCGAAAACGTGGTGGTTTTTCCGACCTTTGTCAACACCTACCCCTTTACCCAAGCCGCTACCGAAGGTTCACCTGTGGATGAATCCGTGGTGTTTTCCGTCGGCGGTAGTCCTGTGTCAGCGGATGTGGGCGTGTCCTTTGGGTTTAATACAGCGCCTGTAAATGAAACGTCGCCTAAGACAAACTTGCATGAGTTTTACGAAACGTATCGGAAAACCCCGGACGAATTTCGGGCCAACGAGCTGCGGAATGGGCTACGCAATTGCTTTGGCGAAGCAGCTGAAACGTTGGAGTTAACCCCATCCATGTTGCCCACCAACCAGCAAACGCTGGTGTTGACGGTCTCTGACTGTATGCAAACTCGTTTTCCCAACATTGTGATCCAGGATGTGTCCCTGTTGGGGCCGTTACGGTTGCCACCGCAGATTCAAGCCAGCATTGACGAGCAGTTTGCGGCTCAGCAGGCGGCACGCACGGCTGAATTTAATCGCCAAAAGGTGGAAGCGGAAGCAGCCTCTAATGTGGAACGGGCCAAAGGTGAAGCCCAAGTTTTGCTGGAGCGGGCACGGGCCGAGGCCGAGGCCAATCGCATCCGGGCAGAGTCTGTATCACCCCAGTTGTTGGAACTGGAGCGGTTGAGAATTGAACAAACCCGTGCCGAGCGATGGAATGGGGAGGAAGCACCCATTATTCAAACACCGAATGTGCAACTAGGGGGAACGGTGCGGACTACTGGGGAATGAAGTGGCCAGAACTCCCATATACTCCTGAAATCAACCTTACTTGCGGAGGTTAGCTCAAGTTCCGGGGTTTTTGCAAACCCCGGATACTGTGTTGCGGATCATTCTCTCTGAGCACCAGGTCTCTCGCTAAAATACGAAATCATCGGAACAGAACCACCGTTTTGGAATCGATCAACGGTACACTAGCTGATCTAGAGTCAGCGTTGATGTTGCTCAGGGTTTGAGCGTGTCCGATAGGCGAATGAGGTGGCGATCAGGATGCTTAATAGTCAGGCTGCACCCACTCCTTTCGTTGTGACCATTGATCTATCCGCAGTCAGTGAATCGGAGTTACCCGATGTCCTCGTGACCATACCGAGAACGGGTCGAACGGCATTTTTGGTGCTGCAACCCTCCCTATCCGTTGATATTACAGAACTGCGATCGCTCTTAGAACGTCACACTCAAATGCCTGTGGTCGATGCAACCAGTGGCATGACACTTCGCCCCTGTACTGTTTTCATGATTCCAGCCCATCAAGATGCGGTCATCAGGGAGGGGACACTCCGGCTTATTCCAAGTGATATCAGTGATTACCCTGCTGATAATATAGAACAGGAAGTAGGAAATCAGCAGATTGATGCAGTCGTGCCACTAGGCAATGATCCCTCTGTTGTTCATCCGCCTCAGAGTGCTCGCGATCGCCCTTTTGTCGCCGAAACCTTGCGCCAGAGTGAAGCTCGTTATCACCGTTTGTATCACAAAACTCCGGTAATGCTGCACACGATTGATGCCAGCGGCACGTTAATGCGGGTGAGTGACTATTGGTTACGCAAGCTGGGCTATAATCGATCGGAAGTTTTAGGTCGACCATTTACCGATTTTCTATCAACGGCATCGGCTGACCATGTTGCCACGGTCTTACTGCCACAATGCGCTGAGCTGGAAGTATGCATTGATGTTCCCTATCAGATGGTCTGCAAAAATGGCACGGTTTTGGATATCCTCCTGTCGGCGATCGCTGAACGGAATGCCGCTGGTGCATTTGCCCAATTGCTGAGCGTGATTGTCGACGTGACAGAGTTGCAGCGGGCACAGCAGGAGTTGAGCGATCGCGCCGCTGCCTTAGCTCGTTCTAATTCCGACCTCGAACAGTTTGCCTACGTGGTTTCCCATGATTTGCAGGAACCGCTGAGGGCAATGACTCTGTTCTCGGAATTACTGCAACAGTGCTACGGAAGTCAACTAGACGAGTCAGCCAAAACCTATATCCAGCATATTGTGGACGGTGGCATTCGGATGCAAGGGATGATTGATGGTATTTTAGCGTTTTCGCGGATCTCCTATCGGCAACAAACCGTCAAGGACGTTGATGTCACCATGATTGTGGAAACAGCGACAAAGCTCTTGGCAACTACTATTGCAGAAACGAATGCCACAATCACCTACGATGCACTCCCCATCGTCACTGCTGATCATAACCAAATCCTGCAACTCTTCCAAAACCTGATCAGCAATGCGTTGAAATTTCATGGTTCTGATTCGCCTCAAATTCACATTACGGCCCAATGTCGGTCTGATAGTTGGCAATTTAATGTTCAAGACAATGGGATTGGCATTCCAGTCGATCGGCAGTCACGTATTTTTACCTTATTCCAACAGCTTTATGACCATCCGACGGCCCAAGGTAATGGGATTGGCTTAGCAATTTGTAAGAAAATTGTGGAGCGTCATCAGGGTCGTATTTGGTTGGACTCTGTGCCCGGTGAAGGAACCTGCTTCCACTTTACGCTGGCAACGACACGAGCAGCAGCGGTAGATGAGGAGTCTGACAGCACAGTGGTGACTCCACCGTAGCAATGGAGAAACAATGACGCTGTATCAATTTTACGATATTTTCTACATATAAACACGTAAGTGATATTAGAGAAAATACGTATTTTTACCAGTATGACTTCATTCGGGTGATCGCTATAATTGCACTAGTAAAATTGGAACAATAGCCGTAGCCCTACCGTGCTAGTGGATCAACTTTAGTACTACTGAAGGCTAAAGCTCAATATTAAAAGAGTCTTAAGAATAAGTGGCATTGCCGAGTTCTATTTACCGAGTTCTATTGACTTGATTGCTCTGTCAAGTTCAGCACTTTATCCAAACTTTTGACTGGTAAATAGAATGTTGTCTAACATCTATTGTTCTAATACCTATAGGATATAATCTTCCATTTAATTCTCTAGTAAGCTGATATATTGAGTCACCTTGGTGCCCTAGATTTACATGTATAGCTCCTTAATTTACATTACTCAGCTACTGGACAATCTCTCTGCCAAGTCATAAATGATTAACAATCAAAAATCTTATAAAACCTCATCTATAATTGTCCCGTAAGAATAAAATCAGCCATACATAGACTGGTTAGGTAATCTAATTAATTATCCTGATTAAATCATCTATTTGACTTGGTGAAGGATAGTTAACGATAGAGTTAGATGATTGTTTCAATTGTTGCGTTTTAAGATGGGGATGTGAAGATGGAATCTAGTATTAATGCTTTGTTCATTGAAGATAATTCGTCAGATGCTTTACTGTTAGATACTATTATCAATGCATCGTCAGACTTCGGCACACCAACTCTCCATCACATCACCCGTTTTAAGGATGCCTTAACTGCCCTAGAAACCCGCGATTTTGATTTAGTCTTGCTGGATTTATCATTGCCAGATGGGGAAGGAATTGGTCTAGTTCAGCGATTAAAAGCGGTGATTCCTGAAATTCCAATTATCGTCTTGACTGGTCATCAAAGTCAGGAAATGGCGATCGCTGCTCTCCAAGAAGGAGTGCAAGACTATCTTGTTAAAGCAGAAATCTTATCTCCAGAACGATTAACTCAGCTAGGCTATGTTGATGTCGGAAATCTCTTAGTGAAACGCCTGAAATATGCGATCGAACGCTCAGAGTTAATTCGTCAGCTAGAGGCGACGAAAGAACGGTATGCTCTCGCGGTCGAAGGGGCCAATGACGGGATTTGGGACTGGGATTTTACCAATGACTATGTTTACTATTCCAACCGTTGGCAATCATTACTAGGTCTAGCGATTGGTGAAGTTAGCGATCGCCCTGAAGATTGGTTAAACCGCATTCATCCAGAGGATCGGCGACACTTTGAGGAGCAACTACAGCAGCATTTAGAACGGCAGCAGCCCCAGTTTAAGTGTGAATACCGAATGCAGCACAATGACGGCACTTATCGTTGGGTACTTACACGAGGCGTGGCCTTATGGAATGATGATGGGGTGCCCTACCGGATGGCGGGTTCACAAACAGATATGACCGATCGCAAAGTCCTAGAGCAAGAACTCTTTCAAGAAAAAGAACTGGCCCAAATCACCCTGCAATCCATTGGTGATGCTGTGATCACCACCGACGAGCTGGGCTACATTCAAAATTTTAACCCTGTAGCAGAGCGCCTGACCGGGTGGAAGGCTGACAATGCCAAGCGCCGTCCCATTGAAGAAGTTTGCAAGCTGGTTGATGGCAGCAGTCGAAAACATCTTGAGAATCCAGCCATTCGCGCCATCAAAGTGGGCCAGCCCGTAAGTCTTAGCAACCATCCCACCCTTATTTCTAAAACAGGTGAAGAATTTGCGATTGGGGATTCTGCTGCGCCCATTCGCTCCGATTCGGGCGAGATTTTGGGAACAGTGCTTGTCTTTCATGACGTTACCGAGGAACGAGGTCGCGCCCAACAACTGGCTTGGCACGCGAGCCATGATCCTTTGACCCGACTGTACAACCGAGAGCGCTTTATTCAAGTTTTGAACGACGCGATCCAAGATGCCCAAGTCCACGGGGCGTTTCATGTCGTTTGCTATCTGGACTTAGATCATTTCAAGGCCGTCAATGATACCTGTGGCCATGCCGCAGGGGATGAACTACTCTGTCAAGTCGCTGACTTATGGCAATCTAAAATTCGGCGCTCTGATGTGCTCGCCCGCATTGGAGGGGATGAGTTTGGCATCTTACTCTATAACTGCACGATTGATCGGTCTAGGGAAATCGCTCACGAATTTTGTGACATTATTCAGGCATTTCGGTTTTTATATGATGGCAAGATTTTTAGCATTGGGGTGAGTATTGGTGTTGTATCGATTACTAAAGATAGTATCGATACCAAGCAAGTGTTGCGGTTAGCTGATGCGGCTTGTTACACCGCAAAAGCAAAAGGCCGAAACCGTGTCCAGATTTATTCGCCGGATGATGACAAGATTATTCAGCAGTCAATGGATAGTCAGTGGTTTGCCCGGTTAACCCAGGCACTAGACAATGACCAATTCCATTTATATCGTCAGTCTATTACTAAAGTTGAGTCATTTGCTCAAGAATCTACACCTCAAATACCCTCCAAGAGGGACACACCAATACTATGTGAGATTCTCCTACGCTTGCCTCATCCCCAAACAGGACAGATATCTCTCCCAATGGCATTTTTAGCCCCAGCAGAACGCTATGACTTGATGCCAAGGATCGATCGGTGGGTTGTGGAACATCTGCTCGAATATTTGCGAAGTTTGCCATCCATTCCCTATACTATTTACAGTATCAACTTGTCTGGTGCTAGCATTAATGATGATGAGTTTATCGAATTCTTAAGTCAGCAGCTTCAGCAGCATGATGTGGATCCCAAGATTTTATGTTTTGAAATTACCGAAACAGTGGCAATTTCCAACTTATACAAAGCGGCTAATTTCATTTTAGAACTCAAAAGATTGGGTTGTCGCTTTGCGTTAGACGACTTTGGCAGTGGAATGTCTTCCTTTGCCTATCTAAAGAATCTTCCCGTTGATTACCTTAAAATTGACGGCAATTTTGTCAAAGAGGCATTAACTGATGATGTGCTTGCCGCGATGTTAGAGGCGATCAATAATATTGGCCACTTGATGGGCTTAAAGACAATTGCTGAGTATGTGGAAAATCAGGAAATTTTCGATCGAATGCAAGCTTTAGGAATTGACTATGTGCAAGGCTATGTTATTGATTATCCCCAGCCTCTGAAATAGGATTCTAAATTTAGGGACTTCTGACTCGCGGTCCTGATTGACTGACAAAACTGCCTAAAACCTTGTCCCTGCCTTGGGTCAGGAGACCTGACCCCTACATTGTCCCAATCTCTTGTAGGGGAGCGGTTTCCGCGCCCAAGCCTCAATTTTTGTCAGTCAACCAGCTTGCGGTCTTTTGCTGTAGAGTTGGGGTATCTAGCTGACCCCTCACCAAAACGCTCCATGACTTCTCTCTGGTTTCGTCTGAGGCATGAGCGATCGCATATCGCGTTCTCTTTTTTCCTCATGTCCCTTGTCCCTGTGCCCCTTGTCCCCGTGTCACTCGCAATCCTGATCGCAACGTTCGCAGCAACCATTCCACTCCCAAGCTACAGCTTTAGCCGTCGTGATCTAGAGACTTTGCGGGAGATCCGGCAGTGTCGGCGGTGTGATTTGCGGGATGCGGAGTTAGCCCAAGCCTATCTGCGGCAGGCCAACCTGAGTCGGGCAGATTTGCGGGGGGCAAATTTGAATGGGGCGGATTTGCGCGGGGCGTTTCTCCAAGATGCTGACCTCCGGGGAGCGGATCTACGCAACGCGAACCTAGAGGGCGCCAATTTGCAGAATGCCAATCTGGAGGGAGCACAGTTGGCTAACACGGTGGTGGGCGATCGCACTATCCTGGCAGCAAAGTGGCGGCTGATCCATGAACTCGTGACCAACGGCTACAGCGACCAAGATCTCACCCATGCTGATTTAGTCGGAGCGAACTTAAACGGGGCTGATCTGCGCAACGTTGATTTCACCGGAGCAAACTTGGACCGGGCCACCTTTGCCTCTGCCGATCTTCGGGGCAGTCGCTTGGCTGCAACCACCGCGATCGAGTCTGACTTGTTCATTGCTGACCTCCGTCAAACCAACCTGGAAGAGGCAGACTTTGAATCAGCCAGTCTTCGTGCCACCGACCTCCGCAATGCTAGCCTCATCGCTACCAACCTAGAAGACGCGGACCTAGAGTTGGCCTACCTGAGCCAAGTCCAGTTGGACAACGCCACCCTCCAAGGCACTAACCTCGCAGCAGCGGTGTTGACCGATAGCAATTTGCGGGGAACTAATCTGGAAGATGCCAATTTATTCGTGGCTGATCTGCGACGGGCCAATTTAGCCGAGACTAATTTAGAGAACACAGACTTAATCGGGGCAGATTTGTCCAACGCCATTCTCACCAGTGCTAATCTGCGCCGAGCTGATATTCAAGGAATTACCTTGCGAAATTTAGACCTGCGCGGAGCTGATTTACAACGGCAAGACTTACGCCAAGCCGATTTCTCTGGCTCTGATTTGACCCATAGCAATCTCAGCCATGCCGATCTCAGGGATACCTTGATGCGCCAGACGCAGTTAGATGGAGCTACCTTGATCGGCAGTAACCTCCAGGGAGCCGATTTAAGGCAGTCTCGTTTGACTAACAGCATTCTGATTCGCGCCAATCTCAACCGAGCCAACCTCCAAAATGCGGATCTAACGGGAGCGGATTTGAGTGGGGCAGACTTGCGAGAAGCAGATTTAGAAAATGCAATTTTGACGAATACCAGCTTTCGGGGGGCTGATTTGCGGGGTGCTATTCTGGATCGTGCGTCCCTAGAAGGAATTCAGTTCAGCCGTGGAACCCGACTTTGTGGGGCGATTCTCCCGGATGGGACCGTGTTCACCTGCGATCAACCATAGGCTTTAATTTCCATTCCTTCGCTAGCCCGACTCTCTCCCCTCGTTCAAGTCATCATGTTTCAAGCTACCCGTCGTCGCCTTGCCATCTGGTACACCACCGTGACAGCGGTGTTACTCCTCATCTTTGCCAGCGGATTTTACTGGTACGTGCGCAATACGTTAGTGGAACGGGTGGATGATACCCTCAATCATGTGGTGGAGGTAGTGGAGCGATCGCTCATTATCGAACCTGACCAGGAAGAACTGCGGGATTGGGGGCAATTCCCCTCCTCCTTCCAGGTGAATGTAGAGGCTAGTTTTCGTAGTAACGGAGAAGCGGTGGACGATGACCACATTGATTTAGAGTGGTTTGATATCCAGGGGCAGTTATTGTGGAGTACGCTGGAACGACCGCTCAAAGTTCCGTTGCATGTCAACCCCTATGGTGAAACCGTGCATCAAGGAGACACGTTACTGTTACGGCAGATCACTCGGAAAATTCAGAGAGGCCGACAAGTCCTAGGCTACTTGCGGGTGAGTCACCCCTGGTTTGAAGTGACGAAACCCACCCAGCGGTTGATGGTGGACTTGATCTTTGGCACAGTGTTGACCATTGGAGCGGTGGCCGCGATCGGGTGGTTATTGTCCGGGTTAGCGATCGCCCCCGTCCTCGACTCCTACCAACGAATGAAGCAATTTACCGCCGATGCCTCCCACGAGTTGCGAAATCCCATTGCCGTATTGCAAACCAATGTGCAGGTAGCCCTAGCAGACCCCAATCCCGATCCTGCCACGCAACAAACCCAGCTTCAAATCGTTGAGCGAATCACCCGACGATTGGGTCGTTTAGTGGAAGATTTGCTCTTTCTCGCCCGACAAGATAGCGGCATTGCGCAATGGCCAACCCAGCCCATTTCCCTCTCCGGTGTGGTGCAGGAGGTCGTGGAGGAACAAAAAGCGATCGCCCAGCTCCAACACATTACTCTGAACCTCCGTCCCCTTCACTCATCCGAATCCATCCCTGCCAGTACCCTCGCCTTAGTCGAAGGCGATCGCACCCAATTATTGCGCTTGTTCACCAATCTCATCAGCAACGCTATCCAATACACGCCCAGTGGTGGGTGCATTACCGTCACCCTGATTGGCAAATCGCTGTCTGGGAAACGCAATGACAAACCCGATTTGATTGCCGTTGAGATCGCAGATACGGGCATTGGTATTGCGGCGACTGACCTACCCCAAGTGTTCGAACGGTTTTATCAAGTGGATGCATCCCGCTCCCGTCGTGCCCAGGTGGTGACGGCAACCACGGGCCAACCCTCCAGTGGATCAGGACTAGGGCTAGCGATCGCCCAATCGATTACCGAAAATCATGGCGGTGCCATTGCGATCGCCAGCGAACCTGATCGAGGAACCACCGTCACCGTCACCCTCCCCCTCCAGGCAGAATGAATATCAACAGATGATGAAGAAAGTATCTGTCTTGGGACAAAAAAAGGCAAAAAACAAGGATTTTGGGGTTGTCAACCTAGGAAAGAAAGGTCATAATAAGATCAAGCATTAGAAAAAACTAAATACCTGTTGGGAGGTTCCTATGGCTGTTGCACAAAACACCGCTAGTTACCTTCTCATCCATAATGTGTACGTTCAGCTAACGATTCAGTTAGCGGTACGATTCATCGGAGTGTGTGTGCAGCACCTAGCGTGAGCTTGGGCGCACATCAACTTGTCTTGAGGTTATTGGCAGAGAAGGTCCGGCAATTTTTAATGAATAGGGCAAGGAGCAGATAAAAAATTATCTGCTCCTTGCTTCATTGGCAGCATTTTTGCTCGGAAAACGTAGCCGCTGGTTTGAGAGAGAATCCGGCGTAGAATAAAAGACAGCACACCCCAATGGCATAAGGATTGCGATGATCCCTATTTTTTACTCGGATGAATTTTTGGACCATTATACAGGGCCCTATCACCCCGAATGCCCTGGTCGTTTAACCGCCATCAAAACCCATTTGGAAACCCAAGCGTGGAGTGACCAGTTGGACTGGCGATCGCCCACCCCCATCACCCAACAACCGACGGATGAGACCGGGGATCGATTACAGCAGGCGATCGCCACTGCCCATCCTCCGGAGCATGTGGGACTCATCCGCCGCTTGGCCGAAAAGGGCGGTGGTCATGCCGATGGAGACACCCCCGTATCGCCTCGGAGTTATGAGGTGGCTCAGCTTGCGGTGAGTGCTTGGCTCGATGGAGTCGATACGGTACTGCACACTCAACGTCCAGCCTTCGCGTTGGTGCGCCCCCCCGGTCATCATGCCATGGCCACCCAGGCAATGGGATTTTGTTTATTCTCGAATGCAGCGATCGCAGCCCTTTACGCTTTGCGCCAACCCAATGTGAACCATGTCGCGATCCTGGACTGGGACGTTCATCACGGCAACGGCACCCAAGCGATTGTGGAACACCATCCCCACATTCGCTATTGCTCCCTACATGAATTTCCCCACTACCCCGGTACGGGCAAACGAACCGATCGCGGGGCACACGGCAATGTCCTCAATATCCCCATGCAGGCAGGTAGCACCTTTGCGGAATACGATGTTGCCTTCCCGCAAGAGGTGATTCCATTTTTGCAGCGTGACAACCCCGACTTACTCATTATCAGTGCGGGATATGATGCAACCCAAGCCGATCCCTTGGCCAACATTGCCCTGCAACCTGAGGATTTTGGTCACTTAACCCGCTACTGTTTGAAGATGACCCCCCAGATCCTCTTTGGGTTAGAAGGAGGGTATGATTTTGAGGCGATCGCCCATGCGGTTGCCGCTACCTTGGTGCCGTGTCTAAGCTTAGCGTAGCAGCGTCAGGCCGACAAGCTAGATCACGCTGGTCAAACGCAGGGACTCCTGTTCAGTCGGACAGATATGCACCTCATCATCACAACCAGGATTTTTGCCACTCAAGGTTGGGGTTGACGCGATCGCAAAGAGGGAGCAGAGAATAACTAAACTGGAAACAACTTTTAGTGAAGTGAACATGGTAGTGACCTGGATAGATGCGGCTAGATAAGTCTAGAATGCCGCAAACACTGTACTGATGGAGTCAGGAGACATACGGAAAAAAAAGGCCACAATCCTTGGAAAGAAACGCGATCGCCGCTTTAGCTCAGCAGATCTACATAGGTATTTGCTGAGTTTTGGAGGAGGGATTCAATAGAAATCGTTGAGAACACGGAGAGAGAGGACGTGAATTACGGAGATAAGCAAGGTCAACGATTAGTCATTAAATCCGAGAAAACACTTACTAGACACTGGAGCCGAAAATAGTGAAGGACCATACAATTAAGCTCGATCAGTTCTTGAAACTGCAAGGGCTTGCTTCTACAGGGGGGCAAGCCAAATTCCTGATTCAATCAGGGGAGGTTGAGGTGAACAACGCGATGGAGCTACGACGGGGGCGAAAATTAGTATCAGGCGACACCGTAACCATTGATGACCAGACTTACGTCGTCGGTGATCTGCTGCGTGATCAGGTGTGAGCAGTCGTGTGCGATGGTGTAACCCAAGTTTACATCCCGTTCTTAGGATCTTGCCAAGCGGACCCAATCCCTTTGATCACACCCCGACCGATGAGACCAATTCCCCGACCAATCACATCCGTCAGGACATAAATGACCGCAGATCCAACAGCGGCGATCGCTTCCCGCAGGCGAGGGGATAAGGCATCCCGCAGTTCCAGCAACAACGTCACTACTAGGGGAATCCCAGAGAGACGATCGAGTTCTGATCGCCGCGATACGTAGACATCAGTTTGCTTAAGACCCATGCCTTGTACCGTCAATAAGTAATGGGTACTTTCAAAAATGGCGGTGGGTTCATCAACATACTGGAGGCGGCGATATCGCCATGAGAGGCTATTACGGAATCGGGCAATATCTCGACTGGACATACAGCGGTAGTCGTAGAAATTTTGTTTGATCAACTCAACATCAGCCAGGTGATTGAGCAAGGGCTGAATCACACTGTTACCGAGCTGAATCACCAAATTATCTAAGATAATCTCAGCCCGTTCCAGGGCTTCCGGCGTGCCAAGCGCATAAGGGATGCCATCAATCTCTAGGGGAGATTGGAATAAGAAGTGGGCTAATAAGTCAACGGCAAAGGGAATCCGATCGAAGATTGAACGCTGCACCACTCTGGCATCCTGGCTGAGAATGGTGACCACCTCTAGCTCCAGCCCATCGACTTGCATGACGTAGTATTTGCCAAAGTAGTCAGTGAGGATGGATTGCCAGAGATCATAGAACAGTTGCGATCGCCGCTCTTGTAATTGTTGAAGCTGCACATCAGAGTAGCGCAGATCATCCAGCAATGTCAGCAGTTTATGAAGGACCAAAACGAGTAATTCTTGTTTCCGTCCTTCCCGTAAGATATCAATTTCTAGAGGTTGTGATGTCTGATTGAGTAATGGGGATTGTAACCGTTCCCGCAGGGAATCAAATAAAGTCGCCCGCACCGATGCTGGAGATAACGGTTGCGCAGATGCACCCGTCAGGGATCTGGAGGCTAGCTCCGCTCCCTCAGTTTGGAGCTGAATCGCAGATGTCTGAGCCTGGGACCGTGAGGATGAAGTGCGAGCAGAGGGGCGACTGGGAGCAATGGGCTGCTGGGCGATCGCACCCAACTGCCGCTGCCACCGAGTGAATAAACCAGCAGGAGTGGGAGGCAACGGGTTGGCTGGGGCAGTGGTCGGATCGAAAGGAGACCCACTCTCCACATCACCCCCATCAGCCCGATAGGTTCCAGTCCAGTCTAGATATTCCAGGGAGGGCGTTGCCAAGAGGGTTTGGACGAACCAACGAGCCGTGTGCAATTCTCGACAGCGCCCCAAAATAATCCATCGGTCCACCAACGTCCACTCTGTAGTCGGGTTTGCCTGGGTGCGGATGGCGATCGCATAGGGCTGCAACCGCTCCAGTTGGGTATCAATTTGCCTAAGGGCCAATTGCCGCCAGCGACAGCGTAATTGGGCCAGTGGTCCCACCCGTGTAGCGGGGGCAGTCGCTGGGGTAAGCGGTGGGTTGCCCTGTGAGGTATCCTGATCGCCATTGTTCGCCATTGTTCCCGACGGCATTGTTTCCGACGGCAAGGGTGATGGCCATTGAAAGTCCCCGGCTAAGACCTGTTGAACTACCTGCTGGAGCTGAGTCGCCGCCTCGGCCTTGGGCACGTAGCCATCTGCTGCCGCTTGACGAATCGCATCCATCACGGCTGAATTCTCCGGTCCCAGGACCAGCAGCACTAGGGCCGGGTAATGAGTTTTGATCTGCTGACACAGGTCAACCAGGGCAGAATGACTGGGCGAAGCGGTGGCGATCGCCCCACCCACAATCACTAGCATCGGGTCCCTTGTCGAATTGGGCGATCCTGACTCACGGTCCACCAGGTCAGACGATTCCGAGTCAGACGATTCCGAGTCAAACGATTCCGAGTCAAACGATTCCGAGTCAGACGGTATGGCATCAGCAGCTTCCTCCTCCGGAGCGCTGGCCCTGGTATCAGTGGCCTCAGTACCAGTCTCAGCCTCGGCCTCAAGCTCAGAATTTTGGGGAGACGCTAGCCTAGCTTGCAAGCGACGAAAAGCCAGGGTGTAATCCCCGATATCTTCAATCACTTCAAAGTCAGGCCACTGTTTGAGCCAGTCCCTCAGCCCTAGACGAAAAATTGGATCTTCATCCACGATGATGGCACGAACGGTGGCGGGATTGGGCGTGGACGGAGAAGTCGTCATAGGATGAAGGAACTGGACAACGTGTCATTAATTACCGTAGTAGTCATAATACCGGGAATCATAGTAGCCTTCAAAATTTCCCGATGGCTGAGGACTAGGAGTTGGCGTGGAACGGGGAGCGGGACGGGAGACGGTTGCACTCGAAGCAGGGCTGGGGGCTGGCGAGGGGGTTTGATTTCGAGTTGCCCAAATTCGATCCCGTTCTCGGCTCCATTGGGCGATCGCGCCCTGAGCCTCGCGATAGACACTGGTACTGGACGCAGGAATAGAATTTGCCAGATTAATGGCAGCAGTTAACCGCACTTGAGCCGCCAGGGATCGGGCACGCGCCAGAACGGCCCGATGTTCTGCTGCAACAATGGCGGCCTGCCAGTTGCCAATCTGGGCTTGAGCCTGGGGATGGAGGGCGCGATCGCGACCAATGGTCTGGGCTTCGGCGATCGCCCCTTGCCAGTTCCCCCCTGTAGCAAGCGCAGCGGCTCGATCCAAAATCGGCTGATCCTCAATCACCTGCATGTCAGTCACCCACTGGGCAATGGCTTCATCAGCATCTTGACGAAGAGCGCGGTTGGGCTGAATGGTTTCGGCTTGGGCGATCGCCCGTGCCAAAGCAGCCAGGGTGCCAGGAGCGGCCATTTGGTGGGCCAGGGCCAAATCAGCTCGGTCTTCCACGCGCTCAATGGCCTGTTGCCAATCAGCAATCAAGGTTTGGGCCTGGATGCGGCGGGGTTGTCCCTTGTCCACCAGACTGGCCTGATGAATGGCCAGTTGCAGCGCCGTGCGATGTCCAGTGGAGGCAATCGCCTGGGCTAATTGAAGCTGAGCCAAGTCCTGCAACTGCTGTTGCCAAACGGCCATTTGGGTTTGAGTATACTCATACAGTGGACTATCGGCCTCAATCTGAGCCGCAGTGGTGATGGCCATCATCCATTCAGTCACCGGAGCCAGACCTGGTGTCCAATTTTCAGGATCATCCGTAGCTTGGCGCTGGGCATAGCCAAGTTTCATTAAATCGTTAATCTGGGGCATCAGTTCCGGGGTTGGGGGCAGGGCTTGCGCTAGAGTCAACATGCCTTCAATATCTCCTGCTTGAAATCGCTGTTGACTCTCCTGAGCGATCGCTTTACTCCACTGAGCTAAATCCAATTGAGCGTCTTTCCAAGCAAACGTTTGGGGCTGAATGGTTTGCAATTCAGTGAGGGCTGCAGCTAGAGCTTCGGGAGTCGCGGCGATCGCCATGTCCTGAGCTGCCTGATAAGCTTCTGCCCCCTGCCGCTCCGCAACCACCCGCAAACTCAAGGTATTGGCGCGATCCTGCCGCCAGTAGGGATGGTTGAGTTTGCCCATTTCTACCACCTGCTGAGCCGCCACATCCCACTTTTTGGCTTGCACCGCAGCCATCGCAATTTGCTCAATAGCTTCACCCCGATCCCATAACCCTTGCCATTCCTGCCGCTTACCTTCAACGTCGTCATACAGCGGACTGGTTGTCGGCACTGTATCCAACCAGGCCAACGCTTCCGTCAGCCCCTTGGAGTAGAGCGTGGATTCCGCCACTGCTAAAATTTCCTGGGTCCAATTGGCCATCGCCTCTTGAGCTTTGTGAAATAGGGGATGGTTCGACGACCAAGGGCGCACTAAGTTAAATCCGGCCAAAACATCCTCAACCTGGCCTGAAGTGGCGGCTACACTGGCACAATGTAACCGCTGGGCATCAGCGGACAGAGGGGACAACTCCTGACAGTCCAGACGCGGTGGCAAACTGGTCATCCAGAGAAAAGCAACACTGCCGACTCCCCCAACCCCCAAAAGCATCAGCATCCAGAGAATTGGCCAAGCCAGTCCGGTGAAAGGCGATCGCCGTTGGCGCTGAAGACGGCGGCGACGTAAATCATCCGGCACCATATCCGGGATGCTCTCTCTAGATGGGGTTGAAGTTGTACTCCAAGCCTGTGTCGATTCACTATCTGACAGATCACGGTCTAACGGGTCACAGTCTAACGGGTCACGGTCTAATGGGTCACGGTCTAATGGGTCACGGTCCAACTGATCGAGAATAGAGGCTTCAAAGATAGAGGATTCTAATGGGATGTCAAGGGATTGCCGTAGATCGGCGATCGCTCCCTGCGGATCAGATGGCTCTGGTTGCCAGCTAGACTCCGGTGGAGAGGCCTCAGACGACATTGCCTCCGGTTCCGGACTTCCGTCAACAGTTGGCGCACCCTGTCTCGATCCCCTAGATTGAGAGGCCCCAGCCTTCCGTTTGGGCAAAGAAGGTAGGGTTGGTGACTGACCGCCGCGATTGCTGATTGGAGCGATCGTCGATGGTCCAGGCGTGGGATGGTTGGCGATCGCATCAGATGAAGGATTCACCCTGGGCGGTGGTAGGTACTGCCGGGACGCGGTTGAAAATAGGGGCGCAACTGGTTCGGGTCTACCACCAGTCGAACGAGGGCCAGAAGGGGAAGGGTTTCTTGCCATAGGACAGCAAATGCAAAAGACGCAAGCGGGTCAGAAAGTCAGGAATCCTGATCATAGTCAAGATTATAGAAGACAGTTTAGAAAAACTTACGCCTGATGCGACACAAATTTTAAGACTCATCTAACCTCATGCCCGAATTCACCCCGTATCGGGTGTTCTACTTGATGGCAGCCTCGCAATCATCTAGGTGCTGTCGCTGAGCCACGGAAGACTGACTTCGGTCCTCACAGGTACAGAGGACTTGAGGCACTGCCCGATGTTGGAGCCTACGCCACAACGTTGAACTACGGATCGCCAAGAATAGCAGTAGCAATGCAATGATGCCCCCCTCATAGGGCGCATCAAAGGCGGAAAACACCAATATCAAAGAGAGGGTGTCCTGAAGTAACAGACTCCAGAGAGGTAGCCCTCGCAGGCGGTAAAACCAGGCCACTTGAACTAACTGGAGGACCAGGGCCAGTAGCGCCCCAACTCCACCAATCAGCCATAGCTTTACTACTTCAATCTCCGACACATAGCTGCTAGCAACGTAGAGGGCTGTCAAAGCCGCGATCGCCCCGACCATTGGACTTAACAACAACTGAACTTGGTGCAAGATCCGCTGGCCAATCAACCATTTCGAGAACAACACCTCATACAACGACCATCCCATTAAAGTACCCAGTAGAAGATGAGGCGGAAACTGGGACAACAACGGAAGATCTTGCCAAAGAGCATCGCCACGAAGCAAACCGATTGCTAGGAGCGGTAGCGCGATGCGAAATCCAGCAGCGGCTGATAGGGATAATGCGGTCAAAAGTTCAACCATAGTTACTGGGTCTGGTAGAAAACGTATCACCCATCTCAACGTCACACTAACACTTTTCTTCATAAAAGGCACTAGCAAAAAACGCTAATTCTGTGCCGTTTCGTCTAGAAAGAGGATGGGAAGAGTATCCGTAAAAGTACTGAAACAATCTGTCACTCTACGTTCTGCCCATGCACATCACCATAAGGCAAGCTCATCAAATTGGAATGTATCTGGGGCAACATCTAGGTCACACTTTAAGCTACTTTTAAGGTGGTAGCAGGGATAAGCCTCTGTCCCTATCTGCTGGTTCTTTACGGCGGTGATGATGTCCAATCCTTTGACTCTGGGGAAATTTCTCCCGGACTGGGAACCACTCAGTTTGTCCCAGCAAGTGGCCCAATTAATCATGGTGCGGACCACGGGGCACTTGTTTGATGGCCAACGGCGCTATCCCCGATGGGAAGCCTCCAATGCGGATCTGCAACATTGGATTCAAGAGTTAGGCATTGGTGGCGTGATTTTGCTGGGAGGAAGTGCGGCTGAATTAGCCCTGCGAACTGAGCAATTACAAGCCTGGAGCCAGGTGCCATTGTTGATGGCCGCAGATATTGAGGAAGGGGTGGGGCGACGATTTGAAGGCGCAACCTGGATGCCGCCGCCGTTGGCCTTGGGAGCGATCGCCCAGCAGGATTTGGGCCAAGCCTGTAACTATGCTCGACAACTGGGCACGGTAACGGCGCGGGAAGCGAAGGCTATTGGGATCAACTGGATTCTGGGTCCGGTAGTGGACGTCAATAACAATCCTGGGAATCCAGTAATTAATGTGAGGGCGTTTGGGGAAACACCGGAGGTGGTGATCCCGCTGATTGAAGCGTTTATTCAAGGCACTCAAGGCTGGGGGGTTCTGACCGCCGCTAAGCATTTTCCCGGACATGGGGACACCGCCTCCGACTCCCATGTGGAGCTGCCCCTGATTCCCCATTCGCGAGAACGACTAGAGCAAATCGAGCTAGCCCCCTTCTGGGCGGCGATCGCCACTAAAGTCAGTGCCATTATGACGGCCCATCTCCAAGTTCCCGCCCTCGACCCGGATCACCCCTCCAGTTTGTCTTCCCTCACCCTAACTAATCTGTTGCGCCAAGAGATGGGATTTGATGGGCTAATTGTCACGGATGCTCTGGTGATGCAGGCGATTACCAAACACTATGGGGCCTACGAAGCACCCGTGATGGCACTGGAAGCTGGGTCTGATGTTATTCTCATGCCCGTTGATCCACCAGGCACCATCGCTGCAATTTGTGAAGCCGTGCAAACTGGGCGGTTAAGCCGAGAGCGGATTCATGCCTCTCTGGAACGAATTTGGCGGGCAAAGCAAGTGGCCTGTACACCAACATTGGAATCAGGAGCGGGGCATGCATGGGAAACGGAAAGTGTTCCCACCTTTCAGTTGGAGGCGATCGCTCAACC
>JBFRWC010000052.1:0-6418 GCA_051439365.1 Leptolyngbyaceae cyanobacterium
GCAATGCTCTCTGCGTTTAGACTAGAGGCCGTGAGGCGACTGTCCGTGATGGCGATCGTTTGGGGTACCCCGTCGAACTCCTCACTCACGCCCAGAGTAATCGTACCCAGGTTGCCATCGGTGGAGAGGCGACTGCTGTTGAGAATGCTGATGGTATTGGTGGCGGCGATCGCCACATTTCCCGCATTCTGATCTTCGCCGGGGTTTTTGTTGGCAGCGGTAATGCTGCTGTCATTCACCTCCACCGTTTGCAGAACCCCTCTTGTGTTGCCAGAAATGCCAATATCAATACTGCCCTGGTTGCCGTTGGTGGAGAGATTGCTATTGATAATAC
Organism: Leptolyngbyaceae cyanobacterium; assembly: GCA_051439365.1. GTDB lineage: Bacteria > Cyanobacteriota > Cyanobacteriia > CAKZMO01 > CAKZMO01 > JAAHGY01. The sequence goes on from JBFRWC010000052.1 coordinate 335, forward strand.
TAACGCTGCCATTAGCATTAATAGAAATATTGCCAGCAGCTTGGCCCTCGCCCGTGTTGTTATTGGAAGAGGTGAATTCGCTATCCGTAATCGTGACTGTCTGGGGAATCGCTGTCTCCTGTGCCCTCACCGTTTCCACATCCGTGATGCCAATCTCAATGACTCCGGTATTGCCATTGGCGGTGAGAAAACTGTCGGTAATGGTAATCCCATTTTCAGCATTGATAAAGATATCTCCGGCAATCCCATCAAAGAGATTTTCAACACTGACCCTCGCCCCGTCGAGTAAAACTAACCCCCCATTCGGTGCGGCAGCGGGATTGGTTAGGGAGGTGGCAAAAGCACCAATGGCAATTTGGCTAAACTCTTCCTCCCCTTGTCCAGTCAGCGGCAAATCAGTGTCGCTAATGATTTGACTGTCAACTAGATTAACATTCCCCCCATTGGCGCTTAGTGTAATATTGCCCCCAATCCCATCAATTCCCGAAGCCACTAGGTTTCCGGCAGTAAGATCCCCATTGGTGGCAATTAACTCGATCGTGCCCCCATCATTTGCCGCAAAATTGACATCTGGTTCGGTATCGATGTTTCCCACAATCAGTTCTGCTCCAGAAATTTCGATGCTACGGCCCCTAGTAATTAAGGTATCCATCACATCCACCATCGTGAAGGCTCCCACACCATCCCCATCCGCGTCGGCCTCCAAGGTAATCTCACCCAAGTCGCCGGGACCACCTTGGAATAGGAGTTCATCGTCGGCTAAGTCTTCGACAGTAATATTGTTCGTGGCTTCTAAGATGACATTGGTCTCCCCTGCCAAAGCTTCTAAGGTAGCTTCAAAAATCGTGATATCCTCACCCGGCGATTCCCCGGCTAGCACTCCATCGTCTATGTCGTCGATACCACCATCACCATCACCGTTGGCAATGGTAATATTGACCGGGTCAAGCAGCAACGTGCCACGATTTCCCCCTAGTGCGGAGGTCGTGACGGTACCGCGATAGGTCAGCGAGGTTTTGCCGGACACTTCCACAAAGCCGCCGTTGCCATTAATGCCACCACGGGCACTAATCTCGCCGTAAAATCGAGTATTCCCGTCCGCCCATAGAATCACGCGCCCTCCATCACCGCTGGTGACGGCATCGGCAAGAATGCGAGTTTCTGGGCCGATGTAGGTTTGATCCGCATTTAAGCGATCGCCCCGCCCCTGATATTCCCCACCAATCAAGGCTTGCGCCCCGCCCCGATCACCAGCCACATTGACCCATGCCTCGTCCACTAAAGCCACGCGATCGCCCATGACCCTGACCTGTCCCCCCCGTTGCCCCCGGTTCAAGTTGGCCGCATCCAAACTCCCGGACACCACCGTATCCCCAGGATCAGTGGGAATGAGCGTGCCCGAATCCGTCAGCATCACCCTGCCATCTGCCGTCATGGCTAACCCCAAATCTGCGTCGGTGCTGTCAACAATGTCTGAGATAGTTTGGACATTAGATTGGGGTAAGGATCGAGGCGATCGCTGTAAATCATCCAGGGAGGTGATTTCCTGAATGCCTCCGTTCTGTCCCAGTTGAATATGGGTGTCTCCGGTGATGGCAGCGATCGCCACTTCTCCCCCCGGTGCCGTCAAACGGCCCGTATTCACCACGGTTTCCCCGGTGAGAGTAAGTGTTTCCCCCGCATTCACCGCCAAGTCCGCCGCATTGATGATGGAACCCGATTGTCCTGCACCATACTGCAACCCTGGTGTGGTTAGATTCATGGTGAGTAGGGGTGGCGCTTCCGGGTCAACGGCGCTAAAAAATTGACCATCGGCAAAGGTGAAAGTATCTGCGGTAGTCGCGGCAAATGATCCACGGATATCCAGGGAGGCATCGGGACCAAAAACAATACCATTGGGATTGAGCAAAAATAGGTTGGCGTTGCCCAACACTCCCAGCCGGCCAGAAATGTCTGAGTGATTTTGCCCCGTCACCCGACCGAGGATGGCCTCGATTCCGGCTGGATTCGCAAAGTATGCCGCTCGTCCTGTCTCGACGTTAAATTCCTCAAAACTATGGAACAGGGCACTGCCACGAATCGCTCCCCCATCAATGCGATCGCCCTGCCATTGCCCCAATTGTGCCGGTGTGACCACAGATGATTCCTGTCCCAATGTGTTGTCTGGAATCAGTTGGGCGATCGCCGGGGATGTCATTGCTGTTGTCAGGCTGACGGCGGTCAGGCTGACGGCGGTTAGACTGGTGGCGACTAGACTGGTGGCAATCGTCGCTAACCCGAATGGCACAACTTTGGCAGCAGAGAAAACGAAAACAGGACGAGGGGATGGGGGAAACGGCATAGGACAGTCCTAGTTAGGGAATACTCATCTCCTAACGGTAAGCGATCGCCCCAAGCTTCAGCCCAAAAACGCGATACATCTTAACTTGGCGATGTGCTGGAGGACTGGAGTAGGCGATCGCATTCAGGCCCATCTGAATCGCCCCGACTAAATCCGCGCTATGGCAGACCCTTTTCTTCAGAAACATTCCGGAACCTGATGATGTTGGGGTGATGTGTAGAAAGTAAATTCTGCGATCGACTCCCTTGAGGATAATGACCAGACCGTTTGAATCTATCAGTCCCCCAAAAAGAAATACCCCTTCTTTTTGATTATTTTGGAGATGAATGAATGTCATTCCTGAAAAAGACACTGAGTATTCTGCTGGCTTGTTTGTTGACGATGACCAGCATTATTTTTTATCCCATAAAACTGGTTCATGCCAACCCATTGACGGCAAAAGAACTGACAATTGAATTGGACACCCAACTTTTGGGTCAAAAATATGTCCATCACGGCCAACTTGAATTCTTTGACGATCTCCAACAGTTGCTCGGAGACGAAGATGAGGTCATCGTCGAAACCCCTTTCGATTATTTGTTTCCAGCCTTACCGCAAGATCCCGTTAATCTCCTGCCTGCTGATGATCCCACCTCGGTGATCGATGCTCTCAAGGCCTTGGGCGATGCAATGGTGGATAACGAACCGCCAACAGAAGCCAACTCAATGATCCCAGCGATTTATACCTACTGGGGGCAATTTATTGACCACGATATGACCGCTGGAACGGATCGTGATCCAGAGGCTATTCCCGATATTACTGAGTTTACTGAGCCTGTTGCCCCCGCAGTGGTGGTGGAAAATCTCAAAAATATCCGTCGGGCGTTTCTGGAACTAGATAGCGTGTATGGCAACGGACCACAGTTTGACCCCACAGATGAAACCCGCCCTGTGCTGAGGTTAGAAGATGGGTTCTCTGATGTCACCCCAGAGTTAAAGGGTGACGTTCAGGAGATGCAGGAGCTTTTAGTCGAGCGCGGTTTCCCTCTGGCATCGGGTGTTGACGGGTTGTTTGGTCCGGAAACGAAGCAAGCGGTGAGAGACTTTCAAGCGTCTCGTGGTTTGACCCCTGATGGGATTGTTGGCCCGATCACTTGGGGCGCGTTGCTCAGGCCAGCCTCAGCCGATTTCTTTGACCCCACTGATCTGGCCAAGTTTATCCTGGGCGAGAATGCCCCCGCTGGTGGCGAGGAGATTCCACCTGCTGCTGATCTTAATCGTGACCTGCCCCGGATTGGGGGTGATGATGAATCTGAGAAGCGGAAACCCCTGATTGGTGATGAGCGCAATGATGAGAATACGATTGTGGCTCAATTCCATCTAGCGGTTCTTCGATTCCACAATGCGGCGGTGGAGTGGGTCCGGGCTAACGAGCCGGACAATGCCCAGACGGTTGAAGCTACCTACCAGCGTGCCCACGACCTGACCCGTTGGACCTATCAGTGGTTGGTGGTCAACGATTTCCTTAAGACGGTTGCGTTGGAGACAACGGTGGATGACATTCTGGCCTACGGTCCTCGCTTGTTTCCGGCTAAGCAGTTTACGCCTTTGGAATTCTCTGTGGCGGCCTATCGCTTCGGACACAGCATGGTTCGCAGTGTCTATGACTTCAATCGCAACTTTCCAGACACGACCTTTGATTTACTCTTTGCCTTTACTGGAAACGGTGGTTTCTTTGGCGAGGCGACTTTACCCAAAAATTGGATTATTGAGTGGGATCGGTTTGTTGATAAAGACGTGGCGGCTGAGCGTGGCGATCGCTCGGCCCGTAAAATTGATTCTCATCTGTCCGAATTTTTGCTGGATATGCGGAACGAGGCAAACGATGAACAGGTCGATGGAATTCGCGCGCTCTTGAAACAATTGGCAACTCGGAATCTCTTGCGGGGGTATTTGCTGAGTATTCCCACGGGTCAGAGTATGGCTCAGGCGGCGGGAATTGAACCCCTGTCAGCAGAGGAGTTGATGCAGAATAGTCCGGCGGCGCTCACTCCTTTCTTGGAGCAGACTCCAGCCTGGTTCTATATCCTTAAGGAAGCTGAGGTCCGGGCCAATGGCGACTCTCTGGGAGAATTGGGTAGCCGAATTGTGGCCGAGACGATTCTGGGTCTGCTGCATGTTGATCCCGATTCCTACCTAAATCAGACGCTGGGGCGACGGGCTAACCAGCCGTGGGAGCCTTCCTATGGGGTCACGTTGGCGGACGGTCAGGAGATTCGCACGATTGCTGATTTCCTTAAGTTTGCTGGGGTGTTGTTCTAGTTACTCCAGTTTTTTCCCTATCTAGCTCTAATTGAGTGGCGATCGCCTTTATCCCTGACACTGGACAAGGCGATCGCCCCATCATCATCATCACAAGAAGCGATCGCTATCACTCCCCGCCGTCTTTATTGGTCTCAGGCTTAAACGGATGAAAATAGTCGTAGATTTGCTGGGCAAGGCGAGGCCCGATCCCTGACACTTCAGCAATCTGTTTGACACTGGCTTCCCGGATGTAGTCAATGGAGCGGAAGTGAGCCAGCAATTCCTTCTTCCGGGCATGGCCTAAGCCGGGGATGTCGTCGAGTCGGGACCGTCTCATGCGATCGCTCCGCTTCTTCCGATGGAAACTAACTGCAAACCGATGGGCCTCATCCCGTAAGCGCCGCAGCAATTGCACTCCGGGCTGCTCCGATTCTGTGACCAAGGGTTGGGATTCCCCTGGCAAGAAAATTTCTTCCCGCTGCTTGGCCAAACTGACCACCTTCACATCTTCCAGCAAATTCATCTCCCGCAGCACCTCCACCACTGCCGAAAGCTGACCTTTGCCCCCATCAATCATCACCAGATCCGGAAAATCGGCATCCTGCTCTACCGAATTGGTAGCACTGGCGGATAACGGTAGCGTCGGTGCTGTCACTCGTTGCTTTTTACGCTTGATGCCCGTGCGAAGACTGCGATCGGTACTGGGGTCCGCATTGCCTTCTTCATCCACTTTCTCAATTTTGGTGTAGCGTTTGAATCGGCGGCGAATCACCTCGGCCATGCTGGCAAAGTCATCAGAATGACCCGATCGCACCGTAGGATTTTTGATTTTGTAGTGGCGATAGTGCTGATTGGCTGGCAGTCCGTCCATAAACACCACTTGGGAGGCCACCGCATCGGACCCTTGGATGTGGGAAATATCGTAGCCTTCGATGCGGTGAGGCAAGTCGGGCAAATCCAGAATGTCTGCCAAATCCAGCATGGCCTGATGATTGCGCTCGGCAAACCGCTGGGTCCGAGCCAGTTCATAGCCCGCATTGCGCTCCACCATTTCAATCAAATCCGCCTTGGCCTGTCGCTGGGGCATGAAGATATTCACCTTTCGTCCCCGCCGCTCCGACAAATACGCCGCCAAAATCTCCTGCTCCGGTAACTCATGCTGCACCAAGATATCCGAGGGAATTTCCAGGGGATCGACTTGTTGATAATGTTCCTCCAATACCCGCTGCAAGATCGTGCCCGGTGTTCCCGCCTGAGCATCGGCGACAAATCCCAGATGGCCCACCAGTTTTCCCGCTCGAATCTGAAACAGTTGCACACAGGCGTGGTGGTCGTCGGCCATGAGGGCGATCGCATCCCGCATCACCGTATCGTTGGGCAAGTTCACCATCTGATCCGCACCCAAATCCTGAATCCCGCGAATCTGATCCCGAATTCGCGCTGCCACTTCAAAATTCAAC
>JBFRWC010000053.1:0-5511 GCA_051439365.1 Leptolyngbyaceae cyanobacterium
CCTCTTCCCCTGCTCCCGCCAAGAATGCCAAAGCTTCTCCCACAGACTCAACCAAACTGTTGGAAGCGGGTGCCCAAGGGGAGGAAAAAGAGAAGCAGGAAGAACGGCTACGGCCTCAACGATTGGCCGACTATATTGGTCAAAAATCCTTGAAGGAAGTGTTGGGTATTGCTATCCAAGCGGCTCAGGGCCGAGGAGAATCGCTGGATCACCTATTGTTGTATGGACCTCCGGGTTTGGGAAAAACCACGATGTCGTTAATTTTGGCGGCGGAGATGGGGGTGTCCTGCAAAATTACGTCGGCTCCGGCGCTGGAACGGCCACGGGATATTGTGGGCTTGTTGGTGAATCTTCAGGCGGGGGATGTGCTATTTATTGACGAAATTCATCGCCTGCCCCGCGTCACCGAGGAGATTCTCTATCCGGCGATGGAGGATTTTCGGATTGATGTCACCATTGGCAAAGGCCAGAGCGCCCGGACTCGCAGTGTGGGTCTCCAGCCCTTTACCCTGGTGGGGGCGACGACTAAGGTGGGGGCGCTGACTTCGCCGCTGCGCGATCGCTTCGGCTTAATCCAACGATTACGCTTTTACGAACTAGATGAACTTACGGCCATTATTCTCCGCACGGCTGAAATTCTATCCACCAAAGTCACCCAAGATGGAGCCGAAGAAATTGGTCGCCGAGCCAGGGGAACTCCCCGAATTGCCAATCGGTTGCTGAAGCGGGTGCGGGATTTTGTCCAGGTGAAAAAGTTGGGAGCGATCAATCAGGCGATCGCTGCTGAAGCCCTAGAACTATTCAACGTTGACCCGGTGGGATTGGACTGGACCGATCGGCGGATGTTGACCATGATGATTGAAAACTTTGGCGGCGGTCCAGTGGGCTTAGACACTCTGGCAGCGGCAACGGGGGAAGATGCCCAAACCATCGAAGAAGTCTACGAACCGTACTTGTTGCAGATCGGCTACTTGCAGCGCACTCCTCGCGGTCGAGTGGCGGCTCCTGCGGCGTGGCAGCATTTGGGGTACGATGCTCCTGATAGTCAATTATCTTTGCTCAACTCCTAAGGATTTGCGGATTATGGTGGTACGGCGGTTGCCCTGGTTTACTCGTTGGCGTTCGGCTTTGTGGTCTGCTTTGTGGTCGGTGGTGGGGTGTGTTGGCTTGGTGATTGCTCTAATATCGGGCAATGGCATGGCGATCGCCGCCCCCAATCCCGATCCCGCTGCGCCCCCTTTGCTATCAGACGAAGAGGTGATCACCTACCTAAATGATCTGAAGGAACGAGCCTTTGTCACCACCACCGCCGGACAATTTGAAGCCGCGATCGCCAACTGGTCTGAACTCATCGATTATTTCCCGGAACAGGCGGAACTGTGGAGTAATCGCGGCAATGTCTATGCGGCCCAGAACCAGATTGAGGAAGCGATCGCGGACTATGACAAGGCGATTGAATTGGCTCCCTATGCGGCAGATCCGTGGGTCAATCGGGGCGTAGCCTGGGAAGTGTTGGGGGAATGGGATCAGGCGATCGCGGACTATAACGCTGCCTTAAAAATTGAACCAGATGATCCCATCGCTCACAATAACCGGGGCAATGCTCAGGCCGGGAAGGGCAACTGGTACGGGGCGATCGCGGATTACAATCAAGCGACAATTCTCAATCCTCGCTTTTCGATGGCCAAAGCCAATTACGCCCTCGCCGTCTATGAAGTGGGTCAGCAAGACCAGGGTATTACCCTATTGCGGCGACTGGTCCGGCGGTATCCTAAATTTGCTGATGCCCGTGCGGCCTTGACTGCTGCTTTGTGGTTACAGGGCAAAGCCGGAGAAGCCGAAAGCAATTGGTTTGCTGTGGAGGGATTGGATCGCCGTTACAAGGATCTGGAATGGGTGGCGACAGTGCGACGCTGGCCGCCGAGCTTAGTTGAAGGATTTCGTAGTTTTCTGCTCTTGCAGTAGCGACTGTTTTGAATGTCAAGGATATAGCCTAAATTTATTTTAGACTATCTAAGCGCACCAAAATGACGGTCGCAGTATCTTCTAAACTTCGTACAGGCTGAGCTATGGCAAACCGTTTGTCCCCTCAACGTCAAACGTCCCCCCAACCCACATCACCCCACTCCCCACCGTCGCGTCGGTTGGGTTATGGCCAGAGGGCGATCGCCCTCATTCTCGTCTTGCTAGTTTTGCATGGGATCTCCACCGCCATCGTCGAGAAATTCTGGTTTGAGGAAGTCAATTACGTCCCCATCTTTTGGACAGAACTGTGGGTGCGGTTAGGGCTAGGGTCCGTGGCCTTTGGGGTGAGCATGGCCTGGGTGTTAGGTAATGCCGCGATCGCTCGACGACTGGCCTGGTCTTCTCCCAATGTCGCAGCAGCCCGTGAGGGCAGGCATCAGACATCCCCAACGTCAATCTCTGGGGAGACAGACAAACAGGATGAGAATGCTGGCGACGGTCGTGTTCGACGGCGCACCTTTGTCACCAATCCCATCTACCAAAACTATCGGCCTGATAATTCCACCTTGCTCGGTGCGATGCGCCTGTGGCTACTGGTTTTGACCGTCATTTTTCTGGGGTCAATGCTAACGGCCCTGTTGCTGTATCACGGTCATGTGGCCTTCAGCCATTGGTACCCGACGTTGAATGTGTTGGTGCATCCAGACCAAGTCCCCATCATGTTCCGTCCGGAAACCCTGTGGCAGTCCAGTTGGAGTCTGGTGCAAAACTATCCCTGGATTTTTGGTGGAGTTCCAGCCCTGTTGGTGGCGATCGCCTTCTATCCTCACACGGTCCTATCGGGCATCGCGGTGAGTATGAGTGTAGGCTTTAGCATTCTGTTGTCAGAATACTGGCGAACGATCCTATTGGCCACTCATCCAGTGCCCTTTGGTGAACTCGACCCTATCTTCCACCGGGATATCGGTTTTTACATTTTCCAGTTACCGATTTTAGAACTGATTGCGTTTTGGGCCGTTGGCTTAGGGTGGTTGACCCTCTTATCCGTAACGCTCATTTACCTTCTATCTGGGAACAGCCTCAGCCAGGGGTACTTCCCTGGGTTTCCCTGGCCCCAGCGCCGTCACTTGTATGCGGTGAGTAGTCCGGTGATGGGGGCGATCGCCTTCAGCTATTGGATTGATCGATATGAATTGCTCTATTCCCCCACAGGTGTCACCTACGGAGCCAGCTACACCAACGTTGTCGCTCAATTGCCCATTAACACGGGCCTCAGCATCCTCGCAGGTATGATCAGCATTTACTTTCTAGTGCGATCTGTTCTCCATCCCAGCGAAGATCCGGCCTTAGTGACTCCTAACCCAGTCCCACCCTACACCAGCGTCCTCAAGCGCCGGGAAATCCCCGACGATCTAGGGTTGTACAACCAACCAACCGCCGAAGATGGCACTGATTTAACGGCTGTAACTACGCTTCAAGGGCGAGAAGCTTCTGTCACAACGGTGCAACTCACACCAGAGCGGCGCAATGCTTCCCAGCAACGTAAGGCTTCCCAGCAACGTAGTGACGCTCAAAGACGCAACGGTCCCAATCGTGCGACCATCGGCACCGCCACCGATGGCAATAGCCTTTACCGCAGTTGCCGAATTTCTACAGATCCGGATGCTCCCCCAGTCTCTCCTTTTTTTCTCCTGGCTGTCTGTTACTTGATTTTCACCTTACTGGGCAGCATGATTGTGCCACCCCTGGTCCAACGATTAATGGTGCAACCCAACGAATTGGCGAGAGAGCGGCCTTATTTGGAACATACGATTGATGCGACCCGCAAGGCATTTGATTTGGATGAGATTGATGTCCGCATTTTTGACCCCCAAACCAACCTGACCTATGATGACTTACGCAACAATAATTTTACGATTAACAATATTCGGCTGTGGGATACTCGCCCCTTGTTGGAAACCAATCGCCAGCTCCAACGGATTCGACTCTATTATGAATTTCCCAATGCGGATGTGGATCGCTACCTGTTTTCAGAAAATCCAGATTATGACGCGATCGCTGATCCCAGCAGTGACCCCCAAGCGATCGCCCGTCAGGTATTGATTGCGGCCCGTGAGCTGGACTACGACAGTGTGCCAGATGAGGCCAAAACCTGGGTGAATGAGCATTTGATTTACACCCACGGTTACGGCTTCACCATGAGTCCGGTGAATACCGCCAACAGCAGCGGCTTGCCCGATTATTTCATTCGGGGGATTGAGCATACGGCCAGCGATCGCAGCGTTGAGCAAGCGGTCCCCGTGATTAATCCCCGGATTTACTACGGCGAACTCACGGACACCTACGTTATGACCCCCAGTGAAGTGGAGGAGTTGGACTATCCCAGCGGCAGCGAAAATGTTTACACTCGCTATCAGGGGGATGGCGGGGTGGCCATCGGTACCTGGCAACGGCGGTTGCTCTTTGCCAAGTACCTGCGGGATTGGCGGATGCTGTTGACTGAGAACGTTACCCCAGAGACGAAACTGCTGATGCGACGAACCATTGGCGATCGCATCCGTGCCATTGCCCCATTCCTGCGCTACGATGCCGATCCCTACCTCGTGGTCGCCGATACCAGTCTGCCCTCCCATGGGAATGCTGACTCGGACCGTCCAGCCAGTAACCTGTTCTGGATCATCGATGCCTACACCACGAGCGATCGCTATCCCTATTCCGATCCCCTAGACAACGACTTTAACTACATTCGCAACTCCGTCAAAGTCGTAGTGGATGCCTACCACGGCACTGTCGAATTTTATATTGCCGATGCCGACGACCCCATCATCCAAGCCTGGAACCAGATTTTCCCCGACATGTTCCGGCCTTTGGACACTATGCCCCAGCCGTTGTTGTCCCACATTCGTTATCCCCAAGACTACTATCAGGTCCAGTCTCAACAACTGATGACCTACCACATGACCGATCCCCGCGTGTTGTACAACCGCGAAGACCAGTGGCGCAGTCCCCAAGAAATTTACGCCGACCAACAGCAGCCCTTGGAACCCTACTACCTTTCCATGCGCCTCCCCACCGAAGACCAGGGCGAATTTATTTTGTTGCATCCCTACACCCCCTCCCAACGGCGTAACTTGATTGCCTGGTTGGCAGCTCGATCCGATGGGATCACCAGCCCCATTCCGGAAAATAATCACTACGGCAAGCGCTTGCTGTACGTCTTTCCCAAACAAGAATTGGTATTTGGCCCAGAACAAATCGAAGCTCGGATTAACCAAGATCCCACCATTTCAGAGCAGATTTCCCTGTGGAACCGCACGGGGTCACGGGCGATTCAAGGAAATTTGTTGGTCATTCCCATTGAAGACTCGCTGTTGTATGTCGAACCCATCTACCTAGAAGCCGAACAAGATCAGCTTCCCACCCTGGTGCGAGTGATTGCGGTGTACGATAACCGCATTGTGATGGAAAAGACCCTAGCGGATGCCCTCCGGGCGGTGTTTAATGGCGATCGCCCCGCCATCGACTCCCAACCTTCCCCCTCAGAAG
>JBFRWC010000054.1:0-4834 GCA_051439365.1 Leptolyngbyaceae cyanobacterium
CTCATGAGGATAGGAGTGGGCCAACTGACGACGATTCCATCTTCCTACGAAATGGTGCTGACTTCATTAATAACCAATTAGAACCAAATAGACCTTTAATTTTGATCGGACATAGTTTTGGCGGAGATTCTGTTCTAAAGCTATTGCGAAGACTAAATAGACGGGTTCAACTTGTCGGGGTAATTGATCCAGTTTCGACGGGTGGATTTAGGACAAACTATTTCATACCACCGCAAAGAGTGGACTATTTTGTAAACCGCTGGCAAACAATAGAACCATTCCCTAATAACTTTCCAGTTAGTGGCAGAATCGACCCTATACCTACTGGAACAGTCGCCTTTCAGAGTGAGCAGAACTTTGCAAGAGATACTAATGGTGAGCCAAAGAGAGAGCGCTGTGGGTTTCTTGAATTTTGTGGAGATGGTAAGAAGAGAATACGAACCAGCCATCAAGGATTAGCCACTGATTCTTATGTTCAGCAGTATTTAGGTGACAAAATTCAAGAGGCGATCGCAAACTTTACTCCTCCAGTAGTAGCTGAGGCTACTCGACCAGTACCACCTCCTGTTTAGTTCTTTAGACGATAGGAGGTTTAGATCCGTTAATGATTGGGCCAGCAGAAATGGCTACGCGGGCGCATTCCCCAACTTTCACCAGGCAAACCATAACGATGGTAGAGGGGTTGTTTTTGGGGTCATTGCCCTGAACAGTGGCGTGGCTAGAGCAATAGATGTGCCCCTGTCTGAGTTGGGGAATCCGCAAACAATGGAAGAACGATTCCGCGCCGTTAATGATTGGGCCAGCAGAAATGGCTACGCGGGGGCATTCCCCAACTTCCACCAGGCAAACCATAACGATGGCAGAGGGGTTGTTTTTGGTGTCATTGCCTTGAACAGTGGCGCAGCTAGAGCAATAGATGTACCTAGTAACAATCTTTGATGAGGCAAGATTGCCTATAGACAGATAGAAAGCTTAAGTTAGGAAGCCCCAATTAACTATGAGAGTTCGCTTACTCTGATGGTTTTACAATAATTGGGGTTTCGCTTAGGAATTAGGTAATGAATAGCTACTGTGGTTACCTAACAATTGTGTGTAGCGGATGTGTAGGTTCATACGTTGGAATTTCACCAAAAATCTAGTCTGCACCGCTGATGCTCACCGTTAGACAGGAGTCCGAAAATTTCAGTTATTTCTTAAGCATGAAAATCCAATCTTTAATGACCACATTGGGGTTTACAGCAACTCTTTTAATAGTTCCAATTTCCAACTCCGCTTTTCACAAGATATCCAAAGCTCATGCTCAGTCCACGCCAAGAAGCCTTACTCCTACAGATACTAGTATTTGTCAGCAAATAAGGAATGTATCTCAGTTAGCTGTAAGAGAAGACTTAGGTATTCGCACCTTGGACAGACTGGAAGAGATCTATTGTGATGACAGAGGTATCGAACTAGACTCTGCTGAGGAGGCAGAATATCCAGTATTTCGTCTTCCAAATGCAGATTCTTCATCGCAATGTGAAGTTATTACAGCCATAAATAATTTCACTCGAATGGAAAGCAATATAAATCCTGATATTATCTCTCAGGTTGATGGCCTTTCGAGAACTATATGTAATTTGTCGGTGGAAGAAAGCTCATTGAATTGGAGTAATGGAAGGACAGCTTTAAGCTCCATTGGAAACTGGTATTATCCCAATGGACAGAGGGCTTTAAGTTCAGTTGGAAACTGGTATTATCCCAATGGAGAGAGGGCTTTAAGTTCAATTGAAACTTGGTACTATCCCAATGAGAATAGAGCTTCCATAACTGACTTAGTGGCTTGGAGTTGTAGCAAGGTTGAGAATAATCAATGTGACCAATGGTCATCTCAGATCGATGACTTAGATGACACGACATGGTGGCAGACGCAAGCTATATTAATGTTTGTATGGCACGCAAGCCAATACAATTAATGCTTTGATCGTAGGTTCGAGCCTGCACGGTCTATCTCACAATAGATTCGGATTTCACTTTCCAGGTACAGATATCTAAAGTCACCTCCGTCAATAGAGAACAAGCTGTTAGATAACGCGATCGCTTCCCCTATCAATCGGCATTGGTGCTCCTGTGGCTAGGCAGCTCGTGTTGACAACGTACTGCTTACATCATTCTGCTTACATCATGAATGAGCTACTATAAGCGATCCATTGTCACGGACCCTACGCCTACTATGGCGCAGTTGGGTTGGGCCTGGGAGTAGGGGTTCCGCCCGATGTACTGCCAGCGCTGGTACCAGAGACTGAACCCGCACTATCGCCTGTTACATCCGTCGTGCCTGATGACGAAACATTATCCACGGCTACAGTCAGTTGCACCGCCGCTGCTCTGTCAGAAGCGCGATCGCTCAGGGCAGGATGATCCAGAATCACCACGATTTCGTAGTAGCCGGATTGGGGCAATTCCCCGGACCAAGTTTGCTGAGTGCTATCTTCCAGCAACAGAGGAACGGCATCCGTAGGCCGGGGCACGTAGATGGATAGGCGGGTTCTCGGTGCATTGAGATTCAGGCGCATCAGTTGATCAGCTTGGGCATTCAGTAAGTACACATGTCCCTGACCGGGCTGGAGGCGCTGTCTGAGGGTGGTCTGATAATCGCCGGGATCGAATTGGATCGTTTCTAGGATTGCCCCAGATTGCATTTGGGCCAATTGCTGGGCGACCATGCCATGCCAAAGTTGGCCGATGGGCTGATCTAAAAAATCGTCGTCTTGGCGATCGCTAAAGGTCGAGAAAAACTGGGCATCCGCTAAGTCATAAAGCGCTCGACTACTAACATTGAGGCTATTGGCGATCGTTCTCCACTGATTGCGGTCTGCTTGCCCATAGCGGCCCAACTTGGACCGGGTGCCTGGAGTAAATAGCGTTTCCAATTGGGTGAGCCAATCTGCCGCCATCCCATCCCATCGTTCCCGCCACACTTCATCCCTGGGGTCGGTGGTTAAGGCCCGTCCCCGCTGCCCCGGATACTCTTCGTAAAAGCTGTCATCCGTGAGCTGCACCAAAAATCGTCCGCTGATCCCCAGGCGATCGCGCTGCTCTTGTAAGTTAGCCTTCCGCTGTTGTTCTGCTTCCGAAAATTGGGCGGAGGGTTCTAGGTCGCCGCCGTTTTCATCGTTATTTTCGGAGTCCTCAGAGGTCTGGGTTAATCCGGCAAACCATTGGGGTAGCACAGAGTATCCCACCCAGGCACTCGCGCTCCCCAGCATCAAGACTAGGGCGATCGTCAACAGGGGCATGGGCAGGTTAAATGCAGGAAGTCTGGATGGTGTGCGTGGGGGCACGGGAGGACGAGGGCGAGGGGCAGGAGACGGGCCGGGAGTTGGAATTGTCTGGGTGGCCACGTTGGTCGGAGCTAGGGTTGGGGCAGAAGATCCAGCGCTGGGGGCAGGTACGGGAGCGGGTATGGGTGCAGGAATCGGAGTAGAAATGGGAGTGGGAATCGGGGTAGCTGGAGGCTGATTCACGGGCGCGACAGCCACTGTGCGAGCGGTGGAAGGGGCCGGGGTTGGGGTCGCGGCAGGAGTGGCTGCTGGCTGGATAATGGGGGGCTGGGGGGAGGGGAACAGGGTGGTGATAATATCAGCAGCGGTGGTGTAGCGATCGCTCGGATAAACCGCCAACATCTTCCGCAGCACGCGGGTGAAAAGGGGTGACAGCGATAGCTGGGCTTGCCAAAACCCAGGGGAATTGGGGTCGAGCAAGTGATATGGGGACTGTCCCGTCATCAGCACGAGCACCGTCACTCCCAGTGCATAAAAATCGCTGTGGGGTGAAACCTGACCCGCTGCCATTTGTTCCGGGGGAGCATACCCCTGTTTGCCCACAATGGTGACGGGAGCCGCCGCCACCGCTTCGTTGACTTCGTTTACGCCATGAGCTTTGTTGGTCTCATTCGTTTCGTTCGTTTCATTTAAGCTATTGGCCACTGTGCCCGATACGGCAGTCATAGCGGCTTGTTTCACTCCACCAAAATCGATCAAGATCGGTAGGCGATCGCACTCTCGCTGAATTAAATTATCAGGGGAAATATCTCGGTGAATCACTCCTTTGTCGTGGACATAGGCCAACACAGGCAAAATGTGCTGCAATAGCTGCAACATCTCGGCCTCGGTGAAGCTTTGCCCAGTGTGTTGGCGCTCTTCTAACAAATCCTGATAGGTTTGGCCGTTGACATAATCTTGCACCAAGAACAACCGCATTTGAGTCGGGACGGTTGCAGGTACAATCCCTTCCATTTCAGCTCGGAGCAGTTCCCGAAAGCAAGGAATTTGATCATGTTGCAGGTGATACAACACCCCTGCTTCCCGCTCAAACAGTTGCTCTGCTTTTTTCAAGATACCCGGATCGGACACTTGGGGGGCAAATTCCTTCAGCACACACAGCTCATGAAACCGATTGATGTCCTCGGCTAAATAGGTGCGGCCAAATCCTCCTAGCCCCAACTGCCGCTGGATTTGATACCGCTGACCCACCATAATGCCACAGTAAGGATCAGAGACTTGAGGGGGAGATGGGGAGGCGATCGCGCCCTCATGGGGCTGAGGGTGGACCAATAGTTCCCCGCACACCCGACAAAACCGATTATCCGCTGAGTTTTCGTGACCTTGACTGCAAAAGATGGAAGAAGAAGACATCGTATCGTTTTAGGCTATCAGGGGCAACTGAGTAAAGCAGGCTGATCGGGCAAGAATTCGTTGGTAAAGCTGAATAGAAGGAATGATGCAACCAGACGGGTTTACCCCCTATTATGCGATATCCCCACCCTCATCGCCTACGGTGTACACACATCTCATTT
>JBFRWC010000055.1:0-9677 GCA_051439365.1 Leptolyngbyaceae cyanobacterium
GGGGTTCAGCCACGCAAGTTAAATGGCTATTCGCTTAACATCGTGACTTTAGTGATGACTGTCAACACTTCGGTTGTGTCCTAAACCAATGTAGTTGCCGCCATAACAGAGTGATTTTAAGGAATCCGACTAATGTCCCTGACTGAGGGGTGAACGCTTTTGAACGCTCACATTTGTGAACACTCACATTTGAACGATTATAGAATAAGAGTTCCCATCGTAACCTATTCCTTACTCAGTGGTCCTCACGATTGTGAGGACAATTTTGATGAAAATTTACTCTAAAATAGAAGACTTTGGGTAATTTTCCGGAACTATCCTTCTAGCCTAGGCCATTTCTTAGGTCACGGGTTGCCAGATTTTGATGATGCCATCCCAACTTCCACTCGCAATGATGGGTGGATGGGAGGCAAGTTGGGCGATCGCGACCGTCCAGACCCAACCATCGTGCCCTGTTAGGGTATCAGTTCGCTCATACGTGGCCAAATCCCACAAGCAGATAGTTTTGTCGTTGCTGCCTGCCACTAAGGTTTTGCCATCGGGACTGATGGCGATCGCGTTAATGGCTTGTTGCGGAGATTGGATCGTGTGGATCAGTTGACCTGTTTTTGCTTCCCAGATCCGGATTGTCTGGTCGGCGCTGCTACTGATTACCCGTTGACCATTGGGGGAAATGGCTAAGCTCAACACCTCGCCCATATGCCCCTTGAGACAATGGAAACACTGCCCTGTTCCCAGATTCCACAACCGAATGGTGCGATCGCGACTGCCACTGGCCACATAGCGACCGAGAGGATCAATGGCCAGCGTTACCACCCAATGCTGATGCCCCGTGAGACGCTGAACTTCTGTCCCCGATGGGATGTCCCAGAGCCGAATCGTTTTGTCTTGCCCTGCGGACAACAACGTTTGGCCGTCCGCCATAAACGCAACCGTCCGCACCCAATCACTATGCCCCTGTAACTCCGACAGCGGCGACCCTGAATACACATCCCACAAGCGAATACTTTTATCGTTGCTGCCACTGGCCACCACTTGAGCATCCGGACTGATGGCGATCGCCCGCACCCATGTACTGTGCCCCGTGAGTGTATGCAACAGGTCTCCTGATTGGACCGACCACAGCCGCACGGTTTTATCGCCACTGCCACTGGCCAATAGCCGCCCATCACCGCTGAGGGCAATGGAACGCACCCAAGCATCATGCTGGGTCAAGGTATGGCTGCAGGTCCAGTTGGTGCTGGCGGGAGTGGGAGCAGGCGTAACCGCTGGCAACGGCGCGTCTGGAGCAGTCGGCAAATCATAGGACGCGGCGGGAGCACTCATAAAGGGAATGAAGGTGGGCCGTTCACTCAACTGGGACAGCCCACCATTGAGGGCTTCCAAGGCTTCGTTGGCGGAACTGTAGCGATCGCGCACCAATCGCATCACTAAGGTATCCAAAACTTGGCCCAATTCCTGGCTAACGGGATGTTTTTGGTTAGCCCGCCATTGCCATCGATCCTCATCAATGTCATAGAGACGGGCGGGATGTTTTTGGGTCAGGAGATGCAAACAGGTTACTCCCAAACTGTACAAGTCACTGGAAAAGGTTGCCCGTCCTCGCAATTGCTCTGGTGGAGCATAGTCCCGACTGCCAATCTGGGTTCCGGCCATGAACAAATTACTGATGCGGGTGAACTTAGCCGACTCAAAGTCCACCAAACACAATCGTGCCTGAACGGCATCGGTCGTGGCGTTGAGTCTATTGCCTTGGGCAATGTCGCGACTGGGTTGGGCATAGACGAGGGTCTCTGGGGTGATATTGCGATGAATCACCTGTTGCGCATGGATAAACTGGAGAATGGGGAGGCAATCGTTTAATACCTGACGAATTTGCTCTTCGTTAAATGCGTCGTGGGTCTGCAGCAAGTTATTTAAGCTCACCCCTTCAATATGAGCTTGAATCAGATAGTAATGTTTGTGATCGATAAAGTGAGCCAGCAAGGACGGGATCTGGGGATGATGGCCCAGTTCTTCCAGGCGCATGGCTTCTTGGTGGAAGAGATCAATGGCTTCTTCACTGGCTTTGCTGCGATCGCCCCCAATGGGCGTTTGTTTGATAATACAGCGGGGTTTAGAGGGTTTGTGCTCATCTACCGCCAAGAGGGTACGACTATAGAACCCTTCCCCCAGACACTTGATGGCCCGGTAGCGATCGCCCAAGAGTAACTTTGCACCGCAATTTGAACAAAATTTAGCGGTTGAGGGATCAGGCGTTTTTTGGTCAGCCGGGTCTGGACAACTAGGGTTAAGACAGTAGCTCATGTAACCACCACATACAATGCTTGGATTGGTCTCCAGTCTGGCATACGCCCCCTTCGATTGTCCCCTCTTTGCCAGGGACTCTAGAATAACCAGGCCCAGCCCAGCAGCAGCAAACTCGTTACTCCAAGAGCGATCGCAATAAATTGATTATCTTTTGTATCAATTTGGCTCCAATCAATGGGTTCCAACTCCACAGGTTCCTCTTTGGGCTTGCGCTTACGCACCTTAGGTTTTGGATAGCTATTCAGGGTCGATGAGCGAAAATCCCCATCCCCAATTTGGGTCAAATCTGGGATGGTACTATTCCATTCTGGGTTTGTTTTGAGCTTGGGGGCTTTGAGAATGTAGAGGAGCCGCTTGCCCTGTTGAGCCGTTTCCGAGTGAGGATGTTGGGCCAGTTTGGTGCAAAGAGCGATCGCATCCTCATACCGACCCGCTGCATCTTGAGCCATCACTAGCCAAATTCCAGCCTCTCCACCCAGGATGGAGGTCTTGGGCAACAGGGACATCGCCTTTTCCAGCATAGACATCGCCTGACGGTATTGCCCCGATTCAAACGCCGCTTTCCCCGCCTGATAAAAGGTCTTCGCCATCTCCTTCGGATCATCCAGAGCAGGCTGCTTAGACCGATCGGCAGAATTATCACTCATCACCATACAACCCTAATATCATCCTTCATGCCATGGTTCACATCAATTTTAAAGGACTTGACCCAAATTTGTTGTAGATGACTCATGGCTATAGATTCCTCACACGCCTTCTAAGTATTTACGCTTAGAAGCATGGTCTGCTAATCGTCCCCCTAATCCCTATCCGATCGAGAGCTATCTCGATAGAGTTCAGTAAATTCCGTAAGATCCTAGTTTGCTTTACTAAGTCTTTATCTGATGATGCCCGTACTTCTACATATCCTTAATGAAACATTGGCTCTACTGAAATAATGTAGAAGGGAGCAAGGGTTAAATCAACGACGTTACCATTCTCGGCATTCTAAACAGATTTAAACATATGCAGATACCAACTAAAATCATAGGAAGAAATCGGAATCGGAAGCCTCCAAAAGATTGCTTTGATGCATGGAACCATAGCATGGTATCTACCCCAAATTCCCATAAAATTGAGGCTGCACAAGCCAAAATATATGCTGTGTTTATCAATTTGGCCAAAACATGGGAACCGAGTAATATTCTCACCTTATTCCGGCAACTTTTTGCCCATAATATCGACTCGTTTGAACTAGGTATTGCTCCGTCTCTGTATACTCTCCTCACTATTGGCCAAGTCGAAAACTTTTGTTATACCTTGAACCGAGTGTGCTATATCTTGATCAACAATTGGGATACTGCTAGAAAGCATGATGCCATCGTTGAACTCATCGATCTCCTTGCCAGTTTTAGGCAGCTATCCTCAGGGGTATCACCTCAACTCCGGAAGCTGCGTTCTTGGCTGGGTGCATTTACCGCAAGTCAAGCATTCCAACGTCTTAAAATTTATACTTCAAGGTACGACCAGTCACCTCATTGGACCCAACGCTACACTTCATATTTGCTAGCAGTTCAGTATCTTAACCCTGATAGCCCAGAAGAGCAGAAACAAGTTGCGTATTCTGTGTCATCGTCCTTGAAGTGCGAGTTTAAGCACAATCTGGCGATGTATACGGTTCAATGTGGAAAATACATGAACACTAGCAGCACTAAGGTTGAAAACCCGACTTTGCTAGGGGAAAATATCCTACCACTGCTCAAGAAGATCCTAGCAAAAAAAGGCCGATATAGTTGTCGGAGTCTAGCGAACATATTTATGGCTCAGTCGAAAGATCTGAGATACAAATCATTTAAGCGTAGCCTGCTAGAATATCTCATCTTCCCCATGACCCCTAATGCATCAATTGATCTGTTGAGCAACCATTTATCCAGTAAATTTGAAACACTTTATCCTCACTATGAGGAACATTCAATGAATGAGGCTATTCAGCTTAGAACTGCCAATCGAGTGATTGAGTACCTGACAACGGAAAAGCAAGGAAAACCCTCAACGATCGCTCAACTACTGCTGGCTCAAGGACGGGCGCTAACGCTGGCTGTCTTACTGTTGAAAGTGATCATGATTAGTCCGAAGTCTCAAGCTTATTTGGAAGCCTGCGTTGGTAATTTAGTTGAATATCATCAGACACTTTCAGAAGAGGACTGTCAGTGGCTCATTCAATTTCTAGAAGTACTACGGGTAACATTTACCATTTATTCCGATCGAACTGTTCGCTATAGTTTGGTGTCCATGCCCACTCGATCGGCGGATCAATCGAAAGCCATTCCCTCAAAGACATACCGGATTTTTTCAACGAGCTATGGCCAAGCTAGATCTCATCAGACTCAATCTCAGCAAGCAAAATAATGAATTTTGGCTCCATGATGAAGTTGATACGCTCTTCCCGCTGTAAGAATCACAGCCAGTAGGGTAGCGTGACAACGCACCCTAGCATTGCTGTCTTACGAGTTTGGATTCCGTAGATCCACGGAGAGTTCTGCCAGCACCCTATCTTGATTCATTTTGTCTTGGATTGCCTTCAGAATTGTGCTGACTCCGCCTTCACCCCAAGTACATCCCTGCTGGAGATACACTTGGGCTGCTTTGCCCACTCGGTAAGCACCGTAGCCAGCCAAAGATCCTTGCGCGATCGCTGCTGTAGAATAGGCGACAACTCCTCCCAACGGTCCAGTCAGCATAGCGGCACTCTTACCCAAACCCCACAATAAGTGAGTCCCAGCTTCTCCTAAAGTTAGGCCCACAGTGCTCCAGGCGATCGCCCGCCACAGTTTTCCAGCTTCATGTCCAGTCATGGGCAATCCGTACAACCGAGCCAGGGAGCGAATCAGGATTAAGTCTAGAGCCACGCCACCAATCACATCGGCCACAACCACTGGATTCGCAGCCACCAGCACACTTTTCCATTGAGCAAACTGCCACACCAATGAGTCTGCTGATTGCCTGTGGGATGCGATCGCCGTTGCCGCCATGGTCACCTCGGCAGTTTGGCTATCGCGCAAGGCATTTTGCACAATCAACCACCAGCCGTCTTCCACCAAAATCTGATGGAGGCGCTGAACTAAAGGGTCCACACGAGCAGGGGGCTTTTCCCACTCATAACTGGTGCGACCGTCGGGCCACTCTACCCGCACTTGCACCGGATCGGGAGCGGCGGCCACGGCAATTACATTAGCAGGGGTGAGGGCAAAAGCCTTGGGCGATCGCTCCCCTTCAACTGTAGGGGAGGCAGGAGTGACTGGTGTCGGGGACAGAAAGCCTAATGTTTCTAGGGCTGCGATGGGATCAAAGTCGGGGTAGCGATCGCATTTATTCCCCACCACCATGAGCGGCTTCTGCTGAGCTTGCAGATATCGCAGGGCATCCTGTTCCACCGGAGTGACTTCCCCAGCCAACACCAACAGAATCAAGTCGGCCTCTTGAGCGATTTCTTGGGCCATCTCCGCCCGAACGGCTCCTTCCACCTCGTCCAAACCGGGGGTATCAATCAATTCAATTTGCAACTGGGATGGATTATTTGGCGGGGTCCAATAAACAGACCTGGGCCACTTGGTTACGCCATGGAGCGGCCCGGTTTGAAACACATCTTGCTGAACGAGGGCATTAATGACGGACGACTTCCCTCGGCTGACCAAGCCAAACACTGCAACCCGCAAAATTCCCTTTTCTAGCTTGGAGAGGTTTTTAGTCACCTGCTCCAAGTTGGCTCGGCTGGGGTAAACCGATGGGGAATGGCTACCAGCCGCCAGTTTGGGGGCATGCCGTTTTAGGGTTTGTTGGAGACTGGCTTGAGCCTGTTCTATCAGATCATTAGGGAGGGGTCGCGAGGGGCGATCGCTCCCTTCCGGCACCATTGATGATGTAGTCGTAGAAGATGGATCACTCATAGGCACTTGGGCAACGGATGCAACCCACTGAGACTACCGGGCCACCGCTGCAGTGGTCGATTGGGAGGCGCTACGTAAGCGATCGCCAAACCGCTTCATGCCCTGATCTACCAATCCTTGCAAAAACTCGCCCCGTTGATAGGTTTGAAAGACCTGTTGCATGATTTGACCCAAACGGTCCAGGTTCCAGTTTGAACCCAGAGATGATTGGGTTTGGATCTGGCCCTGAGTTGCTTGGGCAATACACAACTCCTCCAAATACTGGATCACGCTGAGTCCAGCCACCTGAGTCAGATAAGCTGCGCTGATTCCCTGGACCGCTCCGCCTGCGGCAAAGGTGAGGGTGTGCGTTTTCAATAGAGGGGCAATGGCTTGGGTCGTCAATTCCACCAGCCCTAACTTCACCATCAGTTCGGCCAAGGTTCCGGTGGCAATCTTCGCTTGATCCAAGGTAAACGGCTGGCCATAGAGGTGCCCCAAGTCAGCCAAAAGCTGGGCATTGATCGCTCCAGTGGCGACTAAATCAAAGGTGGGTAAGGGATTGGCAAAGGCAGTCGCTGCCGCAATCCACTGATATTTTTCCAAGATCGGACGGGCGCGATCGCGTCTGAGATGATTCCACTGTCGCTGGACTTCTTGCTGCAACTGGTGGGTTTGACGCAGGGTAGTGGGTAGGATCAATCTTGCTGAACCTTGATCCAAGATATGCTGGACTCGCTCCATCAACTCATTAAGCTGCGCTGGATTCTGGCTCATGCTCTCCCGAACCGTACCATCGGGCTGATGCTGCCGGACTTTGAGATCGGTGGCGATCGCGGCGGTGGCGACAATGGCGGCTGGCGCTAGTGAGGGAGAGAGCCTTTCTTGGAGCCGTTGGCCAATGGTCTGGCGGGTGTCGGGCAGGTGGCGATCGCTCTTATTAAAGACCACAACGACCTCAAACCGCTGAGCAAGTAAGGTCCGGATCACTTGCAGTTCAGAGGCTGTGATATCGCCTTCGGTCACGAACAGGACCAGATCTGCCTGTTGCAATTCAGGCACCGCGTCTGCCACGACTGAGAAAGAGGGAGCCGTGGTTGGAGCCAGTAGCGCCCCTGTATCCTTGAATGACAAGATGGGAACCGTTTCATTAGAACTTGAGGTTGTCCAAGGATGGACGGCAAGATGGTCAACTAATGCAGTTTTGCCCACGCCCTTAGTGCCCATAACGACACCGTGGAGCCAACTACGGTCCAAAGCTTCTGTTAATTCTTGGTGGTGGTGTTGGAGTAAGGCGATCGCGTTCTGATAGTCGCGCCCCTGAGGGATTCGCTCTGCTTCTGCAGAAAATTGCTCAATGGCTTGCTTGGCATCGCCTAAGGCGGCTTCAACCGAATCTCGGTTAATGATGGCTGGCATCGAGGGCAGCGTTAGGTCAAGAGCAGTGTCGCGTCGACTCAACCACCATGCTCCTGCGCCTAGGGCGATCGCGCCCCACGTTGCTGTACCCAATAAAGTAGAGGGATCAGGCATCACCAGGTTCCACAACGACATGCCAATGGTTAGTCCCAAACCGCCAACCAGAAACGGCTTTTTCGCCAAAATACTAGGAGTCAAATGTGATGTCCAGCGCTTTGCCACCATAGCAGTATCCTCAATCTGTTGCTCTTAAATCATAGCCCAACCTGACCCAGCCGAAAGTAGGGTGTTCCTCCTAACCTTGCCATCCTGATGATTTGTACGTGTGTGTATAAAGATGAATTCTGGGTTCCTGGATGCCTCTCAAAGCAGTATGATGCGGCTGAGTCCACCTGGACAGTAAAGATGCACGTAGTGTCAAGTTCCACTTGTACTAATCTTGCTGGTGACCATGGGGTGCGATCGCCCTCCTGATGGTTGTTGATTAGCAGCACCTAACTTTGCCAGACTTAACGTGTGATTGTTCTCTCCAAACTGGGCACAATAAAAGCGGCTAAACCTTGTCTCAACCAAAACCTATCTAAGATTATGTCAAGTCCGTTAGAGCAAATGATTGGTCAAGCCGAAGGATGCTATCTGTCTGATGTAGAGCTATCTGAAGTCCAAAAATTTGCAGATAGCTATCATCTCAGAGTGCAAACCTATCATACGCTACGGGAAAAGTCAGATACTCTTATCTTGAGTACCTTGCGGCAAATGATGCGTAGCCATCGCTCGGTGATTCAAGTGCATGGGAATATCTGCAAGCGCGATATGGGCTATATCCTCAGATACATTGGAATCGCCATCCTTAAAGATGATGAACAAAGCTTTCTTGACTTAGTGTATTGGATGGAAAATATCACCAAAGCACTCAAAAAAGAAGACTCGGCCCTGAAGGCATATCAATTCCTGCAACAAATTATTCAAACAACGATGCCGGGAGAAATGGTCCAACTGATTGACCCCTATCTGTTCTGTTTGATTAAAGCCTTAGGCACAGGTAAAAATACTGAACTCTAATGTGTGTTCAATTCCTTGGCCTTCCCTGGGCCATTGGTTTATCCCTAGGTCTATCACTGGCCCTATCGCTGACTGATGTATTATCCCTTTCCCCATGCGCAAAAGGGCATTCGTCATTTGTCTCGATGTCAGTCCTAGCAAAACCTCTAGCTTCACTAGGGCCGAAATCCCCAGATCATGGTGGTGCAGAAACTACAGCAGAAAGTGCTCCAGAAACCCCAGAGACTTCTACGAATGATCCATCCACAGAGTCCTCTGAAATGGAAGGGGCAGAAAGTGAAGAACTAGGAGAAGGGGCACCAGAGTCGATTCCCATAGAACCAGAATCCATAGAACCAGAATCTATAGAACCAGAATCTATAGAACCAGAATCCGCAGAACCAGAACCTGCAGAGATAAATTCTGAAAGCGAGTCAGCCCCAATTGTGCCAAATCATAGGCTCCCAGAACAAGATGTCACCCTTGGATCTGAGCCGTTGCTTCAGATTCAAGGGAGTTTGGAAACAGGCGATCGCATTACGTTTCAAGATGGTAGCTTATACGATGAATACACGTTAGATGGTCGCGCCGGACAATTGCTACTCATCACCTTGGAGAGTAGTGAATTTGACTCTTATTTGATTCTGCTAAATGATAGTGGCAATATTATTGGCCAAAATGATGACGTCACCCCAGATAACACCAATTCTAGCTTGATGATTACCCTCCCCGATACTGATATTTATATCGTGGTGGCGAGTGGATTTCAGCAAAGTAGTCGGGGGCAATATTTGCTAACGGTTTGGACAGTCGATTAAGAGATGAAATAAGGGGATGATGCGGGTTAGCTGACAAAATCCAGCATTGGGCAATTGAATACAGAGAGCACGGAATAGAGGTCACGGATCGGTGTCTTGAATCGGCTAGCAGACAACGGGGTCATCGCCAGAGTGACATCGCGCTGGTAAGCTAAAACGATTTTAGTTTGCGTATTTTGGTGGG
>JBFRWC010000056.1:0-8350 GCA_051439365.1 Leptolyngbyaceae cyanobacterium
GATAATTGGTACGCTTGATAATAGCCTTCCTGGTTCAGTAAGCGAGTGGTTGAGATCAGAAAATCCCGGTCTGGGTCCAATGGTAGCGGGTTGGGCACGTAGCGTTGGCCGTTAGCATGAAACAACGATAGGGGCAGAGGGCGGATATTGTAGGAAATCGTTTCGGCACTGGCTTCAAAAGCATCAATGGAAAGAGTTGCATCAACAATATCCCCAGGGAGCAGGTGTCGTCGTTGTAATCGCTCTGCCTGAAAGTTGGCTTCGTTTGTCTTGTAGGTATTGAACATGAAAAAATCGAGGCCAATGACCGCGACTTTCAAGTCAGGTTGATTGGCGATCGCATGGTCAAAATACTGGCGGACCTCGTGCATGTTTGCCCCCAATAATCCGAGGTTGTAGGCTGGTCCCACTGAATCCAACTGGGGATGACTCGGATCAAGGCCAATATCTGCCCGTGAGGTACCCAGCAAAACCACTGTTGGCTGCTGGTGAATAATATCAGCCGCCTTAAAGACCCGCACTTGCCCAAACTGTTTCGGCTTGAGTTGATTCAGTCCATCGATATTAGGACTGCCAAACAGGCCATAGGGATCGATGACGGCATTGAACCCAGCAATGCCAAGCACCCACAGGGCGATCGCCCCAGAGAGCCAGCGATTAAAATAACGATAGGGGGACGGAGAGGTAGAGGGATTCGCCATCGGTCAAGTCTCCTTAACACTGAAAATATGGAATTAAAACTGAACGAATACTTAAAACTGGTCGCTTAAAACTGGATGCTTAAAACTGGAAATACAGGAATTCAGACACTTGATTTAAGGACAGGAGAGACGCTGCTGCAATGCCGCCGATCGCCGCAACCCAGCGCCAGTTAGGCTGAAATCGCTGTACCAGTTCTTGGGTGTTGGGACATTTCAGCACAATTCCCAGCAGCAGTAATAGAATACCGATAGAATGCCAACCCGTTGATGCAGGCAGATTACGGGTGACTAAGTTGGGCAAAATACTGGGCAATTGGCTAGAGAAGGAGAACCCGTGGAAACCGAGCATGGTCTGGGCGATCGCTCCCGCATCTCCTAAGCTTCCAGCCCGAAAGACTACCCAACTAAACACAGTTGCGATAAACGTCAACGCCCATGCCAACCCGTTCGGGAAATTCAGCTTGGTTTTACGCCAACCATGATCCAGTGCCAGAAAGAATCCCTGCATTCCGCCCCAGACAATAAAGGTCCAACCCGCTCCGTGCCATAGTCCTCCCAATAACATCGTCATCATTAAGTTCCCGTAACGTCGCCAATCACCACGCCGACTCCCGCCCAAGGGGATATACAGATAATCTCGCAAAAAGTGAGACAGGGTAATGTGCCACCGCCGCCAGAAGTCTCCGATAGAGAGGGCTTTGTAGGGAGAATTGAAGTTAATCGGTAGGACTAAATTAAACAATAGGCCTAGACCAATGGCCATATCAGAATAACCGGAAAAATCAAAGTAAAGCTGAAAGGTATAGCTGAGACTGCCAATCCATGCGTCCATAAACGAGAGGTCTGTTGCTTGCTGGAAGGCATCCGCGACCACAGGCGAGAGGCGATCGGCAATCAGTAACTTTTTACTTAATCCCAGAATGAAGGTGACACTCCCCAACGCAACATTTTTATGGGAAAAGATAAAGTGATAGGGATGAGACAGCTTAGGAATCAGATCGTCATGGCGCAGAATGGGTCCCGCAATCAATTGGGGAAAAAAGATAACAAATAAGGTGTAGGAAATCAGATCATATCGGAGGGTATGGGACTGGCTACGATAGGCATCCACCACATAAGCAATCTGGGTAAAACTATAGAAGGAAATACCCAAGGGGAGCAGGACGGCAGTTGAAGTCCAGGTTAGCCCCGTTAGCTGATTCACCGAATCCAGAAAGAAGTTGGCATATTTGTAGTACCCCAGGATGGCGAGGTTAAAACCAATCCCTAGCACCATCATCAGCTTGGGCAGGGGCGACCCCGGTTCCGTTCGACTGAGGTAAGCTCCAAAGCCAAAGTTTCCTAGAATCGAGACTAGCAATAGGATGACATAGGGTGGGTTCCAGTAGCCGTAAAAGATTAGCGAGGTAATGAGTAGCCAGCAGGTCGCCCAACGAAATAGACGAAACTGGGCTAACCCAAAGAAGCCGACGAGGGTAATCGGTAAAAAAACAAATAAAAATTCGTATGAGTTAAATAGCAAGGGTCAAGTCCCAGAGCAATAGATAGATGGATAATGGGAGAATCTCAACAATTCTCAACTAGGTGTTATTCTCTATTTTGCTTTAAGGCGCTTGAGATTCCATCCCCCATTCTGTTTGGGGATGTTCAAGATTTGGTGAAGATTATACGAAGACCGGGGAATTCTATGGTTTGCCTAAGAAATAGTTTGCCTAAGAAATAGTTTGCCAATCGGTAGCCCAAAATTTAAAACCCCGGCTTCTCTAAGAGGCCGGGATTCTGGGATCAACTCATCCTTAAGTCAGTGCTACAGGGGCTGAAAACATGGCCACAAAATAAGTCCAGAAAGATCAAATCTAGAAAGATCTTGCTAGGCGCAAGTCATTTGACCTACTCCCTATCAAAATCTTTCTGAGTTCTGTTATTTAGATGTGGTGAGCATGACTAATGCGCCAAGCTTTCTGCGGTTTACGGTGAGAGTGGTCTTGGATCGATTTGATGCTGGCCATTGCGCACCAAACGCAGAGGCTAACGGTGGCGAAGGCGATCGCCGCCCCCAGCAAAGATAGCGCAAACAACATCGTCATTGGGCCAGATCCCAACGTCGGACAATGGGACAACCACTGGAAGGTCATAAGACCTGTGGCAATACTGCCGCTAAATGCGATCGCCCCTAGGAGTTGCGCGAGAATCTGTTTCGAGCATTCGGTCATCGGATTGGAAGAGGGATCATCATGGAGTTGGTATTTCATGTAGAGCAGCCTCAACTAGAATCAGGTAAGGGACAAGAATTGTGCGGTTGCAGGGTTAAATTGCCATAACCGTTCAGTCATCCACTTATTATACTTGGAAGGGGCAATGACAACTGGTACGAGATCACACTTCAATACAAAAAACTGTTCATCCTAAGCCAGTTACATTAAGCTCACTTTGCTTGGGTGTAAAGCCAGTGTTGGACGTGCTTGAGCCAATGTTGAGCCACCGCATCTGCGAATTGAATAGAAGCGTCACCATGAGTGGCTAGTTGTTCCCTGACCTGTTGTTCGATTTGGGGATGGTGGGTAGTGATCCAGTCATTTTTTTTTGCTAACCAGCGATGGGCGATCGCCGCCGTAATTTCCAGATGGAACTGGAAGCCGTAGACATTGGTGCCAATACGATAGGCTTGGTTAGGACAAACCTCATTGGTCATTAGCAGCGTTGCCACCTTGGGCAAATCAAAGGTATCAAAATGCCACTGCATTAACTTAACGTCAGGAGGCAGATCTTGCAGCCACGGTTCTGAGGGGTTGGATGTAACCACATGAATCGGGACAAAACCAATTTCGGGAGTTGGAGCGGGATACACCGGACTGCCGAAAGCACGGGCAATTAATTGTGCCCCTAAACAACTCCCCATTATAGGTTTATGGGCCGCGTAGAACTGGCGAATTAATGTCACCACTTGGGGTAAATGGGGAAATCGGTCATCCTCATTGGCGTTCATATAGCCCCCCAAAATAATCAACCCCGCATACTCACCCCTAGGACTGTCTCGTCCTGACTCTATGGATTGATCCCTCGGTTGCCAATAGGTCAAGGTAGCTCCCCCTCTTGTGAGCGCATCCCCCAAACTCCCGATGGGAGCGCGATCGTGGTTTTGAATGACCAGTATATTCATAGATCCTCCAAATCCTGACGCTTTCCACTGTAGAACGAGCCGCCAAACCACCCGTTTGTTCGGCCCCACATCAAAACATTTGCGATGGGCGATATCGCAGCCAAAGAGATTGAGCTACTGACTACTCGCCCCGAAGACCGGATCGGCAACAGCATTTACGGTATTTTGCCCTCTGATCTTGCGATCCAGTATATGGTAGCCTTACAACAAAGTCTCGTGACCCAAGCGACCCAAGTGTTTGAGGATGAACTGACGATTCATGACATTCCTGGGCACTATGAAGTACGGGGGGGGAATCCCTACAGCCCGACCCGATCATGTCGAAGCGATCGCTGATATGGCGTTAGAGATGTTACAGACTACCCAGGAGTTTTCGCAGCAGTGTGATTATCCACTGGAAATTTGGATTGGCATCATTCAGAACTGATCTTGCCCAACTGCACATTCCATAATCCAGCATAGACTCCTTGTTTATCGAGCAGTTGCTCATGGGTGCCTTGCTCCACAATTTGGCCGTATTCCATCACATAAATGCAGTCAGCATGACGAATGGTGGATAAGCGGTGGGCGATCGCAATGGTCGTCCGATCCTGGGTAATCTGATTCAGCGATCGCTGAATGGCTACTTCGGTTTCGTTGTCCACTGCAGAGGTGGCCTCGTCCAAGATCAGAATGGGGGGATCGCGGAGGATGGCACGGGCGATCGCCAATCGTTGCCGCTGGCCCCCCGATAACTTCTGACCCCGTTCCCCCACGATTGTGTCATAGCCTTGGGGAAACCGCTGGATAAAGTCATCGGCCTCGGCAATTTTAGCGGCATGTCGTACTTCTGCCTCTGTGGCTTCCGGGGAACCGTAGCGAATATTGTCTGCCACTGTGCCTTCAAACAAAAACACATCCTGACTCACCAGACCCATTGTGCGGCGCAAGTCTTGAATCCGCAGGGTTTGAATATCGAGACCATCCAACGTAATCTGGCCTGATTGAATTTCGTACAGTCGCAGCAGTAACTTGACCAGAGTGCTTTTGCCTGACCCCGTAGCCCCAACAATGCCGATGGTGTGTCCTGCCGGAATGTGGAGGGAGAGATGGGCGATCGCTGGACTGTGGCCCTCGTAGGCAAAGGTGACATCTTTCAATCGCAGCTCACCCTTCACTGAAGCCACCTGCAACGGCACATGACCGGGATGGATGGCGATGGGAGTATCCAACACATTCATCACCCGCGTTGTTGAGGCCATTGCCCGTTGATACTCATCCAGAGTTTGTCCCATCATCGTCAACGGCCACAGCAACCGCTGGATGATGAAAATCAGGACGCTATAGGTGCCCACATCTAGCCGTCCTTCACTGACGGCCAGCCCACCCAGCAGCAGCGTTGCCGTAAATCCCACCAAAATGATAATCCGGATCAATGGCGTAAAAGCAGCACTAAGGGCGATCGCTCGGCCATTGCTCTGGCGATAGGCATCACTCTCCACTGCCACCCGTTCGATCTCATAGGCTTCCGTGGTGAAGCTTTTGATCGTGGTAATCCCACTCAAGTTGTTCGACAGTCGCCCATTTAACTGTCCCACCGTTTCCCGCACTTGAGCATAGCGGGGAGCTAGGAGTCGCTGAAACGCAAATGATCCCCAAACAATAAAGGGCATTGGTAACATCGACAGCCAAGCAATTCCCGGAGCTTTGATGAAATAATAGCCACCAATCAACGTCACCGTAGTGATGAGCTGGAGGATTTTATTCGCCCCTGTATCCAAAAATCGCTCTAATTGGTTGATGTCATCGCTCAGGATCGACATCAATCCCCCTACGCTGCGAGACTCAAAATAAGCCAGTTCTAAATCTTGTAAATGACTGTAAGCGTCCAAGCGCAACTGGTGCTGAATGGTCTGCGCCAAATTGCGCCACAGTCGGGCGTAGGCATATTCAAAGGCTGATTCCAACACCCAGACAACGAAAGTGAGCAGTGACAGCACTACCAACTGCTGTACTACTGTTGCTAATCCCCAGCCTGCGAGCCAGGATTCCTCCTGGTTGACGACAATATCAACTGCCACTCCAATTAACAACGGCGGAGCCAAGTCAAAAATTTTGTTGAGGATCGAACTCGCTGCCGCTAGCCAGACCTGAGTCCGGTATTTGCGGCTGTAACGAATTAAGCGAGACAGGGGTGACTGGGAGGAAGATGCAGATGAAATCACAGGGATATCCCTTGGACATTAAGACGGGAAAGAGACAAGTCGCTTTTATGGTAGCGAAAAGTAACCTACTTTGAGTCAAGTCCCCTCAACTTAACCGTCTTCCCCAGCGTGATAGGAGCTACGAACCAATGGACCCGATCGCACATGGGAAAACCCTAACTCACGGGCGATCGCCCCCAACTGCTCAAACTCTTCCGGGGTCCAATACTTCTGCACGGGTAGGTGAGCCAGGGAGGGGCGCATATATTGTCCGAGGGTGAGGCGATCGCACCCCACAGCTCGTAGATCTTGCATGGCTTCCAGCACCTCCTCCTCAGTTTCCCCATGTCCCAGCATCAGCCCCGACTTGGTGGGAATGGTAGAATCACGTTCTTTCACATACTGAAGCACATAGAGGGAGCGATCGTACTTGGCCCCCCGCCGCACCGGACCCTGGAGTCGGCGCACGGTTTCCACATTATGGTTATAACAAGCAGGGTTGGCTTGCACGACTTGGGAAATGCGATCGCGTTGGGCTTCAATGCCAGCCTTACCGCCCCAGAAATCCGAGGTGAGCACTTCAATCTCTGTCCCCGGATTTTGAGCGCGAATCGTCTCCATCGTTTGTACAAACCAACTCGCCCCGTGATCGGGCAAATCATCCCGCGCTACCGAGGTCAGCACTACGTACTTCAACCCCATTAGTTGAACTGCCTCTGCTACCTTGTTGGGTTCTTCCGGGTCAAGGGGCATGGGTGCCATCTTTTTATCCACCTGACAAAAGGCACAGGCTCTTGTGCAAATGGCTCCCATTAGGAGAAACGTCGCCGTGCGATTGGCATAGCATTCCCCTCGATTAGGGCACCGTCCCTCTTCACAAATGGTGTGAATGCCCCGTCGCTTAACAATTTGTTGTACTGTAGACACTTCGCTGGCTTTCCCCAAAGGACGACGCAACCAGTCGGGCAGAGGTTGGATAGACCCTCGATCCAGTGGACGCTGCGTGCGGTCAGCTCTTGCGTTTGAGGGGAGTGAGGGGGAGCGATCGCCATCTTTGCGCAAGGATACCTTCTCGTCTTGAGATGGCTGTGGCAGGGAACGAGAATTGGAGATCAACTTTTCCATCTCAATGGGTACCTTAGATCAGGGACAGGCTTGGAGTACTATCATGATACGTTACCCCCATCACGGTAACAGTATCTCCAGGGTGCTAATGTGCCAAGCAATCCTGTCCTGGGGCAACTTAACCCTGATGGCTAGATGAAGTAAGTCAAGAATTCTAAAGCCTCACTCAACTTTTGAGGTATTTTGTGGTCAGATAGACTACCTTGGACTCGAAAGACAGGGGAACAACTGTTGATTTGCAAGTTATCAGGGTTATCATACAGGTGAAGATTGGTAACGATAGGTTGAAGGGAGGAGTACAAGCTGATTCGATGTTGTCTTTACTGGGCTATGCTGTTGCTAGCATAGCGATGGACAAGACCCTTAATGTCTAAATCAACGAGTCGGCAACAGATATTGGTTCTTCCTAAACACTAAGCGTTAATTGCTATAGCTCATTTTTACGATTTCTAGTTTGATAGATGAGGAGTTGATTGTGGCCGGTCATAAAATTTTAGTGATTGATGATAGTCGAGTCATTCGCAACATGGTGCGAGATATGTTGCCCCAGGGAAACTTTGAAGTGTTTGAAGCGAAAGATGGCCTGGAGGGCATGGCATCAATCGAGCGAGAACACCCAAATCTCATCATGCTAGATTTTTTGCTTCCTAAAATGAGTGGATGGGAAGTCTTCCAGAAAATTCAGGAACATACTGACTACCAGAGAATTCCGTTGGTTCTAATGTCAGGTCGGAAAGAGGAAGTCACCGAAAAAATTCCAGAACCATTTGAGTTTTTCGAATTTGTTGAAAAGCCATTTGAGCAAAAAGACTTGATAAGTGCTATCAAAGCGGCAATGAAGAAGTCTAAGTTACGCCCTGTCAAGGTAGTATCTGCTGCTCCTAGTGCTAGTGCTGCTGCAACTGGTTCAGCCATCAGTGCAGAGGAGGTAGAAGCTATGAAAGCACAAATGGCTAAAATGCAAACTGAAATTGATACGCTGAAGAAGCAAATAACTCAAATTCTTACCTTTATCAAGCAAAAATTAAAGTAGGTCTGAATGGCTTGCTAAAAAATGAAGTGCCAAGGGGGAGGCGGAGAGCTAACCATAACAAAAATCAGAGGAGCGATGTTCCCTCAGTGCTAACGTTGCGCTACTACCTCTTTTCCTATCTTATGCGTAGCTCGTTTCACCTATGAAG
>JBFRWC010000057.1:0-3140 GCA_051439365.1 Leptolyngbyaceae cyanobacterium
ACTTTAATGGGTATGGATGACCTGAATAGTGGGTTTTCTCCTCAGGCGTGTTCACAGGACAGTGATGATGGAATGTCCTCGGCCCAAGCTTGTTATCGGGCACATCGTTCACGAGTGGAATGGGACCATATCATTGCGACGATTGCTTTGCGGATTCGACGATCGCTCACTCTCCCAGATATTCTCCAAACCAGTGTGGATGAAGTGCGGCAATTATTGGAGTGCGATCGCGTCCTCATCTATGAATTTACCCCGGACTGGCAAGGGCGAGTCACTTATGAATCCATTTCATCGTCTCAATGGTCGTTATTGGACCAAGCCATCCACGACTCCTGCTTTAGCGCCAGCAGACTGAAACCGTATCAGGAAGGGAGAGCGTTCGTTTGTGCTGATATTCGCGAGGCCGACCTGACCCCTTGCCATGGGGAAATGCTCCAGCGTTTTCAGGTGATTGCGAACTTAGCCGTGCCCATTCTGCATGAAGAGCAACTGTGGGGACTGCTGATCGCCCATCACTGCACGGTGCCCTATGTCTGGGACTCCCAACAAATTGAGGGGCTACAACAAATTGCGGTGCACATCGGGATTGCGGTGCATCAAGCGGCTCTAGTTGAACAACTGCAAGCAGCGAACACCATGCTGAATGCCCAGGTGCAAGAGCGGACAGCCCTCTTGGAATGGACCAACCAGGACTTACTGGAAGAAGTGTATGAGCGGCGTAAGGCCACGGCAGCGGTGGTTCAACAGGCCCAGTTTTGGTGTCAGGTGTTCGATAGCTTGTTTACCTTTGTGGGGGTGATGAGTCCAGACGGGATTTTGTTGGAAATCAACCAAGCGGCGTTGCAGGTGGCGGATTTGGACCGGAAGGCGGTAATTGGCAAGCCCTTTGTAGATACCTATTGGTGGGAGTATGATGCGGCAGTGCAGGTCCAGATTGGGGAGGCGATCGCCCAAGCTAACCAGGGGAAAACAGTGCGCTTTGACATCCCGGCCCAAGTGAACAATGGCCGCCACATCATGGTGGATTTTAGCCTGACCCCGTTGCGGGACGGGACCGGGGCGATCACTCATCTCATTCCATCTGGAAGTGATATTACGGATCGCAAGCAGGCGGAGCTAGACCTCCAAACCACCAAGAACCAGCTAGAATTGTTCATTCAGGCGACCTCGGAAGGATTTTGGGACTGGAATTTAGTCACCCACGAGATCTACCTATCGCCACGATGGAAAGCAATGTTGGGCTACCGGGATGATGAGTTGGAGAATTCCCTGGAGACGTGGGATGCCGTGATGGTCGAGAGCGATCGCCAGCTCACCCATCAATTGATCCAGGATTACAATAGCGGCAACATTGACGAGTTTAAGACCACGCAACGGTTCCAGCACAAAGATGGGTCCGTTGTTCACATCCTCATTCGGGCCATCCACCTCAAAAACGAGCAGGGAGAGGTGATTCGCATGGTGGGGAGTCATCTAGATATGACCGCGACCGTGGCTATGCAAGCGGCCCTCCAAACCTCAGAGCTACAACTCAGCGGCATTTTGAACAGTTCCCTAGATGGGATTATGGCTTTCCGCTCCGTTCGGAACGAACAGGGGCAAATTGTGGATTTTGAGTGGTTGATTAGTAATCCGGCGGCCTGTGCGATGGTCGGTCGTCCAGCGAATAGCCTCATCGGCCACCACCTGTTGGAAGAATTGCCTGGGAATCGGGATGAAGGACTGTTTGATTTGTATGTGCAGGTGGTGGAGTCAGGTGAACCGATCCAGCGGCAATTTCATTACACCCATGATGGAATTGATAGCTGGTTTGAGAATATTGCGGTCAAGTTGGAGGATGGCTTTGCCGTGACCTTTCGCAACATTACTGCGATGAAACAATCGGAACAGGCGCTCCAGCGGGCGAATCGACAGTTGGAGGATAATATCAATGATTTGAAACAGCGCAATACGGAGATGCGGTTGCTGAGTGAAACCAGCGATTTCCTCCAAGCCTGTCGCTCCATTGATGAGGCTTGTGCCGTGATTACGAGCCTAGTGGAACCGCTCTTTCCAGAGTGCTCCGGTGGTATTTTTATCACGAACCCGTCTCGGAATCGGGCAGAAAGTGTGGCCGTTTGGGGCGATCGCCTCTATTCCCAGCCCGATTTTGCCCCCCATGAGTGTTGGGCCTTGCGTCGGGGGCGATCCCATTGGGTTGGCGGGAATCGGGCCGGGTTGCGGTGTGATCATGTGTTGCTCAGTGATGGGCAGGGCGATCAGCAGCGTCCTAGACAATCCCACCAGAGTGATCAGTCCCAGAGTGATCCAGCCCAGAATAGTCAGCCCCAGAGTGATCAGTCTCAAAGGGATCCAGCCCAGAATCGCCAGACCCAGAGCGATCGCATTCCCGATACCCTTTGCATTCCCATGATTGCCCAAGGGGAAACCCTGGGCCTGTTTTATCTCAGCAGTTTTACTGCTGCCGCGTTACCGGATTCAAAGCAACAATTGGCGCAAACGGTGGCTGAACAAATTGGCTTGGCGATCGCCAACCTCCGGCTTCGGGAAACCCTGCACCACCAAAGTATTCGCGATCCCCTCACCGGATTGTTTAACCGTCGTTATTTAGAGGAATCGTTGACCCAAGAGCTGGTTCGTGCCCAGCGCAATCAACAGCCCATTGGCATTATTATGATTGACGTGGATCATTTCAAACACTTCAACGATACCTTTGGCCATGACGCGGGTGATCTCGTCCTGCAATCCATCGGCAATTTACTTCGAGACGGAGTCCGAGGATCAGATATTGCCTGCCGTTACGGCGGCGAAGAAATGACCCTAGTGTTGCCAGAGTCTTCATTACGTGACACCGCCATGCGGGCTGAAACCCTACGCCAAGCCATCAGTCACCTCCAACTCAAACACAACAACCAACGGCTTGAAAATCTAACCGCATCCTTCGGGGTCGCCTGTTTCCCCCAACACGGCATTTCCGGCAGAGCCTTACTTCAGTCCGCCGATGCCGCCCTTTACCGAGCCAAATCCGCTGGCCGCAACCAAGTCGTCACCGCGACTTGAAGAACGAAGAACGAGAACTCTAAAACTCAGATCTCCCACTCCCCTACTCCCCCACTCCCCCACTCCCCACTCCCCACTCC
>JBFRWC010000058.1:0-6450 GCA_051439365.1 Leptolyngbyaceae cyanobacterium
GGTTTTGACAATATTCAGCAACGGTAAGCCGGGTGGATATTGTTGAGTGTCACGAATGAGTTGGAGCGTTTCGGTAGAGAGGGAAATATTCAGGTCTTCTGCGACCCGTTGGACAATGTAGCTTCGATCGATAATTCCCGTAACGGCGTTGGTGGGCGACAAGACCGTAATCTGAGGCAGGTTCTCCTGTTCCAATCGGTCAATAATGGCCGGAAGGGGTTGGGCTTCTGCCACCGAAGGAATGGCAGTGAGGGGAATGGCGATATCTTGAAGGGTAAGTTGATTCCACTGCCCTCGTTCTAATTGTTGCAGGGCGTTGATCATAATTTGGCCCCGATAGCGTCCATTGGATGCAGCAAAGTAGGTGGTGGGGTCGTTGCTTTCATCCTGAAGATACTGTTGGATAAACGCCTCAATGGATAAATCCGCATTCACGACCCGAAACTTACGACGGCACACATCTTCTGCTTTCAGGTTAATCAGCGTTTGTTGGACATCGGCAATCCGTCCATAGGTTTTGGCATTACGAATCCCAAACCAGCCAATGATGGCCAACCAGACAAAGGCCGGTTCAAAGCTAACCAGATAGGCAAACAGACCGAGGGCGATCGCTCCCCATCCAAATAGTTGCCCCGTCCGTGCAGCCCAGCGAATTCCCTGAATCCGACTGCCTGTTCCTTTCCAGATGAGGGCTTTCAGAACTTGTCCCCCATCCAAGGGCAACCCCGGCATCATGTTAAATACTGCCAGAATGAGATTGATGGAGGCTAACCGTTCCAGAATAAAGTTAGCAGGCTCACCCAAGGGGATCACCTGTCGCACAACCGTCAGCAGCAGAAAGAGGCCAAAGCTGACGAGGGGACCCGCGATCGCCACTTGCAGCGCCTGTCCTGGTGTTTTGGATTCCCGATCAATTGAGGCAATGCCCCCAAACAGAAACAGAGTGATCGAGTTAACGGTGATACCCTGGGATCTCGCCACCAAACTGTGACCCAGCTCATGCATTAACACCGACGCAAATAAGAGTAGAGCCATGCAAAGCCCCAATATCCATTCCATCGCCCCACTGACATCGTAGGCACTCCACTCAGACCCGTAAACAAGGGTTACGAGTAAAAGAATGAGAAACCATGATGGGTCTAAAAAGAATGGAATTCCAAACACAGAACCAATTCGCCAACCTGTTTTCATCCTTACCTCCGACCATGGCCCACAGCCCTCCTTGATTTCGTGTAGGGTTCAAGGAGGCTGGGTCTCTTTAGAAAATTTGTAGGATGCGTTAGCAATGGCAAAAGCCCCCAGAAGAGTATGGGTTGCTGAACGCACCAGCGGCTGAACACATTAACTGTACGCGAGCTGATCAGAGCAACCCTGCGTTTGCTAATCCTAGAATTAATCCAGCCCCCAACAAGTGCCCGAAACTGGCAGTAGCCAGTAATTCAGGGATGCCAAAACCCGTGAAGACCGCAGGCAAGGGCAGGGGCAAAGCAGGACCAACGCCTCGTTTTTGGATGGCGTAGTACCCCACCACAATGGCAAAAAGATTGCAGGTAGACATCAAAATGCCCACTTTGGGAGACCAAGCCGCCGTTGAGATCGCTGCAAACAAAACTGTATTTGTCAAGGGATTACCTCCTGGATGTTATCGAAACAATGCTAAGACCTGTGCCAACCCGTAATGCCAAGCACCCTGGGGACACAAACCCTGTATCCGATAATAGCGATTGATAGCATCAGAATAACCCAGGGGATTATTCCCGTTAATAATCGCAATATTTATCGATGCCCCTCCGCAAAAACCGGAGTTCTACGAGAACCCCGGTTGTTCAAAATTTGAGGACCAAGGTAAGGTTAGGCGATCGCGCCCATATCTCCCATCATCACGGGTTCCTGATCGAGTGGACGAGCGTCGGTGAGAAACTGCTTCAGTTCATCCCCTTCAATCACCTCGACCTCCAACAGCCGCAAGGCTGCTCGCTCCAACAAGTCCCGATTGTGTCGGAGTAAATCAAGGGCATCTTGGTGGGCCGTTTCAACCAGACCCTTGACCTCGTTATCAATCGCCTTAGCGGTTTCATCGCTGACCGAGCGACGGGGATTGGGCATTCCATTATCCAAGAAGGAGGACTGCTGCCCTTGCTGGTAGGCCAACGGTCCCAGCACCTCGCTCATGCCATAGGTCGTCACCATCCGTTCTGCCAAATCCGTGGCCCGTTGCAGGTCATTCGCCGCCCCGGTGGTGATGCTCCCAAAAATAATTTCTTCCGCAGACCGCCCCCCCAATAGCGTCGTGATCTGACCCTTGAGTTCATCCTGGTTGAGCAAAAACCGATCTTCCGTAGGCAGTTGGAGCGTGTAGCCCAGTGCTGCCATTCCCCTGGGAATGATCGAAATCTTGGCTACCGTATCGGTTCCGGGCATCAGTG
Organism: Leptolyngbyaceae cyanobacterium; assembly: GCA_051439365.1. Classification (GTDB taxonomy): domain Bacteria; phylum Cyanobacteriota; class Cyanobacteriia; order CAKZMO01; family CAKZMO01; genus JAAHGY01. Next base: position 2,427 of record JBFRWC010000058.1, read on the forward strand.
CCCCCACGAGGGCATGACCAACCTCATGGTAAGCCACGATTTTCTTCTCTTTGTCATTGAGCACCCGACTCTTTTTCTCCAGTCCGGCCACAACGCGCTCGACCGCCTCAGCAAAGTCTTCCTGCATCACCACGTCCCGCCGATTCCGAGCCGCCAACAGTGCAGCTTCGTTCACCAGGTTGGCCAGATCAGCCCCAGCAAAACCGGGGGTGCGAGTCGCCAACGCATTCAGATCCACATCTGGTCCCAACTTCACCTTCTGGGCATAGATATCCAAAATGGCTTGCCGACCCGACAGGTCAGGGCGATCGACCAGCACTTGACGATCAAAACGACCCGGACGCAACAGCGCTTGATCCAGCGATTCCGGACGGTTCGTTGCGGCCAACACAATCACCGTATCGTCGCCAACCGCAAAGCCGTCCATTTCGGTGAGCAATTGGTTTAGGGTTTGTTCCCGTTCATCGTTACCACCGTAGAATCCGCCAGAAGCACGGGACTTCCCAATGGCATCCAACTCATCAATAAACACAATACAGGGAGCCTGCTTCTTGGCTTGCTCAAACAAGTCCCGGACCCGTGCGGCCCCAGCCCCGACAAATAGCTCCACGAATTCCGAGCCAGAAATACTGAAGAAGGGCACGCCTGCTTCCCCAGCGACTGCCTTGGCCAGTAAGGTTTTACCTGTTCCAGGAGGGCCGACCAACAGCACCCCCTTAGGAATCCGGGCACCTAGGTTCGTGAACCGCTTGGCATCCTTGAGGAAATCGACCACTTCGACCAGTTCCGCTTTGGCTTCTTCCACTCCAGCCACGTCGTCGAATTTGACTTTGTTGTCATCGCCCTCTACATAGACTCTGGCCTTGTTTTTGGTGATGGACAATGCCCCTTGGGGACCACCCATGCGCCGTCCTAAGAACAACTGCCACACGCCGACGAAAATCAACGGGGGAATCACCCAACCGAGGAGACTGGTAAACCAGTTACTTGTGGCGGGGGGCTTGGCCGCAAATTCCACTCCACTTTCCTCTAACAGTTTGGGCAAATCGAGATCGAGAACGGGAGTGGTGGCATAGACCGCGCCCGGTTCGCTACTGCCTTGAGCGAGCTGATAGCGAATCTCGTCTTGTCCCACAGAAACCCGCATCACTTCACCATCTTTGATCTGATGAATGAATTGACTATAGGGTACCTTAGGGGTTGAAGGGGCGAAAAGTTGGGGAAAGAAGATATTAACGAGGAGATAGGCCGATGATAATAGTAACAACACGTTACCAATGAGTCGTGGCCATGAACGATTGGGTCCGTCTTTTATAGGCATTGCGATCCTCCTGAACAACGGGTGGAGTTTGGTCGCTGCGGGCAGAAGCCGATTCAACAGTCCATAGAGGCCAGTTATGAAATTGGCATCTCTATAGAGCCAACCCTCCACGTTTGACTTAATTTGAGATACTAATATTCTCTAAGATTTGTGGATGCCCTGTTACTGTGAACAGGGGTGGGTTTCCACACTTGGATTTCAGTTTTTGTGAGTGTTCCACTCTATCAGGGACTCGGAAGTGATTCTGACACGTGCTGGACGCACCAATTTACCCATGAAGTTTTATTTCACGACTATCCTTCGTTGGCGATCGCCCCTCCTCACTCCATTATTCTTGCTGTGGTTGGTGGGATGGGGCATCTCCTGTGATCCAGGGTTAGCGCAAGAATCGTCGCTGCCATCCCACCCTAGCCCGATCTTGGCCCCAGTGGAATTGAATTGGTTGAATGCAACAGAAGTGGTGAGCGATCGCCCCACGATCACCAGTACCATGATTTCGACATCTGGTCTTACCCCCCCTAGCCTATGGTGGATTCGGCAACAGGTCGGGGGTAAGTTACTCAAGGGCTGGATTGCTTATCCTGTGACCGAGACGCAACCTGCTTATGTCGATCTCATCGTTCATCGGCAACTTTGGAACGTGTCAGATTACCTGGAGCGCTATCGCTTTGTCCACCATTTTGGCCAAGCTGCCCAAACCTTCGGTTACAGGGTGCGGGTATTTAACGATGTGGGGGAATATTTAGCGGTCTATCCCTGTGTGGATATGACTGCTACTGTCGCTGCCAATCAGGGGCCGGACCCATCAGACCAATCGATCCGTTCCCGACGGCGAAGCTGCTCAGTGGTTCTCAACTCATCGGGCTTGGGGGTATTGCAAGATAATCATCCATTATCGAATTTCTAGGGAAAAGTTTTAGGGGAAAGGGCGATCGCCCTAAATTCTCCTAAGGCGTTATTTCAAGTCTTCGAGGTCTGCAACAGAACACCACGGGTAGCGTAATCTAGCAGAATAATGGGATGAATGACGGTGGCCACTTTATCTTGAAGTTGCAAATGATTCTGAATTTGGAGCGAACAGCCCGGATTGGGAGAGGCAATCACTGTGGCTCCGGTATTGAGTAAATTCTCGACTTTTTGCTGACCCAGTTCAGCAGCGATCTCTGGTTGTAGCATATTGTACACACCCGCACTCCCACAACAGAGCGCCGCATCCACAGGCTCCCGCAACTCAACTCCCGGAATTTGCCGCAACAGTTGACGGGGTTGCAGGCTAATTTGCTGCCCGTGCAGTAAGTGGCAAGCATCTTGGTACACCATCGGCAATGGTCTGTCCTGTAACGGATGGAGCGTGGCAGTCAGGCCGATTTTGGCCAACCATTCGTGGATATCTTTGACCTGCTGAGAGAAAGCGATCGCCCGTTCTCGGTAATCATCATCCTCCTGCAAAATCTGGCCATATTCCTTCAGCGTATGACCACAGCCCGCCGCATTGATCACCACTGCATCCACATTGGTATCCGCAAATGCATCGATCATTTGACGGGCTAACGCTTGGGCTTGAGCCTCTTGTCCTTGATGATGGGGCAGAGCGGCACAGCAGCCTTGGGATGTTGGAATCACCACCTCACAGCCATTCGCCGTTAACACCCGTGCAGTCGCGGCATTCACTTCCGAGAAAAAGAGCTGTTGCACACACCCCAACACCATGCCCACCCGGTAGCGAGTTTTGCCTTGGGCCGGAATCACCGTGGGCAGAGACTTGCGAAACGAGGCGGGGGTAATCTCTGGGAGCAACGCTTCCATTGCTGCCAGCCGAGGTGAGACCCGCTCTAGAAGGGAGCGAATCGGGGCAGAACGGAGGAGCGATCGCCCACCCAATCGTTGATATAAAAACAAGGGCACCAGCAACCAGCGGAGACGGTTGGGATAGGGGAAAAGCGAAAATAAGAGTTGGCGGAAGAGGCGATCGCCCAGTGTCCGTGGCTGATTCCGTTCCACCTGAGGCCGAGTCGCCGCAATCAATTGGTCATAAGGCACGCCAGAGGGACAGGCTGTCGTGCAGGCCAAACACCCTAAACAAGAATCAAAATGTTGGGCGGTTGTTTGATTGAGGGGAATTTGCTGGGTTTGAATCCCATCCATCAAATAAATTCGCCCCCTCGGCGAATCCATCTCTGTCCCCAGCACTCGGTAACTGGGACACGTCACCAAGCAAAACCCACAATGGACACAGGCATCAATATGCTTTGGATCAGGGGCATGGTGATTGTCAAATCCCTTGGTGGCCGAGATCTGTGGAGCGGAGGCGATCGCTGGGGACGGATCGGCAGCAGATGACTGGGCAGAAACAGGGGTAGACCGAACAGAGTCAGTAGACATGGCGAACCGCAAAACTTCGGAGTGGAACCATAGCTATCATACTGATTTTTACGACCTAAGTTTATCCCCTGATATTTGTCTTGGTTTTTGCGCCACTTCTGTTGGGTTGTCGTAAATTTGGGAACACTGAAGATAGATGAGTTGTTCATGCAAGCCAAGGGTCACCATTAGGAGGTGCTGGTTCAAATAGTCTTAGGCGATTTTTTGCAATGAAATTACCAATTTGCGGTGCGTTACGCTGACGCTAACAGCACCCTACGGTGGTATGTTCCTGATTGACTGACAAAACTGCCTAAAACCTTGTCCCTGCCTTGGGTCAGG
>JBFRWC010000059.1:0-6105 GCA_051439365.1 Leptolyngbyaceae cyanobacterium
GTAAACTTCTGTATCCATCACCAAGACGTTGACATTGCGATCGCTGGCCAATACGTGATCCAAGCCGCCGTAGCCAATGTCATAGGCCCAGCCATCACCGCCGACGAGCCACACACTCTTCTTGCACAAGTAGTCCGCGACCGCATCCAAGCCTTCCAGTTTCTGCTGGAGTTCCGCATCCACGCCCCGTTCCAACGCTTCGGCAATGTGGCGTTTCAGTTGGGCCACCCGTTGCCGCTGGTCAAAGATACCCGCTTCATCGGATTGATCGGCATCCAAAATCGCTGCGGCCCAGTCTGTTGGCAGAACGCCACTGGAGTCGGCCCCCAATAGCTTCACTAACTCACGGGCAAATTCAGCCTGCTTATCGATCGCCAGTCGGAAACCAAAACCAAATTCGGCGTTGTCTTCAAACAGAGAGTTGGACCAAGTGGGGCCACGCCCTTCGGCATTCTTCACCCAAGGGGCTGTGGGCAAGTTGCCGCCGTAAATGGAGGAACAACCTGTAGCGTTGGCAATCAACATGCGATCGCCAAACAATTGACTCGCCAATTTCACATAGGGAGTCTCGCCACACCCCGCACAAGCACCGGAAAACTCAAACAATGGCTCCTGCATTTGCTGATGGGCGATACGCTTCAGGTTCAACTCTTGGCGATTGGGATTGGCCAAGTTGTTGAGGAAGAAATCCCAATTCTCTTTTTCCTGCTCCCGCAAGGGCAACTGCGGTTCCATATTGATCGCCCGTTTCTTGGGTTCAGCCCGATTTTTCGCCGGACAAATTTCCACACAAAGGGCGCATCCAGTGCAGTCTTCTGGGGCCACTTGAATCGTAAACTTGAGGGACTGCTGCCGCCGGACTTTATCCTTGGCATCGATGCTCTTGAACGTCTCCGGCGCTTGCTCTAACGCCGCAGGCTCATACACTTTGGAGCGAATGACCGCGTGGGGGCAGACCATGATGCACTTGCCGCACTGGACACACACCTCCGGGTCCCAAACGGGAATTTCTTGGCCGACGTTACGTTTTTCCCACTTGGCCGTGTCCGTGGGGAAGGTACCGTCCACAGGCAGGGCGCTCACGGGTAAGTCGTCCCCATGTCGGGCCATGATCGTGCCGATAACATCCCGGACAAAGGCTGGAGCCGTGTCGGGAATCGTGTTGATCGGAGCCGCCGCGCCATTAGTTTCAGGAGCCGCGTAGGTGCTGTAAGGTACTTCATGCAGATGATCCAGGGCCGCATCCACTGCCTTCAGGTTCATCGCTACCACGGATTCGCCCTTCTTGCCGTAGGTCTTGCGAATGGCTTTCTTGATTTGGGCGATCGCCTCGTCCCGTGGCAACACTCCCGCCACCGCAAAGAAGCACACCTGCATCACCGTGTTAATCCGGCGACCCATGCCCGCATCCCTGGCCACCTTGGACGCATCAATGACGTGTAGTTTCACCTGCTTTTCCACCACCGCTGCCTTAATCGCTGCTGGCATCCGTACCCAAGTTTCCTCTGGGTTGAAGGGACTGTTCAGCAAGAAAGTCGCTCCAGGCAACGCTTCAGCCAACACTTCAAACTTGTCCAAAAATTCCCACTGGTGGCAGGCCACAAAGTTGGCTTTGGTAATCAAATAGGTGGAACGAATCGGCTCTGGGCCAAACCGCAAGTGAGAGGTGGTGACTGAGCCAGATTTCTTGGAATCGTAAACAAAGTACCCTTGGGCGTAGTTATCCGTTTCCCCGGCAATAATCTTGATTGAGTTTTTGTTAGCTCCGACCGTCCCATCAGACCCAAACCCGTAGAAAACGGCCCGAACCACCTTGTCTGATTCGGTGGAGAAATCAGCATCATAGTCCAGCGAGGTATTGGTTACATCGTCTTTGATACCGACCGTAAAGTGGTTCTTGGGCTTGGCTTGCGACAGATTATCCAACACGGCCTTCACCATCGCTGGGGTAAATTCCTTCGAGGACAAGCCATAGCGGCCACCCACGACTTTGATGTCAAGGCGATCGCATTCCATCAACGCTGTCACCACATCCAAGTACAGCGGTTCACCGCCACTACCCGGTTCCTTAGTCCGATCCAACACCGCCAACGCCTTCACCGTGGCTGGCAGCGCCGCCACAAATTTCTCCATCGCAAACGGGCGATACAGCCGGATCTTCAAGACCCCAACTTTCTCACCCTGGGCTACCAAGCCGTCGATGGCTTCATGGGCGGTTTCAGCCCCGGACCCCATCAAAATCACCACCCGCTCTGCATCAGGAGCGCCGTGGTATTCATAAATCTGATACTGACGACCACCGAGACGGGCAAACTCATCCATCGCCGCTTGGGTAATGTCAGCGCAAGCATCGTAGTAGGGGTTGACCGTTTCCCGTGCCTGGAAATAAACATCCGGGTTCTGGGCGGTGCCTCGGAGGACTGGACGATCGGGTGTAAGAGCGCGGGATCGGTGAGCCAGCACGGTCTCAAGCGGGACATACTCTGCCATAAAGCCCTCTGGCAGTAGCTCAATCTTCTGAATTTCGTGGGACGTCCGGAACCCGTCAAAGAAGTGAATGATGGGAATCCGAGAATCCATCGTGGCCCGAGCGGCGATCGCCGCCATATCATGGGCTTCCTGCACCGAGCCAGAGGCCATCATCGCGCAACCCGTGGACCGCATGGCCGTCACATCACTGTGGTCGCCGAAAATGGACAACGCCTGAGCCGCCAGCGATCGCGCTGACACATGAATCACCGCCGGAGTCAGTTCCCCCGCAATCTTGTACAGGTTGGGCATCATTAGCAATAGCCCTTGCGATGCCGTGAACGTGGTGGTCAAGGCTCCCGCTTGCAGGGCACCATGTACCGCACCAGCGGCTCCGCCCTCGCTCTGCATCTCCACCACCGTCGGGATCGTCCCCCAGGCGTTGGGTTGCCCTGCTGCCGCCCAGGCATCACACCATTCTCCCATCGGTGACGAGGGCGTGATTGGATAAATCGCCACCACCTCACTCACTTGGTAGGCCACACGAGCCACTGCTTCGTTGCCATCCAATGCAGCAAACGTTTGAGATCCCATAGATCTACTACTCCTCTCAATTTACGTTCAAGAGCTGGCGATCGCATACCTAAAAAAAATTGCGATTCCAAGACTCTCCTGATTAACCGTATAGGGACTTGAAAAAAGACTTAAAAATAAAACTTGAGGCTGGGGGAAAGAACCTTGAATCTGCGTTGTTCTCATTCAATGTAGAGCAATATTTGACTTTACCCTCCTGCTACTCCTCCTAAGACCCAAATAAAGGTCAAGCCACTTAATTAAATTCACTTAAATCAATGGACTCAACAAACATGTTAGGGACAATAGTTGAGTTTTAGCGATTGGGTTTTAGCAATTGAGTTTTAGCGACCGCGCCAAGCTTAAACTAACCGTCATCAATTCCTAACAAAAAACTGTACCTAGATTGATGCTTGCCATAGAATTGTACCTCTCTACTATATCGCGTTACTCCAGGCTTAACTCTAGTTTATCTAAGTAACTTAACGTTTCTTCTGCCTCCTCTTGATCCACAATACTCAGCGCAAAACCGACATGGACAATAACGTAATCTCCCACCTTGGCTTCGGGCACATAAGCAAGGCTGATCTCCTTGACCACACCGCCAAAGCTGACATTCCCCGTTCGCCACAAATTGGCATCATTAGGGCGATCGCTCCGATCGTTAATACTAATCAATTGTCCCGGCACAGAAAGACACATTGGCTTCTCCTATACTATTCTTCAGTTTTGTTTAACGTGCGTGCTAACATCTTGCTGGCAATACTGGCGTAAGACCGCCATCACTTGTCCTACCGCAATTCCCCCATCATTTGGTGGAATTTGATGGTGCCAACCTACAGAGAGGCTCAAGGATTCTAATGCCTTCACCATCTTTGTCAGCAAATAGTGATTTTGGAAGCAACCACCCGTTAAAACCACTTGCTGGGTTCCTGGATAGCTCTGGCTTAAAGTCTGCATGATTTGGGCAAATCCAGCAATTAAGGTGTTGTGAAACGTTGCAGAAATTTGGGAGACGGTCACACCCTTTTGTAAATCGTTAATAATGGCACTAAGCATCGATTCATAGTCAAATTGCAATAGAGTCTTTGACTCAACAGAAGTACAAAGGGAACGATTAGTAATAGAGTAAGGATAAATCATACTGCTATTAGAATGGTGTTGTGCCATTCCATCATCTCCCTCGTTTCTCGATTCCTTGCTTCTGCCTGCCGCCGCATATTCCAAAGCCATTGCCGCCTGCCCCTCAAAGGTTACTTGCCGACAGCAATTAATCAGTGCTGACACCCCATCAAATAACCGCCCCATGCTGGAGGTTCGGGGAGAATTCAGGCCCCGTTGCAGCATCGTTTGCAATACTTGCAACTCCTGAGGTTCAAACAACGGTTGGGGTAGGGTCATGGCGATCTCGAAAGCGCGATCGTCCCACACTTCATATAGCAACCCCCAAGCGCACCGTCGCGGATCTTTCACCGCTTTTTCGCCGCCGGGTAGGGGAAACGATCGCAGATGGGCCACTCGCTCAAATCCGTGGTCATTGGTTGGGCGATCGCCCAACCACAGGATTTCTCCGCCCCAAATCGTCTGATCCAGGCCGTAACCCGTGCCATCCCAGGTGATCCCGAAGGCGGGAGGTTGCCACTGGTTGTCTGCAAGGGCGGCGAGGAGGTGGGCGTAGTGGTGTTGGACAGGGGTGAGGTGGGGAGTGGAAGGATTTTGGATTTTAGATTTTGGATTTTGGGGTTGATTTTCTGCCTTCTGCCTTCTGCCTTCTGCCTTGGCAAACTGCGTCGAGTGATAGTCCGGATGCAGATCATGAGCAATGTGGGTGGGTTGGAGGTTACAGACTTGGCAGAGGTGTTGGATGGTGGATTGGAAGCGATCGCACCCGGCAACATTATCTAGATCTCCCAAATGTTGGCTCAGTAGTAACCTGTCGTTGGCGTAGAGGGCGATGGTGTTTTTGTGGTGCCCTCCAACCGCGAGGATTACCTTTTTGGGATCATCGGTTGCCATTTCGGGTAGGGGAATTGGCAGGGGAGCATAGCCACGGGCACGACGGAGAATCATCGGCTGTTGCTCACCTGTGGCGAGGGGCACGAATCGGACGATGGAGTCGTCTGTGGGTTGTTCGATGGGGCGATTGTGGACGAGAAAACCGTCGGCAATCGCTCCCAACTTTTCTAAGGCATCCTGGTTATCGTAACAGAGAGGAGCACCGGATAGGTTGCCACTAGTGGCGATGATGGGATGGCCGAGGTCTCGTAATAGTAGGTGATGCAGGGGGGTGTAGGGCAGCATCACGCCCAGCAAGGGATTGCCGGGGTTAGTGGCAGGGGCGATCGCAAACGGAACCTGAGGGTTCTTGATGGCAACCAGGACGATGGGGGCGATCGCACTCTCTAGCAACTCGGCTTCTGCCTCGGAAACGTCACACTGATCCCGCAGTGATCCCAAGTTGGGGTACATGACCGCAAAGGGTTTATGGGGACGGTGCTTGCGTTGCCGCAGGGTGGTGACAGCAGCGTTGTTAGTGGCATCGGCCATCAGATGAAATCCGCCTAAACCTTTCACTGCTAGAATTTGGCCTTGGCGAATGGCGGCAATAGCCTGCTGTAAGGCATCTTCATGGGTCGCGATCGCATTACCTTGCTGATCCCAAAATTCGAGATGGGGACCGCAGTGGTGGCAGGCGGTGGGCTGGGCATGGAAGCGGCGATCGCCGGGATCATCGTATTCCTGCTGGCACTGGGGGCACATGGGGAATGCCTGCATCGTGGTTTTATCCCGGTCGTAGGGGAGCGATCGCACAATGCTGTAGCGGGGACCGCAGTGGGTGCAGTTGATTAGGGGATATCGGTAGCGGCGATCGCTGGGATCAAATAATTCTGCCAAACAAGCAGGGCAGGTTGCCAAATCAGGTAGAATTAGCGCCGCAGGTTGGGCATGGGGATCAGCATCGGCAGTGCTGGGATCAGAATGGTGGATTTCAAAGGTCGTGTAGCCGATCGGGTCTAACTTTGTTACCACAAACCGTTGCACGACAGCGTGGAGAGGTTTATC
>JBFRWC010000060.1:0-6383 GCA_051439365.1 Leptolyngbyaceae cyanobacterium
CCTCAGACCCCCAGCTTTCGTTGAGAGACTGGGGTTTTGGCTTACTGCTGCGGGTTAGCTGGAATCTCGGTTGGTTGCCAAGAGGACGGGGAAGGATCGATTAAGACAACTTTGCGCTGTCCAGCTTCTACGCGATCGCTCAAGATCCGCATATTGCTACGAGTTTGTTGGGGATCAAAATAGCTGGTAAAGTCCCGACGCAGATGGTCTACCCGACGTTCGAGGGTGGTCAATTCTACTTCCAAGTCTTGTAATTTAACTTGCTGCTCAGCATTGTAGTCCCGCAGGCGCAGAATAGTGAGTCCAGCGATGGTCGCGATCATTAGATTCACCCCAATCATGAGCCATAGTTCTGTGCCCTGACTCCGGGTACTTTGGGCCGGCCTAGCAGAACGGCGGGGGCGGGAGCGGATCAAAGCACTAGATTGTCGACGAACGGCAAGAGAGGAAGATGAAGACCGACGAGGCGAAGCCATAGCACACTACACAATACACGCTATACAGTTCTCACTATAATGACACACCAAATGGCAGAGTTGCTCCCAAGGTCGTAACATTCAATCAAAAAGCAGGTCAGAAGCAACGCAAAATCGGCTTCTGGCCTGCTCCTAATGGATGTCTCGTTAGAAAACCCACCCTAGACAGGGCACTTACCCGGACCAAAGTGTCCTCGCAGAACGAGGGAGACAACCGCGTTACTTGTACAGCTCAGTAGATAGCTTGAAGGCATAAAAGCCAGGGATTAACGCAATCAACAAAGCCAAAAGAACTTGACTATCTGACATAGTTCAACAACTCCTAATGTTATCCAAGTTAGCTAAGACGCTAGATATCTCACTGTAAGCTACGGATTAAATAATGCCTGAGCGCTAACAGCAAAACCCTAACCTCCTCACTTTCTGGCAAACTCAGGCGATATGGAGTAACTTGTCATACACCTTAACAAAGTCATGGTTCCGTCATGATTAGCAAGGAACATTGATATGGCTTAAAGTCCTGCGACTTAAAGTCCTGCAACTTAAAGTCCTGCAACTTAAAGTCCTGCAACTTAAAGTCCCGCAACACCATCTTGTCGAGCTGCTTTTTGGACAGCGGCGGCGACAGCAGGAGCAACCCGGCGGTCGAAGACGGAGGGAATGATCTGTTCAGGGCCAAGGTTTGCCGGATCAACGAGAGAGGCGATCGCTCCCGCCGCTTCGATGTACATATTCACGGTCATTCCGGTGGCTCGGCAGTCCAAGGCTCCTCGGAAAATCCCAGGGAACGCCAGCACATTATTAATTTGGTTGGGATAGTCACTCCGGCCCGTAGCCATTACTGCCACATCGTTCACCACCAGTTCGGGCTGAATTTCAGGAATCGGGTTGGCCATGGCAAACACAATCGGGTCGGGGGCCATTGCTTTCACCATTGGCGGACTGACGACACCAGGGACGCTGACCCCCAGGAACACGTCGGCGTTCTTGAGGGCATCGGCCAGGGTGCCGGATTCATCACAGCTAAACTGTTGTTTTTTAGCACTGAGGTCGGTGCGATCGCGACTGAGAATCCCTTGAGAATCACACAGTAGAATTTGGGTGGCCCCGGCATGTTTCAGTAATTGGGCCACAGCTAACCCAGCGGCCCCCGCCCCATTAATCACAATTCGCACTTGCTCCAGTTTTTTATTAACCAACTTGAGCGAATTGTAGAGCGCCGCTAAACTGACCACCGCTGTCCCGTGTTGGTCATCATGAAACACCGGAATGTTCAGTTCTTTCTGGAGGCGAGCTTCCACTTCAAAACAGCGAGGTGCCCCAATATCTTCCAAGTTGATCCCCCCAAATACGGGAGCTAAATGTTTGACCGCAGTCACGATTTCGTCCACATCTTGGGTGGCTAAGCAGATGGGAAAGGCATCCACGCCGCCAAACTCCTTAAACAGCATCGCCTTGCCTTCCATCACAGGGAGGGCCGCTTCTGGTCCCAGATTGCCCAAACCCAGCACGGCACTGCCATCGGTGACCACCGCGACAATGTTGCTTTTGATCGTTAGCTCATACACTCGCTCAGGGGCTTCCGCGATCGCCGTACAGACCCGCCCGACTCCCGGCGTATAGGCCATGGCCAAGTCGGTGGGATGGCTGAGGGCTTGTTTACACTGGACGCTGATTTTTCCGCCTTGGTGCATCCCAAAGGTACGGTCGGTCACACTGAGGACAGTGATTGCCTCCAGGCCCTTCACGGCGGTGGCGATGGCTGTCGCATGGTCGGCACTGGAGGCATCGATGGCGATGTCTCGTACAATCACCTGGCGGTCATATTCCACCAGGTCAATATGGCTAATGTTTCCTCCAGCGGTGGCGATCGCCTGGGTAATACTGGCCAACATTCCGGTGCGATTCGGAATCTGACAACGTAGAGTAAGACTAAAACTGGGATTCGGAGTGAGCTGGACCATAGATTCAGAAATGAAGAGGTAAGTGAAGATAGGCAAAATAGCCCTCAGCATAGGGACTATCGCTTGACCCATCGGTTAGCTACTATACCAGCGAATGCCCAATCACCCTAGCCCAGCAGATAGAAAGCCTCAAGCATTCTGGCAAGGGAGCCAAACCCTGGGCGATCGCGCAAAAAAACGACACAAAAGTATGGTCCTAGGGGAGAAAACAAATGATATACCTGAGTTTGGTTGCAGCGTAACCTATGTTCTTGCTATGTCTTTGTTTTGAACCATCCCATCAACTATGCCAACCCTTCGTGTAGAGCTAGACCTGGATGTCCCCCGCGCCTTTGTGTGGGAAACCCTGTGCCGTAACGATCAGTGGCACCACTGGAATTCTTTTTTGTTTGATCGCAATCCCAATCAAACCTTTACTATTGGGCATTCCCTGGTCTTATCTCTCCAGCGAATTCCCAGCGAACCGGAAACCAAGTTCCAAGCCATTGTCACCCATATGGAACCCGATACCCGCTTGCAGTGGATTGCGATCGCCCCTGGTTATCGTAGCAAACATACCTTTGATCTATACGACACAACTCCTACTCAAACCAAATATATTCACAAAGAAACCGTTTCTGGTTTACTGAGTCCACTCTTTTTTCCCTTTATCAAAAAAGATGAACAACGAGGTATTCGCCGTATGGCGATGGATCTAAAAGATTATGTGGAAGCCCAATATGCAAGATCACAGTAACTCCCAAAAGTAACGCTCAAAAACTGACCAAAAAACAGCCCACAGTTCCAGCGGAACAACGGGCTGTTAGTCATATGGGGAACATCTTGGAAAGATCACCCTGAGGAGCTTGCAGTCATGGTTACCATCAGCAGGCTGGTAGAAATATTAGCTCGATGGATTCTTCACCTGAGTCGTATCAACAGGTGGCTCCTGCTTGCTCTTGATCCACTCCTCTAGTAGCACCCAGATGAATGGCAAATCGTTTAGGATATAGCGCTTCCACAGACGACGGGGTTCTCGCATCAGACGGTACAACCACTCCAGCCCCACATTACTCACCCACTCGGGGGCGCGGGAAACATTGCCGGCCTCAAAATCGATCGTTGCGCCAATGGCAAGAAACAACTTGGCTTTTTTGAACCGATCTTTATGATGGTAAATCCAGCGCTCCTGCTTGGGAGAACCAAGGCCGATCGCCAGAACATTGGCACCAGAGGCTTCAACCATCTCAATAATGCGATCGCACTCAGCCTTGTCATGTTCAAACCCGAAGGGGGGAGAATAGACGCCAACCACCATGTCCCGACCCACCTTCTGGTTGATCCGCTCTTGAGCGATCGCGGCCACACCTTCTTGCGCTCCCAGCAAGAAGATTTTGACGTCTGCATCTTTGGCATAGTGTTGGTAGAAAGCAGGAAACAAGTCGGACCCCGAAATCTTCTCCACTAAAGGTCGCCCCAAGAAGCGAGATGCATACACTAACACCTGACTATCACAAGTCCGATAAGTAGCGCAGCGATAAACATCGCGGAAGTCCACATCGTGGCGGAGTGTCATCACATGATCCACGTTCGGAGTAAAAACAATCCCGCCAAACTTCAACTTGGGGAGAAGCTCAGCCATCGACAAGTTATCGATGGCAATATCAAACATGCTGACCTTCTTTGGCATAACTGTTCCCTAGCAATAACTAAAAACTGCAAGATCTCTGATCCAACCCAAGTGGGCCACTTCCCTCATGACAGTTAACCTAGGCACTGTGGTAGTGCAACCCTATGTAGTACTCAGTAAAATCATCAGGTTTTGGTTGTCGATCAGCACCCTTTCATCAGTAGCTTCACGGGAATTAGGACGTTTCCCGTATCTCTCATAAAAGTTTACAGTGCCATATCAGCAATACCACTACGGATGAGTATCTTAGAAGTCGTGACCTATGAGAATCTACTGAAATCATATCTAGAGTATTGGGCATAGACAAGCATAATTGATGAAGAACAGACCTTGAATCTGGGTTAAACCTTGAAGATCTTGTATATTAGCAATTGCCACCGTCGTGTAAATACGAATATCTTAGAATCTCTTAGAAATTTATACGAGTAAGGAATATCTTCGGCGAGCCCATACCAACCCCATAAATGGTGGATGGAACTGGATAATCACTTGAAAAGCCCGTGCTTTCACCAGGGTAACGGATTAGTCACAAAAACTCATTGTTATTACTGAGATTCTTTATAAAAGTTTTCCGCACCTATACAGTGGCAAAGAATTATGAATATTGATGGATTCATCAAGTCTTTATGAACCAAGCATCGGCTTCACCCTTTCTTGCTGTTTTTGGGTCGTGACCTCAAGGTTTGCTATGTACCGAGCGCGTTTATTTCTGATCTTGCTAAGTTTGGTGCTGCTAATATTGTTGGGTCTTTGGCTAGCAACAACGATTACCCAGTTGTACACCAGTGTCGCTGAGTTTTCATCCACCTTGGCAACCGTTGTTGTTATTTGCTTGGGGGTCGTTCTGGTGGGTCTTTTGCTGGCATTGGGCTACTATGCGGTTCTTTTAGTGCGGCCCCGCAAGCGGCAACCTTCCCCGATTGCGCCGACCCAAGCAACCGATGCCGCTGAGGTGACGCTGGATGCAGTGCAGCGACAGGTGGATCAAATCCAAGATTCATTGGCCAAAACGGCCCTGCTCCAACGGCGGGCTGCGATTCAAACTCTGATGCAGCAAGGAGATTTGCAAGTCGTCATTGTGGGAGTGGGGTCCACAGGTAAAACCTCCACGATTAACGCGATTTTGGGGCGACAGGCGGGACAGGTAGCGGCTTCAATGGGAACGACCACTCATAGCATGGCCTATCGTTTGCAGTTGGCTGGGGTATCGCGCAAGATTTTACTGACGGATACTCCGGGATTGCTGGATGCTGATGCGTTGGGGCAAGCACGGGGCGAGGAAGCACGACAGTTGGCCACGGAGGCGGACCTCCTGTTATTTGTGGTGGAGAATGATCTGCTGCAAACTGAGTCCGATCTCTTGCAACAGTTGGTGAGCCTGGGGAAGCGATCGCTCCTCCTATTCAATAAAACTGATCTGTACACCGATGAGGAACGAGATGAGATTCTGGCTCATCTACGGCAACGGGTGCGAGGCTTGCTGGCGGCAGAAGATGTGGTGGCGATCGCCGCTAACCCGGCCCCAGTTGTCTTGGCAGATGGCGATACGTACTCTGCACAGACCAGCCAACCCTGCCAACCTAAACCTGATGTCACCACACTGCTCCAACGGATGGCCGATATCTTACGCCACGAAGGCGAAACCCTGATAGCTGATAACATTTTGCTGCAAACCCAGCGCTTAGGGGATGATGCCCGTCAGAGATTGGACCAGCAACGGCAACAGGAGGCGATCGCCATCATCGAAAAATATCAGTGGATTAGCGGTGGCGTGGTTGCGGCGATGCCTCTACCCGGGTTGGATCTGTTGGCCACTGCTGCCATCAACACCCAAATGGTGATCGAAATCGGCCAGGTTTATGGCTGTGAAGTGAACCGGGATCGGGCCAAAACCTTGGGACTTTCCCTGGCTAAAACCTTGATTGGGTTAGGGATTGTCAAAGGCGCATTTGAGCTGTGGAGCGTCACCCTCAAACTGAATATTGCTACAGCCCTGATTGGTCAGGCCCTTCAGGGAGTCACGGGAGCCTATCTCACCCACATTGCCGGAAAAAGCTTTATCGAATATTTTCGGCAAGAACAAACTTGGGGCGATGGCGGCATGACAGATGTGGTGCAGGAGCAATTTCAGCTTAACCGTCGGGACGAGTTTATCAATGCTTTTATCCAACAAGCGATGACCCATATTGTGATTCCGTTGACGCGCTCAGGGTCATCGGAGGTGGAGAGTTAGGGAGTGGGGGAGTGGGGAGTGGAGAGTGGGGAGTGGGGAGT
>JBFRWC010000061.1:0-7813 GCA_051439365.1 Leptolyngbyaceae cyanobacterium
CTATCCCAGACACATTTTAACCAAACGAACCCATAGAACCCTTGATTTCTCGTTGTCAGTCCAGCCAAATCATCGATTCTTTGTGTTTTCGTTCCTCTTGGATGGATTGGAGTTGGGCGATCGCCCCATCAAACGCCATCACAACCACTAACGATCGCCTCTCTGCTGCTGAATAGTCTCCAGTTGAGCGATGGCGCAACGCCACTCCAGATGGAGTATCGCCCCATACAACGTCCGGTTAATCTCTCGCTGATAGCGGTTGAATAACTCTGGTTGCTGAATACCCTTAGCTGCCGCCTCAGCCGCTTGAATGTCCACCTCAAGGCTGTCTAATTGGGCGATCCTACACCCAACTTACACCCAAACCTAGGTCGGGGAATAAACTGATCTCGACGGGACTGGCGCGATTCGAACGCGCGACCTACCGCTTAGGAGGCGGTTGCTCTATCCAGCTGAGCTACAGCCCCAGGTGAATGGTGATGGCATAAGGCCACTCCCAAAGGAACGTTGTTCTTCACTGAGAACAACTCACTATACCCTGTACTACTGACTATACACCATTTATTTTGACAGCCAAATTCCATCCCAAGGGCCGCCGCCTACTTCTAATCCGCACAGGGCACTCGTTGCATCTACTAGCAACGTCAAATTACATGATCGCTCCCGTTGCCAAAGTTTTAGGCTTAACTGTCCTTTCATGGTGTCACGGCAAGCATAAACTAAGCCATTGTGGGTGGGTGCCCGGAGGGGAGTGCCCGGTTCTTGAGTCGTGCCTGTGAGTTCGACTCGATGGGTTCCACTTTGGGCAGTCATCTGCCAGTAGCCCCAAGGGGTGATGTGCCAACTGACTTGGCTATTCCAGGGCACGAATTCGTAAAATTTGCCTTCGTGATGGATGCCGACCAACGCGACTTCTTCCATCCAGGTGAGGACTTGACGACGGCCCCCTCCTGCTGTGAGGGCCAGATCGGGGGTTTGGTCAAAGGCGTTACAGTTGAGCCAAAACCACTTTTCTGGGAACGATCGCCCCCAATTTTTTTCACTGTAGGCTGGGGCACGATCGAAGGTGTAGCGATCGCCATTCCACTCAATCCACCCGGTTGAGTAGCCGTGGGCCATGAGAATCTGCCAGCCCGGTTCAAAAATGGGAAATTGGGAAAGCCAGCCAGCCGTGGACTGTTGGGGGACATCGCGATCGCCCCAACCGTAAACGGGTTCAGTAGTGTAGTCCCAGATGGCGGCAGCACCTATGCCAGGATCGATGAGTTGACCCTGGTGATGGGTGGTGGTGGCGTGGTAGTAGTCTGTTGAGGTTTGAAATTTGGATTTTGGAGTTTGGCATGGGGGAGTGGGGGAGTGGTGGTGGCGGAGGCGGAGGGTAGTGCGACTGGCAGAGAAGGTTTGGGTGTTGCGGAAGGTGCGGCAGAGGTAGGTGTCTTGCGGTCCCAAAATTTGGGCCGCTCCGCCGCTGTGGGGTTGGTTGCCGATGGGATCTTCGATGGAGTACATAAAGGCGAAGGTTTCGCCGACGGTCGGCAACGTAACGCGAAAGTACCATCCCTCAAAGAAGCGCGGGGTCTGGCCGTCCCAGTGATAGCCGCTGTGGGGTGTTTGTAAGGGATGATGCACCATTGATTATGACTAAATCTCCTGCTCTAAAAATCGGATGCTGCGTCCAGACTCACTAACATAATCAGAGTTAAACCCAGCACCATTATTGATCAATCATGCACATTCAATCATGCACATTATCGATCGAAGCCACGACTGTTGGCTAGGCAAGAGAGGTTTTGGGGGATGGTTTTGTTGAAGCGCTTAATGGGTTCGTCTGGGAACAATCGCTAATCCGTCTATCATTGAGTCAGAAATCTCACCCGGTTGGACGACAGGGGCTGTGGTCAATGGGCGAGCAGGCGAGGATGAGCAGAGTGCTAGTAGATGAGGGGGTGGCTCAACCCGTTGCAAATTTGCGGGGCCATGGGCAGTGGCATTAAAAATATAGCTGGAGACAGAAGGCTGTTTGAACCCAGCCGGGGCTGAGGTGCGTCCTGCGGCAGGGGTGGAAATCGGTGTGGTTGCAACCGGGGTGACTGGGTTAGCTGGAGTCGCTTCAGTCGCTTCGGCTACATCAGTATCAGGGTCAGGGGGCGGATTTATTTCAGCCAAATTTTCCTGGAGTTTGGGTAGTGCCTTGGTCGCCCAGCTTTTGAGGGCAAAGTTTTCGCTGGTCGCCAAGGCTTCACATCGGGCTACAGCCTTTTCAAAGTCTTTGACCTCTCGATACGCCTTGATCAAGGTCATCTGAGCATTCATATAGTTGCGAGAGGCCAGCTTGGTACAAACTTCTGTGTACTCTTCTAGCAGTTTGATGGCGCGATCGCGCTTCATATCTTTGTAGGCTTTGATACCTTGGTGTAGCAGGACTTCGTTGTCTTGCTCCTGCTGGGAAGGCATTTGTTCGACAACGGTGGACTCGTCGATTTGATCGGCTTGCTCGGCCTGCTGTTTGGCCTTCTCTGCGGCTGCCTCTAGTTTGGGCAGATTGCGATCAACCCAAATATTGAGAGCAGTGTTTTTGGTATCCGCCAACCCTTGGCAATGAGCGATCGCTTGATCCAACTGGTTTGACTGTTGATAGCACTTGATGATGCCCCGATGGGCCTGCATGTATTTCTGGGAGGTGACTGACTCTGATGCGTCACATTCCTGACAATAGGCAGATAGGTAGGCGATCGCATCCTCAAACTTATTTTGCTGAAAAGCCGCTAATCCAGCTTCATATGACATGGTGCTTCTTCCTCTATGGACCTCCGGATAGCCTCTAGGATGCCCACTTGCTCACCAAGAGCTATCAGCACGAAACGTCAATATACGCAAGATGGGCCAGACCCCTTATTTAGAAAACGTAAAACATCCAGTCTTAGCATGAGGAAGGCATTCTCCAGCACATCACCCAGGGATGGGCTGGCACAAGGGCTGTCATCTTAACTGAGCATTGATACCTAATCTTAAATCTGGGTATACTTTTGTATACATACATATTTTTCTATAACAGTCTGGTGTGACTTATTACCATGATTGAAGTTGGGTAATGACGATCACCTGATAGATCTGACTCGATCTAGTGAGTTCGATCTAGTGAGTTCGATCTAGTGAGTTCGGTGTAGCAAACCTGGAGGTCAGGATGGAGACGGGGACAATGACGAAAGGGTGTGAGCAAGGATTGAGGCAAGGATTGAGGCAAGGATTAAGACAAGGATTAGGGCTAGTATTGGGAATGGCGATCGCCCTTTGTATGAGCTGGATCGCCCCTAGCCAATCAGCCCTAGCGGCACCCCAATGGACGCAGCAGGGGGATTTGTTTCGTCAAGGCAGTCACTACGTCTTAACCCTGGATAATCTCCACTTTGAGGTAGACCCCAGCAACGGGGCCAAGGTCGTAGCTTTTCAGCTCGATGATCAAAATATGCTCACTCCTCCTTCAGCTCACCCCCTCAACTATGGGTCCACTTTCTGGCCAAGTCCCCAACACCAATGGCAATGGCCCCCCATTGCGGAAATTGATTCCGACCCCTATACGGTCCAGGTGGACGACTTAGCCCTGCTTGCCCAGAGCGAGATGACCCCCATCTTGGGCCTGCAAATTAGCAAAAAGTTTGCCATTGACCCAGACCGGGGTGGCATTGCTATAGAGTACACAATCACTAATCGCTCTGAGGACGTGCAAGCATTTGCTCCCTGGGAGATTTCTCGCGTTCACCCAGACGGCCTCACCTTTTACCCTACAGGAGACGCAAAATTGGGGTCCGGCCCCTTTGATGAGCTGACCACCCAGGATATCAACGGCATCACCTGGTTCCAATACGATCGCCAAGCTATCCAGACGAACCAGAAATTGTATGCCGATGGGGCAGAAGGTTGGCTGGCCCATGTGTATGGTGATAAGTTGCTCGTCAAAGCATTTCCAGATGTGGCGCTAGAGCGCCAAGCACCGACCGAAGGAGAAATTGAAATTTTTGCCAATGCCTCCAGCCCCTATGTTGAACTGGAGCAACAAGGCCCGTACGCTGAAATTCGGCCCCAGGAATCCTTGTCTTGGACCGTACACTGGTTTTTAAGGAAGTTGCCCAGCCATTGGGTAGCCCAGGTGGGCGATCGCAAACTGGTAGATTTTGTTCGCCAAATCGTTACTCCCCAACCTCAGCTCACAACAACGCTGGCGACGGCTGCTCGCCAGTAGTCTCAAGGAAGATTACCTACGCCTAAGTTCTCTAACCGAACGTTTTATCAGGGTTACCTCTAGCCCTGAAGCGGGGTGCAATGTAGGCACAGGCATCATGGCTAGGTTTTGGTCAGGGGTCAGGGTCCAAGTGTAATCGCGTAACAATTGCGCCGCGAGGATCTTCATTTCCATCTGGGCAAAGGCAAGGCCAATACAGGTACGGGGACCGCCACCAAATCCAACTAGGCTATACTCAAACCGCTTATGTTCAGCCCGTTCAGGCCCAAACCGATCGGGGTCAAATTCCTGCCAATTGCTGTAGCAACGAGGATCACGGTGGGCGGCATTGATGGGATAGACCACGGTCCATCCTTCTGGCACATGGTAGCCATTAAATTCAAACGGCTTCACGACTTTGCGAAATCCGGCCCCAACTGGGGGGTAGAGCCGCTCTACTTCCTTCAGCATTTGATCCAGATAAGGCATAGCCCGCAGTTGATCCATTGAGATTGGTCCCTGGGCTGCAAGGACATCCTGTTCCGCTACAGCTTTAGCCCAAACATCGGGATATTGAGCCAGCGACATCACCAACGACGTGAGCATGGACGTGGAGGTTTCGTGGCCTGCAAACAGCATGAGCAGGGCTTGTACCTTGATTTCTTCTAGACTGAGGCGATTGCCCTCTTCATCTTCCGTTTGCAACAACAGACTTAGGGCATCCTGACCAGGATTGTTGCGCCGTTCCTCAATGGTTCGTTCAATGTGGGCGAGGAGGCGATCGCGTGCCCGGATAGCTTTCCCATAGGGTAACCACGACCAGCGAATGGGTGGCATGAACAACCCGTTGGTTAGTTCGGTAAACCAGTGAGACAGTTGACCGATTTGGGCATCCCCAGGCTTACCACCCACCAGTAGCACACTGGCCACCTCAAAGGTGAACGTTTTCATTTCTTGGAGCCAAGTGAACGTGCCCAATTCTTCCCACTGTTTCAAATAACGATTGGACAGTTCCAGCATGGTTCGGAAGTAGCCCTCTAGTGCCCTACCATGAAAGGCAGGCATCAGTAAGCGCCGGGTGCGGAGATGCTTTTCCCCGTCTTGCAAAAACAGGGATTCTCCTAACAGTTCCTTAAACGTGTTAGGCCAGCCCCCATTCCAGGAAAAATGATCCATATGACTGGACAAGATAAATTCATTGGCCTCTGGTCCCGACATCACAATGGAGGGACGACCGAGCAAATGAGTCCGGAAGATCGGTCCATACTTTAGCTGGCGTTTACCCACAAAATCAGGGTCGAGGGCGAATTTAAGGGTTTCACCAATAAAGGGCAGTCCCGAACTGCCTGGAGGCAGAGACTTTGAAGAGGGAAGAGTCACGACCAAATTTTCCTGCTATGTGTTGCTTGTATTCTGTCTAACCCAGCGCCTTAAGCGTCGAGTCCGTTGAGCGTCGAATGTTTCGCGTCATTTTTTCCGACTGCATCAACTCCAATCATGGCATTTGAGGCGGCCATCCGGGAGCGATCGCTCTGGGGGCAATTTGAGGGCGCGATCGCGGTCTAACCTAAGCCCAAACCCTTGTCGCTAGCCAATCAATAATGGGTGGATTTATCTTGTCAGGACATTCGTCATGGGGACAGTGACCTGCACCAGGGATGGCCTGAAATTGAACCCGCTCCGGTTCCTGCTGGGCCAATTCTTGGTAGATCGTGGACCCGCTGATGGGAGTCCAGGGATCAGCATCTCCCCAGAGAACGAGCAAGGGTTGGGTAATTTGAGGCAGCAGTTCAGCGGGGTGGGGTCCAGGAGGAGCCGTGAGAATCGAGGCGAAGACCTTCTGAGCGCCAGGGTCACAGCTTGGCTGATGGAGAATTTCCACCAGTTCATCCGTGACAGCGGTGCGATCGCCATACACCTGTTTTAGGGTTCCCCGAATCCGGAACTTGCGCCGAATCTCGTTAAACATGATTGGCCCAATCACCGGAGAGTTGACCACCTTGGCAAACGTTCCCATTACCGCACCCAAAATCGGATTGAGTTCTTCCGGGCGATGGTTCAGGCCACCAGCGCAGTTGAGCAAGACACCACCCGCCGCTTTGTCGGGATGGTGGGCCATCATCATTAGTGCCAGCAGCCCCCCAATGGAGTTGCCGATGAACACGGTTGGGGCTTGGATATGAGCATTCCAGAAGTCTACTAGCAGGTCTTCCCACAGTTCCAGACTGTAATCCAATGGTGGTTTGGCCGATGCCCCAAACCCCAGCAAGTCCAACACAAAGACCTTATATCCTGCTGCAGCCAGGACCGGGCTATTCTTGCGCCAGTGGCCGATGGATGCACCAAACCCGTGGATTAATACCAAGGGTTGCCCTTCCCCAGACACTTGGTAGCGGATAGTGTAGTCGCGCCACGTCCAGTCTTGGGTCGATTGGTCTGAGGTTGATCGGCCTGAGGTCGATCGATCTGAGATGGGACTAACGGGATTTGCGGGTGATTGAATCGTCACGGGAATTGCCTTCACATTGCTTAACAATCTGTTTCTATAATAATGCGATCGCGCCCCTATTGCGATCGTTCTTACCCACTGATCCGCCTAACCAATCACGCCGATTCGCCAAATCGTTTTTCCCAGGCTTGATAATTGGTCTTTGCCTGTTGGGCGAGGGGAGAAAACGCCAAAAGTTGGGAGACGACCCAGTTCACCCAGGACAGAGGAAACCGCATCGGGCGGGCAATGTCCAAAAACAAGATCGCCCGGTAGCCATCCGTATCGTTCCACACTTGATGGTCAAACGTGTCGTCAAAAATGAGACTTTTGCCATTTTCCCAGTGGGCGATGGTGCCGTCTACCTCAATCCGACATTGCTCCCGTGGTTCCGGAATTTTGAGACCCAAATGATACCGGATCAAACCTTTGTGTTTGCCATAGTGGAGTGGGATATGTTTGCCGGGACTGAGGATGGAAAAAAAGGCCACTTTTAAACCGGGGATATCCTGAATGAGTTTCCAGGTTTCGGGGCAGCGATCGCAATTTTTCTGGGCCACAAAACCAAACGCGCAAAAGTAATAGGTTTTCCAGCCATCGTCAGGACTAATCCGCTGTTGGCGGGGCATAATGTCCTGAAAATTCGGCAATTCCTCCACCCGCTCAAAAATTTGCTCCAATTCTTGCCGGATGACGGTCCAGTTTTCCTCTAGTTCCAACGCCCAGGGAAATTGCTCGGTGGTGAAAAACGCGGAATCTCCCACCAAGGAATGCTGGGGAACCAACGCTTCTAACTTCTTAATAAAGGGAGTCTGAACAATAACCCTCACCCAATCTGTCATGGTCGCGATCGCTCCTTCTGGGAACAGTGTTGATCAGCCTTTGACATTATAGGGGGTTGGGGCGTTGGGGCGTTGGGACGTTGGGGCGTTGGGACGTTGGGGCAATGCCCCCGTGCTTGCCCCAGGCCCAGTTTAAGGCGTTGGGGCGTTGGGACGTTGGGACGTTGGGGCAATGCCCCCGTGCTTGCCCCAGGCCCAGTTTAAGGCGTTGGGGCGTTGGGGCGTTGGGACGTTGGGACGTTGGGGCAATGCCCCCGTGCTTGC
>JBFRWC010000062.1:0-9667 GCA_051439365.1 Leptolyngbyaceae cyanobacterium
GGGGGGGGCTATTTACGCCGAGCGGTACTAGGTCTTGGATTTTGCAATTCACCCATCATTAGCAATGTCTCACCACCTATGATTTATGAAGTGTTTGAACCCAGGCTCCACTTTGGTTTCTTTGAACCGGGACTCTTGGTCGGTATTTTAACTACCCCTGGCATCGTCGCCCTACTGATTAGCCAACACCTACGCCCCTGGGAGACTCCAGTGCGGATGGTGGGAGCGATCGCCGTCCTCTGGATCGGGGTGGGTGGGATTGCGGCTACCTGGGCCGATCCAACGGTGGCGACTGCTGCTGCTGGGATTGGGATGATTTTGTCCCTAATTTTTTGCCGCTGGTTCAAGAACTATTGTGTCGCTGCTCACATTATGATGGCAGCAACAGCCCTCACCTTGTTTTTTGGTTTGGGCTGGGGCATCACTTTCATTCAGTCATTACCTATTTCTGAGTTGACGCGATCGCTCATTTTCTGGAATTTGGGACTGGGGCTGCTGGCGCTCCCCTTAATCCTCGTCACCCTGCTCCCTACCCAAGCCTATCTGCTCCGCAAACGTTGGCACCGTCCTCGCCACTCCCTTGATCCCCTACCTCGTGACACTTGCCCCAAAGTGTCCTTCCATGTCCCCTGCTACGCCGAACCTCCAGAGGTGGTATGTGCGACCCTGAACACCCTCAGTGAGATGCATTATCCCAACTTTGAGGTGCTAGTCATTGACAACAACACCAAAGATCCGAATTTGTGGCAACCTGTAGAGCAGCATTGCCACTCCCTCGGCTCCCGGTTTCGCTTTTTCCATGTTGATCCACTCCCAGGGGCCAAGGCAGGCGCGCTCAATTTTGCCCTAGCCCACACCACCAAGGATGCGGAACTCATTGCCGTGATCGATGCTGACTATCAGGCCCAACCTGATTTTCTGGAACGACTGGTGGGCTTTTTTGATGTCCCCACCATCGGCTTTGTCCAAACTCCCCACGATTACCGCGATTGGCAGCACAGCTTTTATCTACGGGCCTGTTATTGGGAATACATGCTGTTTTTCCGGTTGCAGCTAGCCTGTCTAAATGAGTGGGTCGCTAGCTTTATCATTGGCACCATGTGCATCACCCGCAAGGAGGCGATCGAAAAGGCCGGAGGCTGGGCCGAATGGTGTCTCACCGAAGACTCCGAGGCTGCCGTGAGAATTCATGCGTTGGGCTATCGTTCTATTTTCCTAACCGAAACCTTTGGCCGGGGGCTAATTCCCGAAAACTTCCAGGACTACAAAAAACAACGACTCCGCTGGACCATTGGCCCTATCCAGCAAATTCAGCGCCACTGGCAACTGTATTTGCCCAACCCTCTAGCCGCTCCCTCTCAACTCACTTTCTGGCAACGTATTCTGGAGACCAGTCATAGCTTGGGCGGGATGCAACCTGCGATCGCCCTGCTCAACCTTCCCCTCGGAATTGCGACCTTGGTATCGATCATCCATCATCAAGAGGTCATTCCCATTCCCCCCATCGTCTGGATTGCTGCGGCCATCACCTTGCCAGCCGCCTTAGCCCACACCTGGCTCACTTACCATCTCCTTGGGTGCCACCGCTGGCGTGACATTGCCGGGGCAATTTTGGCATCAATCTCCCTGGGATACGTGCGCTTGGTCGGAGCGGTTCTGGCTTGGCGCTGGTGGCAACCATTGCCCTGGCGACGCACCAATAAGTTCAAAAGCCTGCCCGACCGTATAAAAGCCTTAGATGCGGTCAAACTGGAAATCTTCATTGCCTTGGTGTTCATGGTCGCAGGTGGCACCGTTGCTCCCCATGCAACCTATGTTCCTCCCGATCTCCTGTGCCTAGTCACCGTGGGTCTAGGCTTGACGAGCATTGCTCACCTTACGGCTCCCCTGATGACCCTGTTGGCCGAAGCGGATTTGCGTTGGGGACACCGCCAAAGTCCATAGGGTGAAAAGCACCAGAGGTATATGGGGATGCAGGGTCAAATCACTGCTAGGCGATCGCCCTTCCTGGTGAAGATGCAGAGGTCTATCTCCAACTTCCAGCCCCGCCGGAAAGTCACGCTAGTCAAGCCATTTCTAGCGCGATCGCCTTTTCTCCATCACCTTAAAATTTACCCGTGTGGGGGGATAATAGGGTAGCTCACCTCAAGCTGGTAGCCCATGACCTACTACATTTCTCCTCGATTTCTTAACAAGTTAGCGGTCCACATCACCAAAAATTTTCTAGACTTGCCTGGAGTGCGAGTGCCCCTGATTCTGGGCATCCACGGGCGTAAAGGCGAAGGCAAAACATTTCAGTGCGACTTGGTGTTTGAGCGCATGAAGGTGGAAGTGGTGCAAATGTCAGCGGGGGAGCTAGAAAGTCCGGATGCAGGTGATCCCTCACGGCTGATCCGTTTGCGCTATCGAGAAGCCGCTGAACGGGTTCGGGTGCGGGGCAAAATGGCCGTTCTCTTTATCAATGATCTGGATGCTGGAGCCGGACGATTTGACCAGGGCACCCAGTACACCGTCAATACCCAACTGGTGAACGGTACCTTGATGAATATTGCGGATGATCCCACCAACGTCCAACTCCCCGGTAGTTATGACGAAAATCCCGTACGGCGTGTCCCTATTATTGTTACAGGTAACGACTTTTCGACCCTGTACGCACCCCTGATCCGAGATGGCCGCATGGAAAAGTTTTATTGGGCACCGGATCGACGCGATCGCCTCGGCATCGTCGGTGGTATCTTTGCCCCTGACGGGCTATCCTCCCAGGAAATCAGCGACCTTGTGGACTCCTTTCCCAACCAATCCATCGACTTTTTTAGCGCTCTCAGAGCACAAGTCTATGACGAACAGGTGGAGCGCTTTATCCACGACATCGGCATTGAAGCCGTCTCCTTGCGCGTCGTCAACAGTACCAGTGGTCCACCTACCTTCCCCAAACCCAACTTTACCCTGCGCCATCTTCAAGAACTGGGACAAGCAATGGTGGCAGAACAGCAGCGCATTGCCGATATGAAACTGGCACGGGAATACAATCAGCATCTAGGGCAC
Source organism: Leptolyngbyaceae cyanobacterium (assembly GCA_051439365.1). GTDB lineage: Bacteria > Cyanobacteriota > Cyanobacteriia > CAKZMO01 > CAKZMO01 > JAAHGY01. The sequence goes on from JBFRWC010000062.1 coordinate 3,046, forward strand.
GATATGGGGCCTCAACCGGGATCAAAGATAACACCCGCAATGGCTAGGCCAACCGGCCAACCCTCCAACCCAGCCAATGGTACTAGTCCTAACAAGGTGCCCCCCATTCAGCCCTCGATAACAGAGACACCCTTCCCAGCATCCTCGCTAACTGGACGAATTGATCCTCAAGTAGCAGACCAAGTGCGGAGCTTAATCAACCAGGGATATTCTGTGGGAGTTGAACAGGCTGATTCTCGTCGGTTTCGAGCGAACGCATGGCAGCCTTGCGCGCTCCCCGACCATCGGAATGCAGAGGAGGCGATCGCTCAACTGAACGCTTGCTTAGCCAGCCACCCCAACCAGTATATTCGCCTGCTTGGAATTGACCCCCATGCCAAGCAGCGGGTCTTGGAAACAATGATCCAGCGCCCTCAGTGACCTTATCCTCAGCAACATTAGAATTTTCCATCCAATTCGTTCACAGGTTTCAATCAATATCGCACTAGGGTGGTTAATGATCAGTTCCAATAGTGTGCTTAAGTGAAAATACTTAAAGTTTGATAACTATATCACTCAACTATTTCAGTATAGAGATTGAAGAATTCGCCGAAAAAGCAGCGATTGACCCTGTGGCAAAGTTTAAGGAATGTATCCATAAATATGCGGATTCTTCCCTGAGGCTACCTAAGATAGGATTGAGTTGGCTCCCAATATCGTTAAATTGGACGCTCAACGATAAGATTGATATAGCAAAGATGCCAGATGACGCTGAAATAGTGTGTATTTAAAATTACATGCTGCTCACCTCGATCAGCTAGATTGAATCAGTTGGGTTGGCAGGGTGTAGGCTACTTCGACAATTACGTCGCAAATTACGTCGCAGTGATGGAGCCATCATCACGAAACGGTGCAGTTATTCCAGGCGAAGAGTCTCAACACTCTCAGATAAATGGGTCTACCAGTGTGTGGATTGCAGTCTGTGCAATCTGGTTTTGGGTTTTTCTCATGTGTTTCTTATGATTTAGGAGAGAATTGATGCAGCTTTCACCGATTACCAGCTACTACCTCCAAAAATTGTTCCGGCAACATTGCGATCGCCTCCGACCGTTAATGCAGCCAAATCTCTCAGCTCCTGAGTGTGCAGTTGAGGCAAATTGGGATACGGCTTGGAAAAGGCTGTGCCAACAGCAGTCTGAAATGAATAGTATTACTCAAAGATTAGAAAGGCTAGTTTCGATGCATCAAGCCTTGGAAAAGCAAGGTTCGATGTACTCGAATGATTTGGTCTCTTTAGAACGAAACATTTTTAATGTTCTCGGCTTCCAAATTGCTGATATTTCTTACAAGGTTTAGGGCCTATCTCTGTCCATTAATTTTTGTTGGCCCACCCCTGTTGGTCCACCCCTGTTGGTCTACCCCTGTTGGTCTACCCCTGTTGGTCCACCCCTGTTGGTCCACCCCTGTTGGCCCACCCCTGTTGGCCCATCTCGATCTCACTACCTCCCCAGTGATTCATTCTGGGAAAAGCGATCGCGCTGCCATTCCCGAAACAACTGCCACTCCGCTTGCCGGATGTGGGCATGGACTTGCTCCACAACATTCGGCTCTACGGAGAGCGCTGTAATACCCCAGCGAATAAAGGATTCAATCAGTTCTGGAGATTGACTCGCCAAGTCCCCACATAATGTGCAAGGAATGTTGGCTTTTCTGGCTGTGCTAATTAGGGTTTGGATGGCTCTCAGCACAGCAGGATTGGCTGGACCCGCCGTTTGATGGGGATGAACGATCGTACGATCAATCGCTAGAATGAGGTGATTCAAGTCATTGCTACCAATGGCAATCCCTTGAACCCCAGCTGCCACATAGTCTGGTAATAGAAATAGTACCGATGGCACTTCCGCCATGATCCAGACTTGGCCGTTGCCATGATCCAGCCATCCTGTTTGTTGAATTGCCTCATGGCAAAATTGAAATTCTTCAACAGTGCGCACAAACGGCAGCAAAATATTCACATTATCTAACCCGTTGTCCTGCACTTGTTTCAGCGCTTTCAGTTCGGCAAAGAACAGGGTAGAATCCAGTTGATAACTCATGGGACCGTGGTAGCCTAGGAGCGGATTGGGTTCTGGGAAGGATAAGGTGGGCATCGCTTGAGGATATTCGTGCGATCGCAAATCCAAGGTGCGATACCAAATGGGGCGGGGGGCGAAGGCTTGGGCAAATTGCTGAATTAATATTGCCAAAGTTTGCCCAAAGCGATCGCCTTGATCCGGTTGGAGCCATTGCTGTAGGGATTGGGATTGCAACATTGGCGTAATCATTAACTCAGACCGAATCAACCCAACTCCGTTGACGGGTAGTTGGGCTAACAGGTCCAATTGATCAGTCTGGCTTAAACTCAGCATTAATTGGGTGGCTGGAGTGATGGGGGCTGGCTCCGCCGCTTTGGTTTTGCTAACGGTTGTTCCCGCAGGTGTAGTTGGGGAAATCTTAGAGAAAATCTTAGAAGAATCAGAAGGAGGAGGAATAGGGGTGATGGTGCCGCGATCGCCATCCAACATGACCCAATCCCCTGTTTTCAGATGGGTCAACGCCTCCGCCACTCCTACCACCGCAGGAATCCCCACGTCCCGGGCCAAAATTGCACCGTGGGAAGTCATGCCCCCTTGTTCACTCACCACCCCTTGGACGTTGCGGATCGCATTAAACCAGGAAAACGTAATACAGCGAGTGACAATAATGCAATGGTTAATCGATTCGGCCCCAGCAAGTTGGCTAACCTCCTGAATCACCCACACGGGAGCAGTGACACTTCCCCCAGAAGCCCCCAACCCTTTCAAAATAGGGTGAGGCAAAGAACTCGGCCTCTGGGAAGTAGATGAGGCGGACGGTGCTGGAGGTTTTGGTGCGGACAGCCCGTGATCGGACACGAGGGATTCCGAATCTGTCATTTGGGTGGCGGGAATGGCCGGACCCGCTGGTGGGATAGTTGCTGGAATCGATATCATGTTTGGCGGGGGAGCAACGTGCCCCTTCTGTTTCTTAGGGAAAAGATAGGTGACTTGAATCACATACTTCTCTTGCGCCAGATTTCGGGCTAATTCTTGGTGACGTAACTCTTGTTGATGGGTGGGAGGAGTCCAGGATAACGCTGGATTAAACGGGGGCGTTTTAGGCGATCGCGCATGGATCGACCACTCCACATGGAGGGCAATTCCCACCATTTTCCGCAGTTCGTGGCTCAGTTGATGGATGTGCGCCTGGATGGTGTCGGTCAAAACCACCTGTTGGGCAACTTGCTCAGACAGAAGATGACGACACAAGTAGTCCGTGGGTAAGTCTGCCGCATCCGGTTGTTCCCATGCCGACAGGCTAGAGGGAGGTATGGGACTTTCTGCCCCTGTCTCAGGAACCGCCTTAGATGCCAGATCTTGGGTTCTTTCCCCTGGCACCTGCAAGGCATAGGCATAGCGTTTGCCTCCAATGTGCTGGTGAGTCACTTGGCTATCCTCGTAGGTGTAGTATCGATCGGGGATAATATCACCTGTCTGGACTCCGTGTACCAACCCCCAACTGGCAGTAATATCGACAAAATCTTTGGTGACATGGGCGGTGCCAGCCGCGATCGATGAGATAGCAGGTTGGATCAAGAGGGCTAATTGCAAATGGCGAAAGGGTACACCGAGCCGTTGCCAATAAAACAGATGGCTGGCCTGAAAAAAGCTGGTCCAGATTTGGCGAATCGTCTTGATCAGCTCGGTGGGGTCATTCCGGCTGATCTGACTTGGCAACAAATGATGGGGCAAGTCTGTAGATGTGAGATTCGGTAAAGTGTGGCTTGCTGGGACGGACGGGGATGAGACGCTTTGGCGGAGAACGAGGAGGGGTCTGACTAGCACCAATGGAGAGTCCAGGGCCTGAACTGCATTGCAAATGGTGGCTTGGTGGTCAGGGACCATTTTGTGGGCAAACACGGACTGCTGAATACGTTGGGCGATCGCTTGGAGTTGGAGCGGGTTATCCACATCAATATGGAGGGATGAGTGAGGCAAATCAGCCAACAAAGGGTCAGCCCAGTCCACCGACTCAAGGAATTCATCAAAGAAAACGGTCGAGACAACAATACCGGGTAACACTGGACATTGCTTTTGCAGGGCCATTCCCAACTGATAGGCATTTTCTCCAATGAAGGGGCGATGCTGAGGTTGGACCTGATTCAGCCGAAACACGTGATCTGCCATAGTGTGATGGGTCATAGGAAATTGCCCCTGCTGGAAGCACTACAACGAGGCAAGCAGAAACCAAACTCTCCATTATTGTGACGCATGTGATGCCATTACCCCACTGCCCAAATTGGAATACTTTCCAAAACTGGACCCCTTGTCTTGGCCTTGTTCCAACCACTGACACTATCCCGCTTATGACTTAGGAGTGATACATTGGAATCGAACAATTTTGAGCCAGTTGTAGACTGACCATAGACTAAACGATAACTTCTGGAGGCACAGTGTAGTGGAAACGGCTTCTCTCTTCTCATTCGCTGCAATTAGTATAAGTCTATTTATGAGCTTGGCTATCCTGATTTTACTAATTCCTGTCGCTGTTTTTGTGGTGGAATGCCTAACGGCTGCTGTTCGTCCCACAGAGTCCCAGCCTCAGAGGATGGCTCAACCCCAATCTTCAGTCAAAACGGCCATTCTAATTCCGGCCCACGATGAGGCAACCATTATTCATGATACCTTGACTTACTTGAACCGTAATCGGGTCGGTGATGAGCAGGTGATTGTGGTCGCAGATAATTGTGCTGATGATACGGCTGAGGTGGCCCGTGCGTGTGGAGTGACCGTGCTAGAGCGGAAGGATGAGGACAAGCGGGGCAAGGGCTATGCTCTGGATTTTGGCTTGAACTACTTGGCCACTGAGCCGCCGGATGTGGTCATAGTGGTAGATGCAGACTGTATGGTACAACCCGATGCTATTGCGCTGTTAGTTGAGAAAGCCATCACGACGCAACGGCCTGTCCAAGCTTGCTATCTCATGGAACAGCCACCAGATGCCAGCGGCAAAACGGCCATTTCCGCGCTGGCTTTCTTGGTCAAGAATTTGGTCCGCCCACTAGGACTCCAGCGATTGGGGTGGCCTTGTTTATTGACGGGAACTGGGATGGCTTTTCCTTGGGCGACCATCCGATCGATCTCCCTGGCCAGCGGCAATATTGTCGAGGATATGCAGTCGTCGGTGGATTTTGCGATCGCTTCTCAAGCCCCGGTTTTCTGTGGGGAAGCCCTAGTCATTGGTTGTCTTCCCCAACAAGATACAGCAGCCACGAGCCAACGCACCCGTTGGGAACATGGTCACTTACAGACGCTCCAGACCCAAGTGCCACGACTATTACAAGCCTTTGGCCAACAGCGCCAGTTTGATTTACTGGCCTTGGCCCTGGATTTGAGCGTGCCTCCCTTGTCTCTCCTAATTCTGATTTGGTTGGCGGTGGCGGTCGTGACAGCCATCAGTGTGGGCATGGGGCTGAGTCCAGGGGTCTTGCTGGGAGCGATCGCCCTCCAAGGCATTTGCCTGCTTTTAACCGTTGTTGCCAGTTGGGTTCGCTTTGGCCGCGATCGCGTCTCGGCAATGGCCTTACTGTCTGTTCCGTTCTACATTTTGTGGAAGATTCCCCTATATTTTGCTTTCCTGGTCAAGCCCCAGATGGATTGGGTCCGCACTGCACGGGACAATCAGAATAAGGTCTAACCTAGATCTCCAGCGGCTTAAGTTCCCCGGTTTCTCCAAGAAACCGGGGAACTGGGCTACTTGACGTTTTTTAGAATGTTTCTCAGGACAATAGTACGATGGCGATTCTGAATCTCCAGCAGTCCTACACCTTTAGTCAGATTGGAAAGCTAGCAGTTCCAGCAGATGAATTGTTGGCAGAGTATGGCTACAGTTTTTGTCGGCAACGGATTGATCGGCCTCAGTTTCAGGGCCGACTAGACCACCTAGAGGCCACTTGCGATCGCATCAACCAGACTTTGCCCCTGGTGGACCTGACCAATGAAACCTCCCGACGTGAGACATTGATTGCGCCACTGGTGACCGATGTGGCGATTCACTGCGGGGTCCAGCTACGGATAGAATACGCGATCGCGGTGAATCCTTGGCTTCAAGGGATTTTGGATTATCTCTTGCTCCAACCTCAAGGACCATTGCTAGTGGTAGAGGCCAAACAAGAAGACCTAACCAAAGGATTTAACCAACTGGCAGTGGAACTGATTGCCTTGGACCAGTGGGAAAAAAGCCCCGACATTGAGCAGCAGTCCCAAATTGTGGGAGCTGTGACCACTGGGGATATTTGGCGGTTTGGCTGGCTGGATCGATCACAAAAAAACATTACGCAGGGCCTAGCTCTGTATCGGGTTCCAGAGGATATGGAGGCGGTAGAGCGCATTTTGATGGGAGCAATAGCAGGGGGATCCTAAAGTCAGAGATATTAGGTGATTTTTGAGAAAGAATATACCGCTGTAGGGTACTGTATAGCCCAAAGGGCATACCAGAAAAGCGCCAGCGTAACGCACCGCAGGTTGGTATTTTTTTACAAGAAATAGCCTTAGGGTTCTTATTCATGCTTGTTTGAGGTGTGTGA
>JBFRWC010000063.1:0-3664 GCA_051439365.1 Leptolyngbyaceae cyanobacterium
CTTAGTCCCCCCTTGCAAAGGGGGGAAACTCCGGTCCTCCCCCTTTGCAAGGGGGAGTTAGAGGGGGTGGTTCGACTTGTGTGTACACGGTAGATCCCTTGTAGGGGAGCGGTTTCCGCGCCCAAGCCCCAATTTTTGCCAGTCAACCAGATGAGAGCGATCGCCCCTCTCCCCTTACTCACAGATTAAAGCCAAGATTAAAACCAAGCAAACTAGGGAATTTGCGGTAGACTAACCCAGCTCTACCCCCTCAGGAAAGTTAAACTTTTGTAGAGATTCTTGTCATTGTCAAACAGACTATGGCGGCTGGTCATTTCAAGGATGAAGATTGGTACTGAATGCCTCATGACATTCCTCAGCAAAGCGAATCTGCACAAGTTTCAGGAGGTTTTAATGGCTCGTTTCCCTCACTTTATCATTATCGGTGCTGGCAAATGTGGAACTACATCATTGCATGACTATCTCAGCCAACATCCTGACGTTTACTTGTGTCCTAAAAAAGAAACTTTCTTCTTTATGAATGCTCAGAGCAGAGAGATTAACCGCAAATGGGGAGGTGTCGCTACAGTAGAAGACTACCTGGCCTTATTTGAAGAGGCACCGGAAACTGATATTTTAGGTGAGATTTCAACCATTTATTACGCGCATCCTGAGTCAGCAGAACTGATTAAAGATGCGATTCCTGATGTCAAAATTATTGCGATCCTACGAGATCCTAGCGATCGCGCTTTTTCTGCTTATCAGATGTATATCAGAAATGGGGGTGAAAGCCGCTCTTTCTCTGAAACAATTGAGGCCAGAGCGCAATACATCACGAAGGGATTTTACTATCAAGAATTGAGTCCATTTTACAAAGTATTCAATTCAGACAAGATTAAAATTTTAATGTTCGAGGATTTGGTCAAAAATCCCACAGTTTTTCTAAAAGAACTCTTTGAGTTTATTGACGTGAACGCTGACTTTTATCCAGATATGAGTAAACGTGGGCGTGAAGGAGGATTGCCCAAAAGACCCTGGCTCCATAAACTTCTAACCAAAGATAACCCCATTCGTACGTCAATGGCATCTTTAATCAAGCTATTTTTACCGTTAGAAAAAAGACAAAGTCTGAGAACAAAATTAGTAAAGGGTAATATTGCCAAGGAGAAAATGGATGAGGTGACTCGACAGCAGCTTATTGGAATCTATCGAGATGATATCCAACAGTTGGAAGGTCTCATCAATCGAGACTTGTCCCATTGGTTATCTTAAGAATTAGCCTTCCAAGGACTTTGTCAGCTAATCGGCTTAGGCATCAGACCTATTGAATGAAAATACACGCTTTCTTCGTCGTGTGAGGAACTTTCATGAAGACGGTGGGCGATCGCTTTTCTGTCATCGAAAAGGGCGATCGCTCCTGCCACATTCCCCATCTATCATCGACACAACTTGGTAGATTCTGGCTCTAAGCCTCGATCGATGAGAGCTTGTTCGGCGATCGCCATTGCGGGATTCTCCCAACATTCATAGATTGGAAAGACTGGGAATCCATAATTGATTGATTCATCTTGGGCGATCGCACAACTTACCCTAGGTGATGCGTGGGAGATGAATAACAAACGGGAAGAGCACTCACAAAACTGGGGACGGGCGATCGCTCCCCAACGGCAAAATACATTCGACACGGGTATGGGGATCGGAAGCAGCGGAACTGGCCAGGATCGTCAGTTTACCCTGCATGGCCGCGACCAACTCGGTTGTGGTGATCATGGATAATCCCCAGCTAGATGAAGGTAACCCAGACTCGGTGCCTTCACTGATCTCCGCTTTCATTGCGGCTGTGGGTGGGGTATTAATTGGGTCCACCTTTTCGTGAATAGCATCAGCCAGTTCGGTCGATTCACTCCAAGCAGTGGCCGGACGCTGATCCTCAACATAAATGCTCACGGTTTGCTCAGCGGTATTAACTTGATGAGTAACGTTGATAGACCCTTCGTCCATCAAATAAATGGGCGTGGTGACTAAATTAAGGAGCACTTGCCGGAGACAGGCTAAATCCGCCACTACCTCCACCTCTGTTTCAGGCAAGTCGATGGTGAGTCGCAAATTGCGATTTTTGGCATGAAGTTGGGTCTGCATTAGCAGTTCAGACAGTCGCTCAATGAGCGAGAGGGGTTCTAGCTGCAGGGGAAAGGTGCCGTGGGCCAGTTTGGAAATGGTGGTGGTTTGATCGAGGAGCGCTAGTAATTCTTCGGCGGCTTCGTAGGATTTGCGGGTAAAGTCCCGTTCCTCTTCGGGGTTGTCACAGAGGTCCGCCAAGATTAACTGTTGTAAGCTCATGACTCGGTTGAGGGGCGATCGCAATTCATGGGAGGTCCGGGCTAAAAATCCGGCTTGGTATTGGCCGAGGTGATGAGCTAAGGCAACCGTAAGGTGGGCGTGGTTGGGGGGGAGGGGAGGGATAGTGGGTTGCGAGGTGGTGGGTTGGGGTGGGAGGGAATCAGGTGTGGCTGGGATTGGGCTAAGGGCCGTCGGGTTAGGTGCAGCTCGGTCAGGTGTAGTGGATGGAGTGGGAAATAGGCGATCGCGGAAACGGGCCAGGGTCCATCCCAGTAGAATACCCAGGCTTAGTACAATAACGTATGACCAGATCATCGTGTTTCTCCCTCACTCAGACTTACGTACAATTAATGTCACCCTCAATCTTAGATACTGCTTATTCTTCCAGGCGTGATCTTGCCCCATCTATTGTAAGTTAGCGGGGAGTAGTCAAAAACAGTTACGTGAATTGTTATAGGAGTTGAACGATGGCATCCAAACGTAAGACCTCTCGGAAAGACGCTCACCAAGGGGACGGTCAGCCCGGTGGGCAAAAGAATCGGGTGGTCTATTCTGAGTTTGGTTCCACGGCGGACGCAACGGAGCGAGGAGTGGCGGATTTACCACCCACCCAACAAGATATCCGTATCCAAACGACGCGCAAGGGCAAAGGCGGCAAAACCGTGACGGTACTGACTGGGTTTCAATCGAGTCCTGATACCTTGAAAGCCTTGCTGAAAAAACTCAAAGCCCAGTGCGGGAGTGGGGGGACGGTCAAGGAGCAAGAAATGGAAATTCAGGGGGATCATGCGGAGACCCTATTGCAGCGTTTGGTGGCCCTAGGCTATCGGGCTAAGATTAGTGGGGGTCGCCGTTAGTTCGTTGTGAAGCCATCCATTCAGGAATTATTCCATGTCGCAATCAGATCCACAGTCAGGATCACAGCCAGGAGCACAACCAGACTTGCCCAAAAAGAATACGGTTCATCGGCGATGGGCGTGGAGTTTTCCGAAAATCATGCTAGCGACAATGGTCGTTGGTATGGCTGGGGTGGGAGTGCGCTGGGTGCGATCGCCCTCTACTTCCCCCACAAATCCCCAACCATCCAATTATGCCCGTTATCTCCAGGCTGATCTTGCTGACCCCATTGCCTATGAGTTCCGTGAGGCCCGACCTGACCTAAGATCAGAGCATTATCATCCTGTGGCCCAGTGGTCAGGTCGGCTGATTTTACCGACTCAGTCCCAAGCTTGGCCTCAGGAGACTCCAACTGACGGGCAGGACTGGGTCTGGCTAGAACTGCACCATGCCCCTGCCTCTTATCAGGCTTGGATAGGGCAGTTGGTGCGGCTGCGGTGGACGACAG
>JBFRWC010000064.1:0-4200 GCA_051439365.1 Leptolyngbyaceae cyanobacterium
GTCGATGGTCAAGGCCGTACGACCCATAGCGCCCTCCCCATCAGCCTCGATAACCGATGACAGTCACGGTGGGTGATGGGTCCAGCTCAAGTCAGGAAAAGAAGTGCGGTGCGATCGCCTCCTCCTAGCCACCGGGGGGCATCCCAGCGGGTATCGTCTGGCCCAATCCCTTGGCCACCCCATTGAACCTCCCGTACCCTCCTTATTTACCTTTAAGATTACCGATGCAGATTTGACGGACCTAGCGGGTGTTGCCATTAATCCAGTTCGCGTTCAACTCAACATCGCCAATACTAAAGCACTACAACAACAAGGCCCCCTGCTGATTACCCACTGGGGGATGAGTGGTCCGGCAATCCTGAAACTCTCCGCCTGGGGCGCACGGTTATTGCACGATTGCGACTATCAGGCCAACCTGCGGGTCAATTGGCTTCCCACGCTCACCCAAGATGAGGTCCGGCAAATCTTGCGGTCTCGAAAAGAGGAGTGGTGTCGAAAGGCGATCGCCACCGCCTGCCCCGTAGGGCTACCCCGCCGATTCTGGCGCTATCTTGTCCAGCGTAGCCAGATTCCTGCCGAGCGACGCTGGGCCGATTTATCCAAACCACTCCTGCATCATCTGGTTCAAACCCTTACCCAAGATGAGTATTCCATCAGTGGGAAAGGAACGTTCAAGGACGAATTTGTCACTTGTGGCGGGGTGCGCCTCAAGGACGTGAACTTCAAAACCTTGGCCAGTCGTCGCTGCCCAGGGTTATTTTTCGCCGGGGAAATTCTTGACATTGATGGGGTAACAGGAGGCTTTAACTTTCAGAATGCCTGGACTACCGGATGGTTGGCCGGACAAGCCATGAGCCGTAGCTGAATCACATCGCTCATCCAAGTATCACGCCCAAATCCAAGGTTATGCAAGACAATATCAAGTCCCAAAACCTTGGTCACACTCAAGCGGAGGCTAAGCTCAAGTCAAGGCCACCCCCAAGCCTTGGTTTTCGCTCTCTCTCTCCAGTCCGGGCTTCTCGCAATGATTAGTTGCAAACCGTAAAAAAAATTATCTTCTTTCCTGTGATTTGGCGTAAACATTGAAAAGAACATTAAATTGTCCTCATCCATTGAGCCTGTTTTTCGGCATCCAATCGAAGACTCAACCGAAGGAGAGTAGGGTACCGCTGCATTTTATCGATCTCAACCCCCATTTTGAGCCTTTATGAAAGGGTTTAATCTTTGTATCACCACTGCCCATCGGATTATGATTTGCGCTTCAATAAATACTAGAACCCAGAGCGTAGGGACATGACATGGACCTGGTGACTTGGGTCTATTACTGTGCCAGTAACCTTGACATGAATCAGCAGAATCAGGTCTTATCCTTTTCACCCCGATTCAATGGTCATAGGACGCTATCCATCCTGTTTGCCCAGTTATTGCAATGTTCAATTTCTAGTCATGATGAATTGGTATTCTCAACTCACGCGCCTAATTCTCGACTTCTACCGAGAAAATCCTGAAGAACACAACCAATTGTCTATCCTCTATTCGTGTAAGCTTTCCCGCTGGTGGGGCGTACTGCGAATCCATTGCCGTGATATGCACACCGCAAGGTTGGTCACAGCGGCCAGTTCGCTGATTTGTGAGCCAATTATTCAGCTTCGCCTTGCTCACCAAATTAAGATTATTGTGAAAGGGGATACAGTGGTGACGTTGCCTGTGCCGCAACGAGTCGATGACCGCTCCCAAGGCGATCGCAACTCTCACAAAGAATCCCAGTCTTGGTGATGGTCCATCTCCCACCCTACGGTTCGTCTGACCCGACTTAAATATAGACAAACCTAAATGAGCAACAAAAACAAATGATCAACAAAAAACAAACTGTAACAAAAAGCCGCAGCAAATATAGTCAGGCTGCCATAGTGCGTTGCAGCAGCCTCCCAATCTAAATTCTGTAAAAGCGGTGACAACAGATACTCTGGTGTTACTTGACAATATCCATTAAGATACGGTCAGTTTAACTTCCAAGCTGGCCAATTTAGTGTGCTTTTACTATCCTGGCTCTAGAGTGGAGAAACCCTAGGTTTGTCTGTACTCTGCCTAGAGTAGATAAACGTTCAGCAATACGAGCATAGTGTCTATGACAGGTGTGACATTGACTACAACAGCAGATGCCAGGTTTGACCTGCAAGTGATGAACCAGCAAGTGGGTAAGGTGGATGCCAAAGCGCTAGTGCGTTGGGCGGATGACACCTTTGGCGACAGGTTAGTCATGAGTACAAGCTTCGGCATCCAATCCGCTGTTATGCTGCACTTGGTCACGAGTGTTCGGCCCAGTATCCCAGTGGTTTGGGTGGACACGGGCTATTTGCACCCTGAAACCTATCGATTTGCCGAAGAACTCAGTCATCGGTTACATCTGAATCTGAAGGTTTACCAGTCCTCCATTAGCCCAGCCCGGATGGAGGCGATTTTTGGTCGATTATGGGAACAAGGGGATGTGGAAGCCCTAAACCGTTACGATCAAATCCGCAAAGTGGAGCCAATGCAACGAGCTATGAAGGAGCTGAAGGCAACAGCATGGCTGGCAGGCTTACGGGAGGCTCAAACCGATCATCGACAGTCACTCGACCGGATTGGGTGGCATATGGAGCTATATAAGATTCTGCCGATTCTGCACTGGCATTCGCGGGATATTTATCAATACTTGCAAAAGTATGACTTACCCTATCATCCAATGTTTGACCAAGGGTATGTGACGATTGGCGACTGGCACTCCAGTCGTCCGCTGATGGCTTCTGATGACAATGAACGGGATACTCGGTTTCAGGGACTAAAGCAGGAATGTGGCTTACATTTGCCTCAAACTCCTGGTGAGGCTGAGAGTTTGGACTCAAGTTCTCTGTAGGGTTTCCCGATGCCTGCGACCTTTTAAGGTACCTTAGGATACGGATTAGTTTATGAAGTGATTGGACGCGACACTATGACTCACCGTATCGCTGATGTCTTAAAAAATGGACAGCCTGATACTCCCGCCACCATCCAGGGATGGGTGCGCACAAAGCGAGACTCTAAGGGATTTGCCTTTGTTGAGGTCAACGATGGTTCGTCGATGGCCGGACTTCAGGTGATTGTGGATGAGAGTGTTCCCAACTACGAGACCTTGGCCCAAGTGACGACGGGAGCCTCTATCGAAATCTCAGGAACGTTAGTCCCCTCCCCAGGAAAGGGGCAGCGGATTGAACTTAAGGCCCAATCGTTCCAGGTTTATGGTACATCCGATCCGGAGACCTATCCGCTGCAAAAGAAACGGCACTCCTTCGAGTTTTTGCGGACCATTGGGCATTTGCGATCGCGCACCAATACCTTGGGAGCAGTCATGCGAGTCCGCAATGCCTGCGCCACGGCCATCCACCAATTTTTCCAAGAGCGGGGGTTTTTGTGGATGCATACCCCGGTGATCACCGCCAGCGACTGCGAGGGGGCTGGGGAAATGTTCCATGTCACCAGCCTTGACCTTACCCAAGTGCCCTTGACCGATGAGAAGCAGGTGGATTACAGCCAAGATTTCTTTGGTCGTCCCGCTTACTTAACCGTGAGTGGTCAGCTTGAAGCGGAAATCATGGCGCTGTCGTTCAAGGATGTGTACACCTTTGGTCCTACTTTCCGGGCGGAAAACTCTAATACCTCCCGTCATCTGGCTGAGTTTTGGATGGTGGAGCCAGAAATGGCCTTTTGTGCCCTAGATGGCAATGTGGAGTTGGCGGAAGCATTCCTCAAGTACGTGTTCAAGTACGTGCTGGATCACTGCCCTGAAGATATGGAGTTTTTCAATAAGCGGATTGATGACTCGGTGCTAGACACTGCTCGGAATATTATTGACAGTGAATTTGACCGGATTACCTATACGGAGGCGATCGCCCTCCTGGAAAAAAGCGATCGCACCTTCGAGTATCCGGTGGAGTGGGGTATTGACTTACAGTCTGAACATGAGCGCTACCTGGCTGAAGAGGTGTTCAAAAAGCCTTTAGCGGTCACCAACTATCCCACCCAGATCAAAGCCTTCTATATGCGGCTAGATGACGATGAAAAGACCGTTGCCGCAATGGACGTGTTGGCTCCCAAAATTGGTGAAATCATTGGCGGATCTCAACGGGAAGAGCGATTAGATGTGCTGGAGCGCCGAATCAAGGCCAGTGACCTACCCATCGA
>JBFRWC010000065.1:0-20320 GCA_051439365.1 Leptolyngbyaceae cyanobacterium
GATTCAGGCAACGCCCAACACACTGGATGTAGAGGAGTAGGGGTTAATGAAACGGCTGATTTCGATTTTGGTGAGTGGAATTATTCTGGGACTCATCTTCTGGCGTATCCAGTTTTCTGCTTTAGTGGAGGTGTTTCAGACCTGCGATCGCTTCTGGATGGCCGTGAGTCTGGGCATGGTTATTCCCATTACCCTGATGACCGCTTGGCGTTTGCAACAATTGGCCCCGCCCCAAGCCCACCTCAAATTTGGGGAAGCCAACCGCCTCATTCTCGCTGCTAGTAGTCTGAATATGGTGTTGCCATCCAAAATGGGAGACATTGCCAAAGCGTATTTTATGAGCGATCGCGGTCAACTTCCGACGACCCTCGCCTTGTCCCTGGTGATCTTTGAAAAAGCCTGCGACCTGCTCTCTCTGCTGTGGTGGTGCGTATTTGGGCTAGTGATTTACGAGCCGAAAAATCTGTTTTTTGGATTAATGACCATCAGCGTTTTTACTGGATTAGTCCTGGGTTCCTTATTACTGGCATGGCCCCGGTTTGCCCAGTTCTTCTTCATCACGGTCCAGCGCCTTGCCCCCAAACCGATCCGGACCAAGCTGGGAACAATGGCCCAGGCTTGGGGAGAAATGCACACTTATTTTTGGCGCGATCGCACTCAGCTATTCAAAATCGCCGGAATTTCCCTCTTTCTTTGGTTTTTACACCTGTTGCAAATCTGGTTATTTATCCTCGCTCTCAATGCCTTTACCCCGTTTATCACCAATCTCGCCTTGTCGCCGCTGGCCATTCTGGCGGGACTGCTGCCGTTTACCTTCGCTGGGGTGGGTACCCGCGATGAAGCCCTAATCCAACTCTACACTCCTGATTTTTTTGAAATGCACATTGGTGTGGCTCTGGGATTACTGTGTACTTCCCGTTATCTGCTCCCAGCCATTGGCGGTCTGCCGTTCCTCAATCAATATTTGTCCACCGTGAAGCAACATCAAGTGAAACAGCGCCAGAAGGGGTAAGCAGTTCGGTGACACGGGGAGAAAATTTCCAGCGTCAATATACCGAAGAAGGTTGAACACTCATCTCAGCAGAATGGCTCATAGCATCAGGACTGAGTTGGGTTTATCTTGGGCGATCGCGGATAAGCTGCGGGGGCCGTATCGTCCACCCCAGTATCGCCGGGTGATGTTGCCGCTGATTGTGTTGCGACGGCTGGATTTGGCGTTGGACCCTACGAAGCAAGCGGTGTTAGAGGTCAAAGCCAAGCATGGGGGATGGATCTGAAGGATCGGGCTTTTGAGAAAGCAATCTCGAAGGCGACTAGCAGCGCAATCCTGCTAAGCCGCCATGCGTCTAGCCGGTTCTTGGTGAGCTGCGTCATCTCTGATGTTGCTCTGAGACACAGAACAGCAGGCGTTTTCCAAAACCCTGAATAAACCTGAACTTTTAGCTGAATAAACCTGAACTTTTCGGGATTTTCTTCCCTGGGTAGATGGGCGATAGTGAGTTCAACAGCGAGAAAACCAAACACAGGCGCTGGGTCAACACACAACATTCAAGGAGCACAACTAATGTTTACCGATAAGACTGTTCATAAGACTGTCAATCTTAATAGTACTGATCATTTTTTCAATGCCGAGGACTTTAAGCGTCATTGGCATGGGTTTTCGTCTGACTACTACTCCTACACAATCTCAGGGAATGATCTTGACAATCTTATCTATGGTGGTATGTACCGAGAAAACACCATTAATGGCAATGCTGGCGACGACGATCTCAGGGGCGGGAGCCGTAACGATTTTCTTTACGGGGACGACGGCAATGACCTGCTCTTTGGTAACTACGGGGACGACGAGCTTCATGGCGGGAATGGTTCTGATACCCTGGAGGGGGGGCAGGGGGCCGATAGACTCTACGGTGGCAGTGGCGATGATATCTTACTTGGCGGAGAAGATAATGACCGCCTTGAGGGCGGTGACGACAACGATATCCTTGAGGGGGGTGCAGGTGGGGATGAGCTAGTCGGCGGATACGGTAACGATATCCTTAAAGGAGGGAGCGATAGAGACCGTCTCTGGGGCGAGAATGGCAACGATGAGCTCCACGGCGATGACGGCAACGACGACCTCTACGGGGCTTGGGGCAACGATACCCTCTTTGGGGGAGACGGCGATGACCGCCTTGAAGGTGAAGGCGGCAACGATACCCTTAAGGGGGGTGTGGGCCTGGATGAGCTGGTCGGCGGGGACGGTAGCGATATCCTTGAGGGAGGCCCCGACAGAGACCGTCTCTGGGGCGAGAATGGCGACGATACTCTCTACGGCGACGACGGCGACGACGACCTCTACGGGGCCTGGGGCAACGATACCCTCTTTGGGGATCACGGCGATGACCTTCTCTGGGGTGAGGGCGGCAACGATCGCCTCATCGGGGAGCACGGCGATGACCTACTCTGGGGTGGAAGCGGCAACGATGTCCTCAAGGGGGGGCACGGCGATGACCTACTCTGGGGTGGAAGCGGCAACGATACCCTCATTGGGGGGGCAGGGGCCGACACTTTCCGTTTCGCTGAGGCAACGGGTGTGGATGTCATTGATGGGTTCAATGTGGCTCAAGATACGATTGAGATTGATGAATCTGTTTTTCCGGTTAATAACGGCGTGGGTGAGGCTAAGTTTGCCATTCACTCTAATAATGATGGCACCTACACACTGGGATATAACGCTGGATATCAGTCTACATCATCAGGTTCAGGTCTAGAGGTCGGTATTGTCTATGAGGCGATCGCCACGATCGAAAATGTTTCAGGCGGCAACATCAACAATGCTCAGATTTCGCTGATTTAAGCCGCTGATTTAAGCTGCTGATTCCAAGGCTGGGTGAAAAAAGGTGGGATGTGGAGCAGTGAGTCCACATCCCACCTTTTTTGTGCTTGAAATAGCATGGCTAAACCCTAGGTTCGTTGGGGCGGATGAAGCGAAGCTGCAATATGGGGAAATTCGCCTAAAACACTGATGCTACCAGGGCTTCAAGCTAAACATTAGTACTCACAAGTCTCAATCCATCCGGAAATGATTGGATGTTCCCAACGAGGTTTCGGCATTTCCGCTCTTGTCATGTCTAATGACTCCTGGTGACCGCTTCGCTCTCATCCCCCCTGACCCAGGCCATCCAAAAACAGGAAAATGGATGGCTGCGGCGGCTATCCTGCAAAAGCAACGGCCCAACTGCCACATTGTCGTAGCAAATGGCCTGGTTAACCGGGAAAGCCTCGACTCAGCCCATTCCGTTTCAATCAACCGGAAGAAAACGTCAGCACTCCTCCCGCTCCAACGGTTCAGGGGAGCGTGGATTTAGCAAAAAGCGTCAGGCCGTAAAAGCAGCGGTCTAAGTCCAACTATCGACAGGCTGCAATTCAGCGTGTGCCATTCGTTCAGCGTCGAGCATTTCCATAACCATACCCGCCATAAAATTGGGGGGAAAGCCAAAGCCATTGTAGTGACGCGATCGCGGGAACACGCTGTCCGCTACAAACTCGCCTTTGATCAATCCCTCAACACCAAAGGCTACACCGATATCAAATCCCTGGTTGCCTTCTCTGGCAGCATCAGCCTCGACGAAGACATTGACCATAAGGACACCGAAGTCAGCATGAACATCAGCGGGAATACTAGAGCCAGTAGATGACTTGCGATCGCCCTCACCACAAGTGATCGCCCCCCATTCATTCGCCGACTATTTGAGTTTTTGGCCAGTCTATCAGTATAACCGACCTAGCCCAAAACGCTAAAGTACAATTACGGAAAAATGGAGGAGGCGATCGCCTATTTCTAGGGTAGGATCTGGAAAAATTGGGTATTGTTTGGGACGCTTCTTGGGAAATTTGGGAACACAATGAGATCAACTTCTGCAAGAGCGCATTCGGAAGGATGGAGCGGTTAGGGGGCAAATTTCCGCTCCGCCTTTGGTAATGAAAGCGTCCTTACAGTTTGATTGCCTGACCTTTGGGGGCTTATAGGGTCAGGCTTTTTCCTTTTAAAGGCACTGCAAACCACCTGGTTGACTGACAAAAATTTGGGCTTGGGCGCGGAAACCGCTCCCCTACAAGGGATTGGGACAATGTAGGGGTCAGGTCTCCTGACCCAAGGCAGGGACTACAGCCCTGAGGTTAGGGTTCGTTGGCATGGATCGACTGGGGAATGTGTTGATGCACAAAGGACTGTAAGGCTTGCAGATAGGTCTCCCCACCAATGAGAGGAAGATTATTGTGTCCGGCTCCCGTAATCCAGACCAGGGATTTGTCAGCAGTGGCGGCATCGTATAAGGCTTGGCTCATGGCAGGGGGGATGATGTCGTCCTCGGTGCCGTGGAGCAAGAGGAGAGGGACTGGGAGCGATCGCACTTTCTCCAGGGACTCAAACCGCTGGGTCAAAATCCAGTCAATGGGCAACAGCTTGTACTGTCCCACCCCGATTACTACGTCATACATGGAGGTAAATGATCCCTCGATGATCAGTCCAGCCATTGTGGGATGTCGAGTGGCTAACTCAATGGCGATCGCCCCGCCCAGGGAGTGGCCATACACCACAATTTGAGCGGGATCAAGGTGGCGTTGTTGCACTAGGTATAGCCAAGCGGCTTCAGCATCCTCGTATACGCGCTCCTCATTCGGAAACGGTCCTTGGCTCTGGCCATAACCTCGGTAATCCACCAGAAAACTATGCCAGCCCAATTGATGGAATTGCTGGGCCATGGCCGATAAATCCCCCAAGTTGCTGCCATTGCCATGAAAGTACAGCACAACTGGAGTAGATGGGGACGATGGTTCCTCACTGACCGGAAGCCACCAACTTTGAACCGTTCCTGCTGCCTCTCCCTGGCCCACCGCTAAGTTCACCTCTTCATAGGTGAGCCCAAGACTGGTTGGGGTGGCCTTCAAATGAGAGTCCGGCAAAAAGATGAGGCGAGTTTGCCATTGACGTAAGCCGAAGCACACCAAGATGTACCCAAAGATAGCCGATCCTATCAGGACAGAGAGTATGGTCATAATCTTGATCGGGGAGCGATCGCGCACAACAGTAGCCCTCACAGGACTAAAAACCTGGTCCAATCCGATAACCTCAGCTAGGAGTTGGCCCCGGCAATCACCATAACATGCCCTTCTCTCTCATTGCCGTTGCTGACGATAGTCGGGCGGTTTCGTCAACATCACAGTTGCGCTACTGTGGATGTCCCAACCATGATTCAGTTACCCGTCCACTTTAGTGGATTGACCCATGCTAGCCCTGACTCTAGCTACGGGTGGGCTTTGCCTAGTAGTGCGCGGCAGAAGTTTCGCCCCATTTTAAAATAGGAAAAATTAACAATCGCCTAGATGCTGGCGAGGGTGACAATATCATTGAGGCCGCAGACGGCAATAATATTATTGTGGCGGGGCCTGGTGATGACCTTGTTACGGTAGGCAATGGTGATAATGATATTCGTGTTGGCGAAGGCAACAATAGTGTGACAGTTGGTAATGGCAACAACGTTATCTATGGTGGTGCCAAGGTTGATATTATCGATGTAGGAGACGGTGACAATCAAATCTTTGCGGCAGAAGGTAAGGGCCAGATTACTACTGGGAACGGGAATAATCTGATTCATGGAGGAGCCGAAGATGAAACGTAGCGTTGCTACTCGCCGGATACTTGGATAAAAACAGTGCGATCGCGCGGTCCATCTAGCTCACACAGTAAGATCGATTGGTAGGTGCCCAACGCCAGCTTGCCGTCAACTACTGGGATCATTTCGCTATTTCCCAGGGTAATAGCCATCAAATGGGAATGGGCATTGATCGGTTCATCCGGGGGCACATCCCTCAGGTGGAGGTCGTTGTGGAGATAGCGATCGCCCTCTGGAGCCAGTTTTTTCAGATAGGTTTCTATGTCTACTAATAGACGTTCTTCATTTTCATTCACCGTCAGGGCCGTCGTGGTATGACGGGAAAAGACGAGTACATGGCCAAATTGAATTTGAGACTTGTTGACTACAGACTGAACCAATTCATCCACACTAACTAACTCAATTGATTGATGAGTTTTGATGGAAATCACTTGATGAAAAACAGTCATGGAATTTGTGTACCTTGAGTTTCTTCTTGCTGGGTATCGCTCCAAGGCGAAAAATGAAAACGCTCTAACATGAGTATAAAGAATCAAACAGCAAAAAACGCCCCATGATGTGTCACAGAGCGTTACGTTGGTTCCTAGTAAAAATCAACGGGACCAATGATAATCAATATATTCCAACGCCGTCGTGCTATGGCAGAAACCGCTGCCCAAACGGCCTCCCAAGCCTTAAATCAAAGTCTGGCCCAAGGGGTAAACGTATGGTAAGCTGATTGCCATTTAATTTGCGTGGCTGAACCCCGCCGCTGGCGGGCTTCAGTCACCAAAATACGCAAACTAAAATAGTTTTAGCTTAGCAGGGGGGGACTAGAGGACTTAGCGCTCAAGAGCCACGACCCATCAATAGACTCGTGGGTGATCCGTGCCTTACTCCCGGCAGTCTATTGGCAACAACAGGCCCAGAAGACCCGCACCCCAGCGCTCAGAGCAATCTATCAACCAGCGGCCCAGCACGCCGAGCAGACCTTGAATGCCCATCCGTTCTCCGCTGAACTGACCCCTGATGACTATCACGACTGGTGGGGAGTGGGGGCAACAGCACTTTCAGCACACCTCCTCCGCGATTGAGGGGCGCAATGGCCAACTCTCCCGGCTCCGCCACGCCACTCGTGTTTCGCCTGAATGACTCCATGCCCTCACCATTATTCATAATTTTGAGACTCGACGCGCTGATGGCTCCACGCCTGCCGAACGATTATTTGAGCAAGCCTTCTCCGATTTATTTGAGTGGTTAGTCGGACAGGTTCAGGGACTTCCCTTGCCTCGAAAGTCTAAAAAGTCACAGCCCTTACCTAGCCTCGATTTTCCGGCTTAAGTGGATACCCGCTGAAAATTACAAGCAAACCATTAAAATCTTGCTGATACATCTGTTGTTAGCATGACTATGACCGAAAATGATACTATCCAAAATGAAGGTTGGCTGATTCAGGTGACTAACATCTTTCAGGATAGACAATGGTATTCTCCTGAAGTAGCACTTAAAGCAAAAGCTCATGCATGGATTGCCCATTTTAATTGTCTTAGTATTGGGTATGATGGTCAGCTTGATCCGCTATGTCTACGACCGATCGCGCTTTGAGCTTGGTCCCGGCAGAACCCCAGCAGAAACGGCTCAGATTTTGGTTCATGACTGGAAGTGTGGCCGACGTGCTCAAAAAAAGGCAATTCAAGATGGGGATCATCTCCTAGGGTTTCTAAGGCAAGAGACCCGCAACTTTGATTTTGCATCCTGCATGGAAACCCAAATACTGCTCTTGGCAGAAGTCCTCAGTGCCATTCAGACAGAGCAGTCACGAGAGATCTTGACTGAGCTTTTCCACCGCACGGATATCTGGTCACGCTTGGTTGGGGCGGCAGGTTTAGCACAGCAGGGTGTCTTCCCCGATGTCATTGATGAGCAGGCCTGGCTAGTCCAACAGGTTCGGCAGCAACCTAACAACCACAAAACAATCTTAGCGATTCGTGCCCTCGGTTTTACTCAGCAGCAAGCGGCAGTTCCTTGCCTTTTAGATCACCTCAAACATTACGGTCCTCAACCCGATGTTTGCACGGCGTTAGCTCGGCTGCGATCGCCAGAGGCTATTCCTGTCCTCAAAGACTGCTTTAATAAAGCTAATGCCCTACTCTTCAGAGCGCTGATTACACTGGGCGATCGCAATGCTGTCCCAATGGCGATCGCCCAAATCAATCGGCAGCACCACCAATCTCAAACTATGAAACGATTGATCACCGAACTCCAATGGGTCACAGGCCAATCCTATCACTACAATCAGGCAAAATGGCAACGCTGGTGGCAATCGGTTGAGGAAACTTGGCAAGTTCCTGAAGCATTTCAGCACCCCTGGGACGATCAACGCCACTCTGAATATAAGGTGGAATTGAGCCAGTTAACAGCATTTTTGCTGTCATTACTGGCGATCTTGTTCAACGGTCTTGTTAAAATTATCTCTGTCTTTAGGAGGTGAATTCTAAGGGGAGATCTGAAGGCTCATATTTTGTATCCATGACTGTTCTGGCCTGATAGCTAGATCTTGAAAATCATATATTGGAGTCATTTCTAATGTCTACAGCACGCCGCCGTCTTCTGTACGCCCAACTGATTCAAGAAGAGGTACAACCAAAACTCGTTTATGAGATTGAAGCCGTCTATTTAAGCTGGAATGCTTATCAGATCAGGGTTGCTCAGGGTGAGATCGATACCCCGCTGCAACAAAATATACACAATGAAGTTCCTGTATCTTTACGGGAAGCCGAGGAAATCTGTCTTGAATTAGGGCGATTGAAGCAAGCAGAAGGATATAAAGGATCGTTATCCGTCCTTTACCCGATCGATCATGACGCTATCCTCGCATACTCTCAGGACGATCGTCAGGCGATTATCAATGAACTCAAAACCCGACCCTTTTCTCAATTTGTGGAAGAATTAACCCGGATTAATTTCGATCCTAGAGAGCATTTACTCGGATTAGATCTCAGTCATATAGATTTTAGCAATGCCGATTTGTGTTTTTGTAACTTGTCTCAAACCAATCTTTCTGGTGCAAACTTAACTCAGGCAAATCTGCAAGGTATTTATTTGGAAGGGAGTTCTATTGATCAAACCACTCGACTCGATTCAAAGTGGCAGATCATGTGGACATTAGTTAACCAAGGGCACAATGATCTGGATTTACGAGGAGTCAACCTTAGTGGCATTGAAGTCAGTTGGATGGATGAAGACGCAGTGATTGACTTAAGTGGTGCGGATCTGGAAAGGGCCATTTTTAAGCAGATGGATTTGGGAAAATTCATCTTCACGGGTGCAAATCTCAAAAATGCTGATTTGAGCGGTGCGGAGGAAGCGACGATGTTTGATCATAGCAACCTGGAAAATGCCAATTTATCTGATATGTGTGCTTACGAACCAACATTTAATCACGCGATCTGTATCAAGGCTAACTTTAGTGGTTTTGGCTTTGGAGGCGAGTTTGTTGGGTTTTATAACGCTAACTGTGAAGGGGCAAACTTTCAAGACGCACGGTTAACTCTGAGTGGTATTGATGGAGCAAACTTTAGTCATGCCAATTTTACCAATGTACAGAAGTTACACGACTTCTTATTTCGGGTTGATGGGGAACCACTATCCAAGGGGGTGAATTTTCAAGGGGCAAATTTTTCTAGGGTTAATTTGTCAAGGTTCAGTTTTAATGAAGCATTTCATGATTACACAGTTAACTTTCAAGAGGTTCAGTTTAATCAAGCGATACTAACTGGAACACATTTATCCGGTTTCGATCTCAGAGGAGCTTCATTCTACGAGGCTAATCTAGAAGGGGCAAATTTAGCAGGCTGTAATTTAGAGTCTGCTGATTTGACCAGGGCTAACTTAAAATCTACGAATCTAAAAGAGGTAGATCTAAGTCAGATTTATTCCCTTGAGGGCATTGAGATTAACGCTGAAACTCAAGTTGATCCAGAATGGCAAGAACTCTTAGAGTCTAGCAGCCAAGATCTTGCTAATTCCTAGAACTCAAGCGGAATACAGCTTTTATGTGGTGAGGAGGGCGATCGCCAACCCTGAGGGTTGTTTTTTGGGGAGAGGGATAGGACTGAACGTTTTGAAGTTTGCTTGAGTAATCCGTTGGGATATTTAAAGGATTCAGTGGCTATCAAGTTTCAACTAAAGCTACTTGGAAATAGTCAATATAAATGTACTGCAATGGTAGTTCACTCTACTTTATTTGGCGAGATGAATCGCGATCGCTTTTCCATGAGAGAGATATTGGAGCGCAAGCCCAAAAGACAAAAAAAGTGGGGCAAACGTAACGCTTACCCCAACTGACAAGGAGAACTTAAAACCTATTTAAGATGCTTAACTTGGACAACATTGAAAGATAATCTAGCAAATGCGGGCTGATCGTCACCGCTCTATCATTCAGGCTGAAGCATATTCTTGACAAGATTGTCCTTGATCATCATCTGACGCAGCAACTCCAAAATGTACGTCTGAGCTTGGTCCAAATCAAGGGACTTGACTTGGCCTTCTAACAGCTGGAGCTTGAACTCCTGTTCTAAACTTAGCTTTCCTGGTGTGGACATAATTTATCTCCTGTGGACTCATCAAACACCTGAACCAATATTCGAGTATTAAATGGTTAGGTGGCACCTTGCTGAACCTCAGAAAACATGTCAGCAGCGACCATCCAGTAACCATCCCGGCCAGTTATCTGGGTTACTTACATTAACCCTTTGACTAACCGCTTCGTAACCAAACTTCGTAACCGACACTGTGTACTTGAGATCTAAGGTAACACTCGCTCACACAAATGTCTACCCTGTCAAGCTTTTTTTAAGAAAAGAAATAATTCTTTACCGTTTGCCGGTTCGCTCGGTA
Source organism: Leptolyngbyaceae cyanobacterium (assembly GCA_051439365.1). Classification (GTDB taxonomy): domain Bacteria; phylum Cyanobacteriota; class Cyanobacteriia; order CAKZMO01; family CAKZMO01; genus JAAHGY01. The sequence goes on from JBFRWC010000065.1 coordinate 10,536, forward strand.
TCCTATGTTGCGGCGTGGGGGTGCAACGGGGCAATTGCCCTACTCTTCACACTCCAATCCTGAGAAAAGTCTGGCTTCAGGCTGAACAAAGTTGTTTTTGGATACAGGTGGTGGATTTTTCACCGCCTTGTTTAGATGAGGCGAAGCGGTGAAATCTAGCAGAATCATTTAAGAACAGGGGGGGAGGATTCGGCGTGAGCGATCGCCCAATCAACGCTAGTATGGGAATAATGTCTAGACTTGCAGGTATCAACCAAGGGAGACCAACTGTGCTGTCAATGCTCATTGCCGACTTCAAGATTATTTTTGACCGTGACCCGGCTGCCCGCAATTGGCTGGAAGTGTTACTTTGCTATCCCGGCCTGCAAGCGATCGCTCTCCATCGTCTCGCCCACCTCCTTTATCAACTTCATCTCCCCCTGATTCCTCGCCTCATTTCCCACACCTCCCGTTTTATCACGGGGATTGAAATTCACCCCGGAGCGAAACTGGGTAAAGGCGTTTGCATTGACCATGGTATGGGGATTGTCATTGGTGAAACAGCAGTTTTGGGGGATTACTGCCTGATTTACCAAGGCGTGACCTTGGGAGGAACTGGAAAAGAAACAGGTAAGCGCCACCCCACTCTGGGGAACAACGTAGTCGTGGGTGCAGGGGCCAAAGTATTAGGCAACCTCCAAATTGGCCACAATGTTCGCGTTGGTGCTGGCTCCGTCGTCCTCCGGGATGTGCCCTCGGATTGCACCGTCGTTGGCATTCCTGGGCGTATTGTCTACCGCTCAGGCGAACGAGTAGACCCCCTAGATCATGGCCAGCTCCCCGATTCCCAAGCCCAAGTGATTCGTGCTCTACTAGATCGGATTGAACAGTTAGAACAGAAAGTAGAGACTCTGGGCAATCAATCGGACCAATCTGTTACGGCTGCGGGGCGATCGCTCCCCAGCTATCTAGAACGGTTGATCACCAGTTCCTACCCCACTCAGCAAGACCGCCAAGCGATCGCCACCTTGACTCCATCAACGACCCAATCCTCTCCTGCCCAACAAACCAGTTGTAGCCTCAAGGATAAAGTAATTGAAGAGTTTTTGGATGGGTCCGTCCTCTAAAAATCGAGTTTGGGGACGAGTTCGGGGAAACAACGACCGCTATCAAGGTATTTCTGGGTAGATTGAATATAGATCCGCAGTCAAGTGCCAGAAACCATCATGGCTATCCAGCAATCACAGTATGAAGAGTTGCTTGCAACTTACACCGACCACCAAGGCATGTTGGAGTTGCTCAAGCAGGAGCGTTCTTATCTGGCTATGCTACCCAGTATGCGCCGACCCCAGCAGAGCTTGTTAACGATTCCGTTGCCTATCATCAAAGTGCGGGAAGCCGCTCCATCTGGGTTATCCAATGCATCCGCTCTCTCCCCAGGGGATGCGGTCCAGATTCCTTGTGATGTGGTGGTCCTCATGTGTGACCCCGACTGGAAAATTAAAACCGGGGCAGAAATTTTTGTCTTTATCCATCGTCCCCACGAAGACTTTTCTAGCTTGCTGGGGCGCTGGCGACAGACTCAATTGTGGATTAATAAAGGGTACGACTGGCTGATGCCTTGGCACTACCGCCACATCTTTGGCGAAGGCGCAGAGGAATCCCATCCCCTATTTGTGATTTTTCCAGACACTCCTCACCGGATTCAGCGGGGGCTAGATGGCGCTGAATTACCCTATGTGATTGAACGGACTTCCCTGGCGACAGACCCAGACGATTCTGCCTCTAGGGGAGACGATCCGAATACCCCGCATCTTGGGTCTCCGTTTGCAGATATTGACCTGGATACAGACTCTAATCCCTCCATGTCTGATTCTTAAGAAAAGGCGGCGATGGCAGATTGGGCTGGTTGAGGTTGGGGTTGAGTACTCTGTGCCCAACTCCAACCTCAACTAAAACGTGAATGGGGGATCAGGCTCATATAAGCTCATTCGCAATATTTCTTGATGCAACATTTCTTATTGTCATCAGGGCAGATTTTATGGGCATCCCCAAGGGGGACAAGTTCTGTAGTCCTTGAGGTGTGGGCGATCGCTCCTGTTCGCAAGTCTTCTCCCGGTTCCAAAATTATGCACACGATTGGATTTTGATCACGTTTCATTCTTGACTGAACCGATGAGTTAAGGGAAACTAACAGATAATTGAGTCACCCCTCAGCTTGCTATGTCAAAGGTTAAAGTTATGTGTTTTAGCTTTTAGACAGGTAACGCGGCTGTGTGGAGGCAGCGTCGTCTGAGGTTCGGTTATGGGATTCAGTTTAGTCTACGGTTTTTGGTACTAGTTCTATGGAAACATTGGAATTTATCATTCATCCAGATGGTCGCGTTGAAGAAAAGGTCACGGGCATCACAGGAAAATCCTGTCTCGAAGTGACCAAGGCCATAGAGGAACAGTTAGGTTGTGTCCTTCATACCGAAAAGTCGGCTGAATACTTTGCCCAGACCGTTCAAACCTCATCCCACGAGGCCAGCTATGCATCACGCTCTGAATGGTGAGGGTGGGCTGGGTGGGTTCCCTTGCTACACTACCCCTTTGTGTTTAGTCGTTCTTTTTTGAAAGGTTCCAACTTAAGAATATGTCTCACTTTAGTCAAATCAAAACTCAGATTCGTAACTTGGATGCGCTCAAGGCCGCTCTGACTGACACGAATGTCGATTGGAAAGCGGGTCCGATGCCTGTACGGGGCTATCGCGGTCAATCCCAAGTTGCGGATGTGGCCATTCAGCAAGAGAACGGCTACGACATCGGCTTTCGCTGGAATGGTGCGGAGTACGAATTAGTTGCGGATTTGCAGTACTGGGAGCAGCCTCTCACGGTTCAAGGATTCTTGAATTCTGTGACCCAGCGTTATGCTTACCACACTGTTGTATCCGAAACGACCAAACAAGGATTTCAGGTGTCGCAGGAGCAGAAAGCAGATGATGGTTCGATCCGCCTCGTGCTGCAACGTTGGGCCGGCTAACTAAGTAACCCCAGAGCTTAACTTTGGGATTAAGGCGTTGTGCTCAGGCTAACTTTAGGTAACCGACTCGTGATTATTGCTGTTGCGCAGGTCACTAGTCGGTTGTGTTTTAGGAGCGATCGGCTTATGGCAGACAGTGTTTAACATCTGGCTAGGTTTACATAGTTTTTGAAGCAGATTAGTTCGTGCAATAGAATGTATTGATAGGGGAGAGGCAGCGATGCTAGAAGGTCAGGTATCTGAATCCCACCATGAAATTGACCAGCCCACAGGGTACGAGCCAGAACTGGGGGGGTACTTGCGGGATGCCGCTAATCGAACAGGTCTAGAACCCGAACTCGGCGGGGTTGTGCGCCAGAATGGGGTCTATGTCGATGAAGTGAGTTGTATTGGCTGCACCCACTGTTCCCATGTTGCTCGGAATACGTTTTATATGGAACCCTCCCACGGTCGGGCCCGGGTATTTGAACAGGACGGAGACTCGGAGATGGTCATTCAGGAGGCGATCGACACTTGCCCTGCTGACTGCATTCATTGGGTTGATTACACCGAACTAAAGCAACTGGAGGCCAAGCGGCAGAAACAAGTGATTAAGCCCCTAGGATTTCAGCAGAGCCATGCTCCTGCCCCACGGCGTAGGCGATAGGGCGTAGAGCTTGGCGACTATGCGTGAGCAGGCTGAATCACGGGTTTGCCCAAAATAGTTTCAATCTGGAGATCGGAAGCCACCCGACAAAGGTGAGCTTCGTCATCGAGATCGGGCAAAAACGGAATCTTACCTAGTAAGTTGACTTGGGCCAGGGTGCGTAACATCGTGCCTATTGGTTCTTGGGAATGAGATTCCTGGGAATGAGCGGGTTCAGGGGTTGGAGTATTGAGAATCACCCCGACTAAATTGAGGCGACTTTGACGGGCGAGGGCGATCGCGGCAATGGTAGGGGCGATCGCATCCCATTGAGTCGGAGCGACCAGAATAGTCGGCAACCGCCAGTCCCAGGCTAAATCAGCAACCGTTGTATTATCGGTCACGGGCGTGCCCAGTCCCCCTGCGCTCTCAACTAGCACCATCTCATGATCCTGTTGGTGGTGGGAAAGGGACTGCCAAAGATGGCCGAGGTCTGGGCCAGCTTCTAGGGCAGTGGGCTGCATGACTGGAAGCTGGAAACAGCTCATCGCATCAGCCTCACGATATCGTTGCCAGTATGCGCTCAGGACGCGAATGACGGTAGTTTTGCCGACGTGGTTCATTGGGCCAGCAATCAGTATTGTATTTAAGCCTGTTGTATTTAAGCCTGTTGTATTTAAGCCTGTTTGCAAAACGGATACTCCATTCTCGGTACAGTAGGGGTGGCCCCAAGGGGCGCTGGAAAAATTCTACTGTGTTCACGAAAGCGTTGCAGTCATTCGCTCTCTTTATGGAGCATTATCGATCACTTGAATCTCCACCTCAAAATTACTGGATTGGGAACTCACGACCTCGATTTGATAGTCTCCATCCCTGGGTAAGGTCAGTTCTGCTGCCGTAATGCCATCTTGGGGCAGGGCCAAGGTACCGTTTGGAGCCCGGATGCTAAAAAATACGGCTCCACTAAGGACTTTAGCCATGAGAATTTGCCCCCGTTGCCCTTGAATTTGGTAGCGATGGATGACTTGGGGCGTGGCGCGATCGCTCACCACAATCTTCGTGAACCCCTCTGGAAACAAAATCCGTTGGGAGCGAATCGCTGGGGCTGGCTCTATGGGCGATTGGAAGTTGGTTTCTAGCTCTGGTTCCGGTTCTGGCTCTGGCTCTGGCTCTGGCTCCGGTTCGGGAACCTCTTCAGCGGCGATCGCCAGACTCAGGAGATAGGGACTTGAGGCTAAGCCTTGAACAGGGCGGACTTGAATGATGTACTCACCATCTTCCGCTAACGTGCCCTCCCAGGCTGAAACCCGGCGCGATCGCCTCCCATTCACCGATCGGCCATCTGGCCCCAGCACCGTTAACAATGTGCCCTCATTGCTCAGCAACACTGTTAACAGTTCACCTCGCTTCGCGGCGATCACATAGTCAATCGCCTCATAGCTTTGGAGTTGGCCTTCATAGGCCAGTGATTCGCCAGGGTTTAACCGCAAAACCTGGCGATAGGTGATTGGCTCCGGTTCTGGCAAGGGTTCCTCTATCGGCTCCTCTGGTCCCTCCTCTGGTCCCTCCTCTGGTGGTGGACTCGATGGCAGATTCACGGTGGACTGATCTGGTGGCGAGTCATCAGATGTTGGGGAATTGGCAGGCATCAATAATGCATTCACCAACGCCCATGTGGTGATCACGAAAATAATCGCCAAGCAACTCCCCGTGATCAGCACCATCCACAGGCTACTCTTCGTTGATGGCTCGTTTGCCCTGGAACGGATGACATTCGTGGGAGTTCGTGGGAGTTGGGGTGAGGTTACGGAGCGGGGTGAGTGGGAAGTAACGGCAGTGGACTGTAAGGATCGACCCACCGCGACGGTTCGCATTTGCGAGAGTGGCGGAGACACGGAACCACCAGTTGATTTAGCACTTTCATCTGGGGGAGGAGATCCGGGGGACTGTCGGGTGGATTGCGCTGGGGAAGCCTGAGTTGGGGGAGCCTGAGTTGAGGGAGCCTGAGTTGGGGGAGCGACTGCTGGCGGACGACTGAAGTTAAACAGTTGAAATAGGGGCTGTAAAGCTTCTTCTAGAGAGGCCACCGAGGGATAGCGATCGCTCGGTCGGTAGCTCAACATCCGGTTCAGGATCGCCGCAAACTGGGGATGAACCTGGACCCGCTGCTGCCAATTCCACGTCAGCATCACATCATCATAGAGTTCTGCTGCCTCACAGCCCGTTAGCAACACCACCACCGTCACCGCCAACGAATACAAATCGCTGCTGGGATAGGCCCGTCCCGTTTGGGCCTGTTCACTGGGAGCATACCCCGCTTTTCCCACCGTGGTGGGGTGATGAATCGGGGCAGGGACTGTTCCAGGAGGCGCAACGGTCTGGGACAACTGGACCCGGGTGACCATTTCTTTAACCACGCCAAAATCAATCAGCACGGGCAACCAATCTGACTGTCGCAAGATGATGTTATCCGGGGTAATATCTCGATGCACAATCCCTTGACGATGAATATGCCCCAACACAGGCAGGAGGTGCTGGATCAGATGTAGCACCTCCTGTTCCTTAAAGCTACTCCCTTGTCGCTGATACTCCTGAAGCAACACCCGGTAGGTTTTGCCTGCCACATATTCTTGAACCAAAAATAGTCGCTGCTCTGCGGTAAAAGTTGCCAGAAATTTCGGGATTTGGGGATGCTGTACTTGGTAGAGGATCGCTGCTTCTCGTTGAAATAACTCCCGTGATTTATCTAAAGCGTAAGGACTAGAGGCTTGGGGCATCAATTCCTTCAACACACAGACTTCGTTAAACCGATTTTGATCGGAGGCGAGGTAGGTTCGACCAAATCCACCCTGTCCCAAAATCTGACGAACAAGGTAACGATTTTGTAACAATATGCCAGAGGCAATGGGAGATGACTGCATGGTAAATCGGACGGGGGTAAAGGGCCAATGGGGATGATCTAGAGGCGATCGCCACCAGAGTTGCGATCGATGAAAAACAGGCACAGGCTTCGTTACAAGTGTATAGGACACTGCCGATCTTTGGGGCGATCGCTTGGTCCGCATTCGGCAATTCCCGTGATCGTCCCACCGATACAAGACTTTACTTTGTCCAGTGCTAATTGGGCGAAAGACAGGGTAAGCAAGATGGTAGGCTCTAGATATTACTGAGATTTTACAATCAGCTTATTTTTAAGCTTGGAGAACCAGATTGGGAGGAAATGAACGCATGAAACGACTGGCCAGCATGATGTTTGCTTTGGGATTAGTAATTGGGTTGACGGGGTTGTTTGGGTCTTCTCAACCCGCTGTTGCCGCTGGCATAACCTCTTTCACCTTGCCAACAACCTCTGTCCTAGCAAATGCTGGAGGGGAGCGCCGCAACGCAGTGGAAGATACACTCACAGAGAGTTTTGGTACGAAGATCGATTTGAATAACTCCAATGTTCGGGCTTTTGCCGCTCATCCTGGTCTGTATCCCACGATTGCTGGAATCATCTTACGGGCCACCAAGAATGCACCATTATCCTCAGTGGATGAGATGTTTGAGTTGGAGGAGATCAAGTCTCTACCGGAATTTGCCAAAGCCAAGTTGCGAGAGTACAACGACGACGGCCTGTTTGTGGTGAATCCACCGGAAACGGCTGTGGTTGAAGGTCAAGATCGATTCAATAATGGCATCTACGATGACGTAAAGTAGGGAAGGTGCTGACTTGGCTCTTGTTCTGAGTCAATCAGGGCTTAGACAATTTGGAAGTGATTGGGAGTGATGATGTAGCATTGATTGAGTAGCTACCACTCCCATTTTTTATGTCTATGCCTGCGCTATGCCAAGAATTTGATATCCTAGATAGGCTAGGCTCTGGTCAGGCTGTTTTTCAGGCTGGGTTTCTAGAACATCGGGACTTAATAACATGTCAACTCTTAGGGTGCTGTTAGCACCAGCGCAACGCGCCGAGTATGGCACTTGCAGGATAAGTTTTGGCCAGATAATGCCCTGATTGTAGGGTGGTATCGGTAACGCACTGAGTATGGCTGAGTATGGCTTCTTGACAGTTCATTTAAGGCCCATGCCTAAAGGCTAGCTTTTAAGTCTGATCAGCATTCGAGTCCGCAAATCGCTCATTAGTACTAAACTCATTCGCTAAATCTATGAAACGTTCTTCCGTTGCCAATCAGCACTTGATGCGCCGTGCCGAAGATTTGATTACAGCAGCGTCAAACCGCTACCGCATTACGATTCAGGTTGCTAACCGGGCACAGCGTCGGCGTTATGAAGATTTTGATGCGGTGGATGATCAAAAAATGAAGCCTGTGATCCGGGCAGTAATAGAAATGTCTGATGAATTGACCCAGCCGGAAATTATTGGGGAGTAGGGGGTTGGGGGGTAAGGCGTTGGGGCATGGGCAGGCTTGGGCAAGCATGGGCAAGCACGAGCAGGCTTGGGCAAGCACGGGCAGGCTTGGGCAAGCACGGGCAGGCTTGGGCAAGCACGGGCAGGCTTGGGCAAGCACGGGCAAGCATGGGCAAGCACGGGCAAGCATGGGCAAGCATGGGCAAGCATGGGCAAGCATGGGCAAGCATGGGCAAGCATGGGCAAGCACGGGGGCGTTGCCCGTACGGGGTGCTTGGGTTTGGCTGGCGGCGAGGCTGGCGGCGAGTGGGCTTGGGGGGTGTTGGTCTGGTGATGGCGATCGCTCTTTTCATGCTCCATTCATGGCTCGGTGTTCACCTCCGACCTTCGTTGCTGGATCTGTCTGTGCCGGGAATGTTTGTGCTTCCGAAAATGTCTATGGCTCCGGAAATGGCGATCGCTCAAGGCTTTGATCGGCGGGTTATGGCGCGTTTTGTGTATCAGCAATTGCCTGATCTCCCTCTGGAAAATCACTACGTCCACACTGAGACGGGGGAGGTGGCCAGTGATAACACCCTTGTGTATCGGCTGATTCAATACCACTACAATGTGCGGCGGCGACCCTTGACCAGTCGTTTTGACTGGAAGCTGACTCTGGCGGATTACTTGGGGGTCAATGAGTGGATTACGCCCGAAATCTACCCTGATCGTTGGCTGACCTCGAATCCCTACGAACATGATATTGCGATTGTGCAGTCTCTTAATCGGCAGCAGCGGGAAGCCCTTGTTCAGGCATTGCTAGCCGCAATTATCCCTCAGTAACATGCAGCAACTCAACCAAGGGACGGGTTGGCGTTTGGGTTGGTCTCCGGAAGCCGATCGCTTTAAGGGGCTGATTGGAGCGGACGATTGGGCCATTGAACTCACGGCAACTGAATTTACGGAGGTCTGTCGTCTAGTGCTTCAATTAGCGGACACGATGGTGGCGATCGCAGCTGAGTTGATGGATGAGGAACGGATTAGCTGTGAGGCCGAGAGTGAGTGGGTATGGGTAGAAGCAGAGGGCTTTCCCCACGCCTATGACCTGCACGTGATCATTTTGCACAATCGTCGGGCTGAAGGCACCTGGATGGCAACAGCGGTGCCGGAACTCCTCCAAGCTATGCGGCTGATGCAGTCAAGCTTTTAACATGGGAGACAGGTGTGCTAGCAAGCCTGATTTGGATGGTGGGGGCCGGATTTCTGGGAGGACAACTGGCTCGTCGCCTGGGTGCGCCTCCGTTAGTTGGCATGATTTTGGTGGGGATCGGGGTGGGACCGGAACTGGGCGATCGCCTCTCCCCCGATTTACTGGATCTAGCTGATGCCCTCCGCACCACTGCCGTGATGGTGATTCTGATGCGAGCAGGGCTGGGACTGGATCGGGAGAAATTAGTCCAGCAGGGCAGCGTTGCCATTCGCCTAGGATTTCTCCCAGCGCTGACGGAAGCGATCGCGGTGATGGCGATCGCCATGCTCCTTTTCCAGTTTGATTGGCTCACTGGATTACTGCTGGGCTGCATTGTTGGAGCTGAATCTCCCGCTGTCATTGTGCCAGGAATGTTGCGGTTGAAGCGATTGGGCTGGGGGGTGGCCAAAGGGATTCCCGATGTGATTCTCACCGGAAGTGCCCTGTCCGATGTTTTGCTCCTGCTATTGTTTAGTCTGCTGATCAATATTCTGACTCAGGGACAGGGAACGGCCCAATTTGGATGGTTGCCCCTGCAAGTATTGGGGCAGATTGGGTTGGGCACGATGTTGGGATA
>JBFRWC010000066.1:0-4359 GCA_051439365.1 Leptolyngbyaceae cyanobacterium
CACCATAGCTTTGCTTTCCAGTCATTTAAGATCTGGGGCTGAGCTTTCATAATGGCATCGAAGAAGTCGCCGTGACGGTTCTCGTCTTGGCACCAGTTTTCAAAAAACTTGAAAATGGGGTAAACCCGGTTTTCGGGATGGGAATCCAGATGACGATAAATGGTGATGTAGCGCCAGTAACCAATCTTCTCGGACAAGTAAGTGGCGTAGAAGATGAACTTGGGCTTGAAGAAAGTGTACTTGCGGCTCTTGGTCAAAAAGCCCAAATCCAACGAAAGGTTAAAGTCAGCCAGGGCTTTGTTCAAAAATCCAGCATGACGGGCCTCATCACGGGACATCAGGCGAAAGCACTCAGCCAAGACTGGGCTTTTGTCTTTGAGCCGACGAGACAGTTCCTTGTATAGTAAGAATCCAGAAAATTCCGCCGTGCAAGAACGCTCCAGAAATTCAACAAACAGACGACGAGTTTCACCATCAATGTGATCCCAAGACTGGTCGAAATCCTCATCTCGGATAAAGTGGTTCCGGTTGTAATCCACTTCAAACTCTTTCAGAATGGCTTCTAGCTCATCTTCATTGACGGAAATGTCCATGTTGGCCATTTCGTCAAAGTCGGTGGTGTAAAAGCGAGGGGTGAGAATGGTCTCTTTGGCTGGAGTTTTGACTCCGGGACGAATTTCTTCAAAGTCTGGTTTTTTGAGGGAATTTACCATTGCTTACTTGCTTGCCCTTATCTATCTTATTCAGTACGAGCGATCGCCTTGGCAGGCGACGCTGCACATATATTGATAAAGAATACCAAGTAAATTGGCCCCAATGGTAGGAACGTTCGCCAGAGTCGTTAATTCGTGTAATACTTCGACACAAATGGAAACATTGTGTTGCGAAGCCGGTGCATTTAGCCATGTAGGTGTGTTGAAAGGCGCGATCGCCCCTTCCCCAGATGCAATCACAGAACATCTGGTCAATATTTGGCAGCAATTGTATTAGAAGCATTGTTTAGAAGCAAGGAGGCCAACAGGATGTTTCAGTGGTTTTTAGCCGTGGCCGGAGGCTTGGGCGGGTTAGCGGTAGGGGCTGGAGCCTTTGCCTCCCATGCGCTCAAGGCTCAATTGAGCGATCGCGCCCTGGAAATTTTTGAGACCGGGAGCCGTTACCAGATGTATCACGCCCTCGCCTTAGTGCTGGTGGCGCTCCTGTTACAGCAAACGGCTCAGACGGGAGGAAACCCGCTGTGGCTGCAGGTGGCAGGCGTTGCATTTATTGTTGGGATAGTCTTGTTTTCCGGCAGTCTGTACGCTTTGAGCCTGTCTGGCATCAAGATTCTGGGTGCCATCACGCCGCTGGGGGGCTTGGCGTTTATCGTGGGCTGGGGTTGTGTGGCGATCGCAGCCTTCACCACAACTCAAACCCCATAAAGTCAAGCAAATGAATCAACAACTCTCTACTGCACTACTGCACTTCAATGATCGCTAGGCCTGTGCCTTGATAATAGTGACCCAAAATTTGTTGATAATTGTAGCCCTGGTTCGCCATCCCATAGGCTCCCCATTGGCTCATGCCCACCCCATGACCAAAGCCACGCCCCTCAATCGAAAAGACAGAGGGAGTCGTTTGGGCTGGCGATTGGGGGGTAATCGAGAAGAGTGTGCTTCTCAAACCTAGAGAACTGCGGAGACGACTGCCCTCGACCACTCTGGTCCCGGCATCTCCAGTCACCTGCATTTTCACGACCCGCCCTCGTGGAGTCGTTTCGATGGGAGTCAAAGAATAAATATTGCCAACCCCAGAAATCATCCGTTCCAATTCATCCGCTGAAATTTGCTTACTCCACTGATAGACTGGAGCCGCTTGGTCAAAGTCCACCACTCCTCGGAGGTAGGGGATGGGACTGGTCCACACATCTTCCACGTTTTCCGTATGGCCCCCGGACGACGAGTGAAAGACGGCTTCAACCATCCGACCGCCATAGGTGAGGACTTGTCCTTGGGTCGCATTGACCGCCGCGAGGGTGCTGGGGGCTTCTTCCTCAATGCCCCGATAGACCTGCCAACTGACCGTATCCCCCACATCAAAAACGCTGCTCTGATTCCGACCCCGGCGGTACAACACGTAGGAACGGGCGGCAACGGCTTGAGCCTTCAGGGTTTCCATCGGCCAGTTTGTGGGGACTTCCCCTCCTAGCACGCTGTAGAGGTAGTGCTCTAGGTCCACATAGTTAACCGCCGTCAGCCCACTGGCATCGGCAATGACTCGTGTGCGGCCCCGATACCATTTGTTGCCGATGTAGACAACTCCTCCATCGGTGGGTTCAATCCAGAATTGGCGATCGCTCCACTGGTGAATGTTGACCAAACCACCCCCCAGTTGAGCCGTAAACGCTCCCCCGGCTGGAATCTGAGCGATCACTTGCCCTTGGCTATCCAGTAATCGCCCTGCCGTGGATGTGCCCAGTTCCACTCGGTTGACCTCTTGTTCAATCGCGACTCGCAACTCCAGCGCCGCCTGGGCAGGTAAAGCAACCCCCATCGTAAAAAATAGAGCCACCAACCCCACCAGCTTGGCCCACAACCCTTGACGCTGAGTCAGCCCCTGAGTCAACGTTTGGGAAAAATGATGCAGGATGCCCAGCGCTGTTTTGGTTGAGAGTGAAGGGGTTAACGGCTGGGCCAATGAGGCTAAGTGGGGAGCATGTTGATGCCGATGATTACGTAAAACCATATGAAAAGACTCCTTAAACTTCAATCCAAATATGCAGACCATGAAATATCAGTCCGTCTCAAAATATCAGTCTGTCTCAGTCCAATCCGTTAAAGCCTCAACCGGAGAAATCCCAAGACATTGAACATCAACTGACTGTAGCTGAATACGTCAGAGCAAACGGCACATCCAAACTGCTTACCAATCTGTTTACCAGATCTATCAATAACGATGCAACCTAAACTGACATAGTGTACTGCGAATATAAGCGAATGGATCAACCGTCGGGATCAATCAGTGGGCAATAATTATACTGGGTCGTTGGGGAGGGTTGACTTAACAGTATTGTCCTGACTGGCAAGGACATTCAAATTTTCGTGGTTGTCGGTGAAACATCAGGATAAGATAGGAGGACGGTTGTTGACGCGCTTTAGTGGTCTAGGTTTTGCAGATTACGTTTCTAGGGACAAGTTCAGGGGTGCCAACGCGATCGCGCAACGTGTCTAGCTTAGCCTTGCGGTTGCCCCAACGCTCGGAGATTTGGTTATTTGACTGTGGTGAAGGAACCCAGCACCAAATTATGCGCAGTGACCTGCGGGTCAGCCAAATTCGCCGGATTTTTATTACCCACATGCACGGCGATCACATCTATGGGCTAATGGGTTTACTGGCCAGTTGCGGGTTAGCGGGTAATCCCGAACAAATCGATATCTATGGTCCGCCCAAACTCGAGGAGTACCTTAAAGCCTGTTGTCGGTATTCCCAAACTCATTTTCACTACCCGGTCAAAATTCATACCGTGGAACCCGGGCTGGTTTTTCAGGACGATTCCTTTACTGTCCACTGCAATGCCCTGACTCATCGAGTTCCAGCCTTTGGCTATCGGGTGACGGAGAGCGATCGCCCCGGTCCCTTTAATGTCAAAAAAGCACAAGCGCTAGGGATTCCCTCTGGGCCAATTTACGGCAAGTTAAAGCGCGGCGAGTGGGTCACGCTGGAGGACGGTCGTCGCATCAATGGCACAGAATTTTGTGGTCCCACCCAACTGGGTCGGGCAATGGTCTATTGCACCGATACGATTTTTTGTGATAATGCCGTTGAACTTGCCCAGAAGGCCAACGTGTTGATCCACGAAGCCACCTTTGCCCACCAAGATGCGGAGTTGGCCTACCAGCGGCTCCACTCTACTTCCACAATGGCAGCTCAGGTGGCCTTGATGGCGGGCGTGAATCAGTTGATTATGACCCATTTTAGTCCCCGCTATGCTCCAGGCAACCTCAAGCAATTGGATGACCTATTAGCAGAGGCTCAAGCCATTTTTCCCAATACCGTTATGGCCCACGACTTTTTCAATCATGAAATCGTGCGTTCGAGTTAAAAGGGTCTAGCTATGGGTCTAGGCTTGAGCCAATTCAACCTCGCTACGGGGCTGCTATTTCTCAATCATGGAGTTGTTGTAGTCATGCGGCCCCAGAAATGCCCTAATTTAAGCCCACAAGCGCTTCCAATGCCAAGTCAGCGTGGGATACAGACCTGATTGACTGACAAAACTGCCTAAAACCTTGTCCCTGCCTTGGGTCAGGAGACCTGACCCCTACATTGTCCCAATCCCTTGTAGGGGAGCGGTTTCCGCGCCCAAGCCCCAATTTTTGTCAGTCA
>JBFRWC010000067.1:0-5189 GCA_051439365.1 Leptolyngbyaceae cyanobacterium
CCTATAGCGATCGCGGCAAAGTCCCTGTAGAGCCGTTATTGTCAACCCAGTGGTTTATCAAAATTCGACCCATGGCCGATCGCGCCTTGGATTTCCTCGACAAGCACACTGACCCCGTTTTTGTCCCGGAACGCTGGACGAAAGTGTACCGGGACTGGCTGGTGGCCCTGAAAGACTGGTGTATTTCCCGGCAACTGTGGTGGGGGCATCAGATCCCGGCTTGGTACATCGTCAGTGAAACGGGCGGAGAAATTACCGATTCTACCCCGTTTGTGGTGGCGGAAAATGCTGAAGCCGCCCTGGAAATGGCGGAAGAACAGTTTGGTGAAGAGATTGAAATTAAGCAAGATCCCGACGTGCTAGACACCTGGTTTTCATCGGGGCTATGGCCTTTCTCCACCATGGGCTGGCCGGAGAAAACCAAGGATTTAGCCACCTACTACCCCACCACGACCCTGGTCACCGGCTTTGACATCATCTTCTTTTGGGTGGCCCGAATGACGATGATGGCAGGGGAATTTACTGGAAAAATGCCCTTCAGCACGGTGTATATTCACGGCTTGGTACGGGCCGAAGACGGCCAGAAAATGTCCAAGTCTAAGGGCAATGGGATTGACCCGCTGGTGTTGATTGATAAGTACGGCACCGATGCCCTGCGCTATACCTTGGTGCGGGAAGTGGCGGGGGCAGGACAGGATATTCGCTTGGCCTACGATCGCAAAACGGACGAGTCAGAGTCGGTGGAAGCGGCCCGAAACTTTACCAACAAGATTTGGAATGCCTCCCGCTTTGTGATGATGAATCTGGACGGTCAAACCCCAGAGGATTTGGGTGGGCCGGATGTAGAGGCGTTGGAACTCTGTGACCAGTGGATCTTGTCTCGCTTCCATCAAACGGTGCAGCGGGTCAGCAACTATGTCGATAATTTTGGTATGGGGGAAGCGGCCAAGGAGCTCTATGATTTCACTTGGCGTGATTTCTGCGATTGGTATATCGAGCTGGTAAAGTCTCGCCTGTTCAACAAAGAGACTCCCAGTCGGGTGGTGGCTCAACAAACTCTGGCCTATGTGCTGGATGGGATTCTTAAGCTACTCCATCCATTTATGCCCCACATTACCGAGGAAGTGTGGCAGACTTTGAATCAGTGTACGCCAGAGGATGAGTGGGTGTTGGCGATCGCCGCTTATCCCAAACCCAATTCTGCTCTAATCAGCAATGACCTAGAGCAGCAGTTTGATCTACTCATCGACACCATTCGCACCATTCGTAACCTCCGGGCTGAGGCGGGAGTCAAACCTAATCTCAAAGTGGAGACCATTCTCCAAAGCGAAAACGAACAAGAGCGGCAAATTCTCAGCCGTGGCGAGATCTACATCAAAGACTTGGCTAAAGTGGGAACCCTCACCATTACGGATACCGCTCCTCAGCAAAAAATGTTTGCAGGGGTGACAGGTACGGTGCAGGTGCTCATGCCACTGGAAGGTTTGGTGGATGTGGATGCTCTCAGAGCCAAACTAGAGAAAGACCTGAAAAAGGTGGACGGAGAAATGAAATCCTTGCAAGGGCGATTGAATAATCCCAAGTTTGTGGAGCAAGCTCCAGAGACTGTGGTGCAGGGGGCACGGGATGCTTTAGCAGAAGCTAAGAAACAAGGGGAGATTCTCAAGGGCCGATTGGAACAACTTTAGAGACTCAGTTTTGCGATCTACTTTTTTGTTCTACTCGTGACAGAGTTCCAGCTCAATAGGGTATTAAGAAATTGATAAATCGATGACATTTTGGACTGAAGCAGAGAGATGATGATGTGATGACATTTGCGAAGATGTTGCCTCTCTAGTCATTTCTCCACTTGTTTAGATTATGAACCTTCAGGTTTCTGCTGCTGAATTGTCCACTGTGTCGGTGTACGAAGACCAAACCCAGGCGATCGCCCGCGAACTTTTGCAGGCCAGCCAAGAAAAGTCATCGTTTCTGGCGAATCTGCGGGACCAGATGCGTTGGGATGACAAATTACTCAACTGGACGATGGAGAATCCAGGGTTGCGAGTGCAGATGTTTCGGCTGATTGACTGTCTGCCTGCCCTCACCACCAAGGCCGAGATCGCCCGTCACATGCAGGATTATCTGAGCGATGAGTCGGTAGAACTGCCCCAAGCGCTGAAGTCGCTGCTGAATTTTGCCAGCCCCGATTCCATGCCGGGACAGGTGGCGGCGACCACCTTTTCCACTGGGGTGGAAACTTTGGCGCGGAAGTACATTTCGGGGGAGACGCTGAAGCAGGCCACCAAAACTATCGAACAGCTTCGGAAGCAGTCGATGGCGTTCACAATGGATCTGCTGGGGGAAGCGGTGGTGACGGAGCCGGAAGCTCAAGCCTACCTCACCCAATATCTGGAGCTGATTACGGAGTTGACCACAGCGGCGCAACGGTGGAAGGCGGTGCCCCAAATTGATCAGGCAAATGATCAGCCCTTGCCCCAAGTGCAGGTGTCAGTGAAGCTGACTGCTTTCTATTCCCAGTTCGACCCGCTGGATGTGGAGGGTAGTCAGCAAACAGTGAGCGATCGCCTTCGTACTCTCTTACGCCATGCTAAGGAAAAAGGGGCAGCCGTTCACTTCGACATGGAGCAGTACCGCTACAAGGATGCCACCTTTGCGACGCTGAAAGACTTGTTGATGGAAGCCGAGTTTCGCGATCGCGCCGATATTGGTGTCACCATCCAAGCCTACCTGCAGGACAGCTACCAGGATTTGCAGGACTTGATCGGCTGGGCCAAGCAACGGGGCACGCCCATCACGGTGCGGTTAATCAAAGGAGCCTATTGGGATCAGGAGACGATCCTGGCTCGGCAGAACCATTGGGATACCCCCGTGTTCAATCACAAATCCTCCACCGATGCCAACTTTGAGCGGATGACTCGGCTGCTGTTGGAAAACCACGAACATATCTATGCGGCGATTGGGAGTCACAATGTTCGGTCTCAGGCCCATGCGATCGCCATTGCCCGTGAGTTGGAGATTCCCACCCGACGCATTGAATTACAAGTGCTCTACGGCATGGCGGACAAATTGGCGGCAGCATTGGTAAAACAAGGCTTCCGGGTGCGAGTCTACTGTCCCTACGGCGACCTGATTCCGGGAATGTCCTACCTGATTCGCCGCTTGCTGGAAAATACTGCCAACACCTCCTTCCTCCGTCAAAGTTTGGAGGAAACTCCCGTGGATACGCTGCTGGCAATCCCAGAGTGGGGTGAAGGGGATGGCGTGAGTGATGGGGTGGCGAGTGATGGGGTGGTGGGTGCTACCTCGGAGACTTCGGAGTATATTCCGGCGGCGAATACGGATTATGCGATCGCCCAAAATCGCGACACTGCCTTTGCCGCCATCCGGGAGGTTCGGTCCCAATTGGGCCGCCCTTACTTACCGCTGATCAATGGGGAATCCGTCCAAACCGATCGCACCCTGTCCTCCGTCAATCCCTCCAAGCCCACGGAAATCATTGGCAGCGTCGGTCAAATTACCATTGATCAGGCTGAGACCGCCGTGCAAGCCGCCAAAGCCGCCTTCCAAACTTGGAAGAAGACCCCAGCCCAGGAACGGGCTGCCATCATTCGTCGGGCGGGAGATTTAATTGAAGCCCGTCGCCATGAACTCAATGCCTGGATGATGTTAGAAGGGGGCAAACCCTTACTGCAAGCCGACGGTGAGGTGTCAGAAGCGGCGGATTTTTGTCGTTACTATGCTAGCGAAATGGAGCGACTGGCGGCTGGGGCCAACTATGACGTTGCTGGAGAGCGCGATCGCTACCACTATCAACCCAAAGGTCTTGTCCTCGTTGTCTCCCCTTGGAATTTCCCCCTAGCGATTCCCACAGGCATGACGGTTGCTGCTCTCGTGACAGGTAACTGCGCTATGCTCAAACCTGCGGCCCCCACTGCGGTCATCGCGGCCAAAATTGCCGAAATTCTGGTGGATGCAGGTGTGCCCAAGGGCGTATTCCAGTATCTCCCTGGTAAAGGCTCCACTGTCGGTAATCACTTGGTCAAGCACCCCGATGTTCACATGATCGTGTTCACGGGTTCCCAAGAAGTCGGCTGCAAAATCTATGCCGATGCCGCCATTCTGCAACCGGGACAGAAGCACCTGAAGCGCGTCGTGGCGGAAATGGGCGGCAAAAACGCCATCATCGTCGATGAAAGTGCCGATCTGGATCAAGCCGTGCAGGGTGTGGTCTACTCTGCCTTTGGCTACAGCGGTCAAAAATGTTCCGCTTGCTCCCGCGTCGTGGTGATGAACTCCATCTATGATGTATTTGTGGAGCGGTTAGTGGAGGCGACGCGATCGCTCAATGTGGGTGATGCCGAGAAACCCAGCACTTTTGTCGGTCCAGTGATTGATGCCGTCGCTCGCGATCGCATTCGGCAATATATCGCCCAAGGCAAACAGGAAGCGACCCTCGCCCTAGAACTGCCCTCTCCCGAACCCGGTTATTTCGTCGGCCCCACCATCTTCACCGATGTGACTCCCAATGCAGCGATCGCCCAAGAGGAAATCTTTGGTCCAGTACTGTCGGTTATCCGGGCTGAGAATTTTGATCAGGCATTGGCGATCGCCAACGGCACTCACTTCGCCCTCACAGGTGGACTCTATTCCCGTACCCCCGCCCACATCCAACAGGCCAGCACCGACTTTGAAGTCGGGAACTTGTATATTAACCGCTCGATTACGGGGGCGATCGTAGCTCGGCAACCCTTTGGGGGCTTTAAGCTTTCTGGAGTGGGTTCCAAGGCGGGTGGTCCCGATTACTTGCAGCAGTTTCTCGACCCCCGCACCGTCACCGAGAACATTCAGCGACAGGGGTTTGCTCCCATTGATGAGGGGATTTAGATAAACTTGTGAGAAGTGAGCATTCACGACAGCGAGGCGAAGAAGGCAGACTCGATGAAACCTCCCCCACCTGCTAACGCGAGGTGGGGGTGTCGTTATGCTAGCTTGAGGGTCTCTCTACCCCACAAGTCACACAAGACCGCCCGGTTTCGAGGCGATGAGGGGGAACGTTTGCCCCCTGCATCCTGACGGTCCTTTCGGCCAGTCAGCTTCATGATTCCTCTCGCGGCAATGTTCTGCGCTCCATTGAGGTCCGCATTGTATTGCTTGCCCGTCGGGAAGACAGAGAGGGCATAATTTTG
>JBFRWC010000068.1:0-5818 GCA_051439365.1 Leptolyngbyaceae cyanobacterium
GGTAAATACTGTTCGATTTGCTCCCCGTTAATAACCCAATATCGCAGCGATCGCTCTCGAAATGGACGATAAACTTCTGTTAGGCTATGGTGTTTGCGAAATTGGCCAATACTTCCTAGGAAAGCTTTGCATTGTTCAGGGGAAAGAAACTCATCAATGATGACATACCCTGATTTGTCTAACTCTAGAGTGTTCATTTCTCCCTTCTTCCTACTTGTAACCCTAATCATTAGCACACTTCAATCTACATCAACACTCATCCCTAGCGTTGGCATAAAATAATCCCAAACCAATGCTTAGGATCACTCCACGTATTGACGACAGGCAACCCCTTAGCTTCAAGGTACTGCTGCATTGCATTCAGGGAAAACTTGCGAGAGATTTCTGTCCGAATGGTTTCCCCTTTAGCAAAAGAGACCGATAAACTCAGCTTTTTCAGATCAACGGTGTGGGACGCTTTACAGTGCAGATGCATTTCAATTTGAGCTGCATCCTGGTTATAAACCGCCCGATGATAAAACTGTTGGAGGTCAAAATTACCGTCAAAGCGCTGATTGAGGTGGGTCAACATATTCAGGTTGAACGCAGCGGTCACCTCTTGGGCATCGTTGTAGGCTGCTTCTAAAACTTCGGTTTCTTTTTGCAGGTCAATGCCTAATAAGAAAAAATCACCGGGAGTAAGAACGTCGGCAATTTGTTCAAAAAAGCGATCGCACTCTACTGGACTAAAATTCCCTAAACTGCTGCCCAAAAAGAATACGAGCCGCTGGGCAAGTTGGGGTTTGGGCAAGTTGGCCAATGCTTGCTCATAGGTGCCCACTTGTCCCCAGACGTGGAGGGTGGGGTACTCTGCTAATAGTTGGTGGGCGCTGTCAACCAAAATTCCGGCGCTAACATCGATGGGTTGATAATGCAACGGATGCCCTTGGTGTTGATAGGCATCCAGTAGCGACCGGGTTTTGGTTGAACTGCCGCTGCCCAATTCAATTAAATCGCAAGGGCCAGTGTGGTGAGCGATCGCCTCCGCGTATTCATTCAAAATCCAGGCTTCCGTGCGAGTCGGGTAATATTCCGGCAGTTCACAGATTTGTTCAAACAATTGAGACCCATGATCATTGTAGAAATATTTGGGTGGCAAGGTTTTAGGCGTTTGAGTTAACCCATCAATCACGTCTTGGCCATCCTCGGCAGGCTGTTTAGAACAATGGGCTGGGGCCAGATAATGAATACGTAAGCGAGAAGGGGATATCGTCTGCATGGATTGATTCTTAGATGCTACTGGTCTCTGTAAAGTGAAACAGGATACAGAAAACTACTTTGCCATCTATATCAACAAATGGTGCAGATCACAACAAAGGAAACTTAAACCGCGTGCTAGACAACCTATGCACCATCACGAGCTGTTCTAAAGCCGACGTGCTGATAAAAATAGGGACGGAACCAGTTTCGACATTGGGCAGAGGCATAGGCCCCCGTGCTAGCCCACGATCCCCCTACCATCAAGTAGTGCTGATCGTCAAAAAAGGGCTGGGAATAATCTTCGTACAGGTAGTGGGGCTGAAATCCTGGGAGGGGTGCAAAGGGATCGCCCAGCCACTCCCAAACGTTACCGCGTAAATCACAGACCCGATCGGCGGTCTCTGATGCGGTCTGAGCGGATTGTTCCATCCAGCCAACCGCACAGGGAGATCCCCAGCGATAATCCAAGTTGTAGATATTTTCCGTTGGGTTGTGGCCATGAATGGCTAAAGCTTGGTTCCATTCCGCCTCGGTCAACAAGCGGATACCCTCGCCCTGCCAATGACAAAAGGCCATTGCCTCGTAGTGGCTAACTTCCACAGGCCAGTCCAGGGGCAAATCAATTTCATCGAACATGGCCCGATAGCCATAGGAATTGGGGCGCTCTGGGCAGGGCGATCGCCAAAATTTGGGATGCTGGACCTGATGCTGTTGGACCCAGGTCCAGGCCACCTCGCTCCAATAATCCGGAGTTTGATAGCCTCCTGCTTCCACAAAAGCTAAAAACTCGCGGTTTGTCACCAAAAAAGGGCTAACTTGGAACGGTTGCACCTCAACCAGGCGATGGCCATAATCAATGTCCCAACCGTAAGTCGGGGCATCTGGCACTTTGCCCAAGTTCACCACACCTCCTGGTACGGAAATCATGGCTGGGGTAGCAGGAGCAGGATTAACGGTTGTTGGCGCATAGGTCCAACTCGATGGCCGTTGCACTCGCTCTAAGGGCAATTGCCGAATCAGCATGGATGAGGTTTCAAAGTGAATACGACTATGTTCAACTCCCATCAAAAAAGCCCACAAGGGCTGCTGTTGATCGATGGGAAGATTGAAAGACGCTTGGCGGATGGCAGTGGCGATCGCCTCCCGCGCCCGGTCCCGATAGCACCAAACAGAATCTACTGCGGGCCATTTAATCGCTTTAGTCGCGGCTTCTAATTCCTCTGGAGTCGAGGGATCAACTCCAATCTCAAAGAGAATTTCGTACTCTGGGTTAATTCGTTGGGACATCAGCCCCACCCGAATCAATTTATTGATATAAAAAACAGCCGAATGCCCTAGATAAAAGATGAGGGGATTTCTCAGGGAATCAGGATTGATGTAAAAGGTTTCCTCACCCACTAAACTGTGCAGAAGCGTTTCTTCTAATTCCCACGACTGCTCGAATTGCTCGATGAGTGCCTCAAGCTTCACCTGATTGAGCAGTGGGATAGACGCAACGGCCTGATTATCTGTTTGTGTAATCATACGTTTTAGGGTAGAAATTCTGAAGGATGTTGGGCAAAATTCTCTCAAAGCCCAGTAAACCAAAGGGACTCAAGCCAAACTCTAAAGTTAGTCTTTAATTTTAATTGCTCTGAAGCAGCTTGTTCAACCCTAGTGATTGAAGCCATTGTCGTCAGGCTGATTCTACCGTAGGTTGGGTGAGTGACAGCGCTGATTGACTGACAAAACTGCCTAAAACCTTCTCCCTGCCTTGGGTCAGGAGACCTGACCCCTACATTGTCCCAATCCCTTGTAGGGGAGCGGTTTCCGCGCCCAAGCCCCAATTTTTGTCAGTCAACCAGGTGACAGCGTAACCCAACGAAACGCTCATCCATAACCGAATAAACCCTCATGGCCAAATTTTTATTTGTGACTGATTTAGACCACACCCTAGTGGGCGATGATGCGGCACTCGCGGTTTTAAATCAGAAGCTGAATTGTCATCGAGAAGAGCATGGCACGGCGATTGTGTACGCCACTGGGCGATCGCCCACCCTGTACCATGCCTTGCGCCAGCAACAAAAGATGATTGACCCCGATTATGCTGTTCTTTCTGTTGGCACATTAATTTACCCCGGCAATTGCACGACCGCCTTGACGGAATGGGCCGATTCCCTCTCACCGGGATGGGACCGAGATGCCGTTGTGGCGATCGCTTCCCAGTTTTCCGATCTTGTGCCCCAGCCCCAGTCCGAACAAACTCCCCACAAAGTTAGTTACTTCTTAGAGGAAGCGATCGCTCCCCAAATTCTGCCTCAACTGGATGAGCAAATCAAAGATACGGGCTTAGACGGGCAACTGGTGTACAGCGGTGGCCAGCATTTAGATATATTGCCAACACGGGGGAACAAAGGCACGGCTGTACGGTTTTTGCAAGAGCGATTGGCGATCGCCCCTGAACGCACCGTTGTCTGTGGGGATTCAGGCAATGACCTCTCCATGTTCACACCAAAACAAGCCCAAGGAATTATCGTGGGCAACGCCAAATCGGAGTTGCGGGAATGGTATGAATCTGCCCACCCTGACCATGTTTACCTGGCGACAGAAGACTATGCCAGCGGCATCCTAGAAGGCTTGATACAACTGGGTTTTCTAGAGTAGACCACTTTTCATGTCAGCGCGGGGCCAAAATCGAGATAGGATCGTGGGGCAATCCTGTAAACAGGACAATACGGCAATAGTGTTGTAGTCTATTGCCATTGCGATTTGTATCCACAAACACTGCTATACCTACACTTGAGGTTTTATGAGACGCTTCTTTTCATCTTTGCTGGCGCTACTTCTAGTTTTCACGATCGGTTTAACTGGATGCTCCTCGCCCACTCCGTCAGGGTTGACCGGAAACTATACTGAAGATGCGACTGCCGTCATTGAGTCACTACGCACGGCCCTGAGCATCACGGAGAATACTCCTGAGTTAGCAGCAGCTCAGGCCACAGCCAAACAAGCGATCAATGACTTTGCCGGCCTGTACCGCCGTGAGCCATCGGTTCAAGACAAAGCCTCTTTCCGCACCATGCAAACAGCCTTAAATGCGTTGGCCGGACACTATAGCTCCTATGGGAAGCGTCCTGTCCCCCAGAAACTGAAAGACCGCTTAGAGCAAGAATTTAAGCAAATTGAGGCTGCCCTGAGACGCGGGGCGTAATTGTCCTTGGCTGAGTCTGTTCGGAGGGCCATGTTGTTGCCATGGAGCCATGCTCCACCGTATTGAACGGTAAAGACCGGGGGTGTGAGTCACATCCCCGGTCTTTTTCGCTTCAACCCCATAATTGTCATTCACTCCAAGCCGTTGACGGCTATAGATTAGGTGGGATAGCCCATACCTAATATCGGCAATTTACCCGGTTATGAATGACTGAGAATGGTCTCTGGTTCTTGGGCTTGGGGCTGCAGCACACGGGTGAGCATGGAAGCGGGATTCTGATCGTGGGGCCAAGCAAAGGCATGGCGGAATGCTGCCGCCTGACACGCTTGGATCTGCTCAAAATCAATAATGTTGTGGGTCAACAGGTTTTCATACTCAAAGGGCAGCCGGACATTATGTAGTCCCGCATTGTCGGTGCAAATGGCGATATCTACGCCAGCCTCGAAACAGCGATCGAACACGACTTTAAGCTGATGGACGCTCTCCAATGTCCCGGTTTTAATGTAAGTTGTCGGGCACACTTCTAAGCACTGGTTGCGGTCAGCCACGTCTTTGAGTAACTCTGGGTAGCGTAGGGGAATTTGAATGCCATGCCCAATCCGCATCAAGTATGGCAGTAGCTCTGGATAACACCCATCGACGGTTTCATACAGGTGCCCGGTGGTTTTGATCCCTAGAGAATGAGCATACTTGTAGAGAGTGACCAGTTCCTCAAGGCGATCGCCATACAGGGCATCCCCTCCAGCAATGTCAATAGCACAGACATGTTCCGGATGCTGGGCCGCCAAATCTACGATGGCTCGGTTGACCTCATAGGGCAGCCGCGAGTGCATACAAAGAATTTGCTTCATCACAATGGGATATTCCCCCACCTGACTCGATCGCCCCACAATCTCCACAATCCGATGCATGGCCTCAATCCGCTCAGACTGGCTCAGATCCTCTGGAGTCCGCAGGTAGGGGGTGTACCGTAATTCTAAATAGGCTAAATTCTCGAAAACATAAGCACCCCGCATTAACCGATACACGAAGTAGGGCAGGGTCGCTTGAGTCTGCACTCCTTCTACCAGGGTGTGTAACTCTAGGTATTCCTCCAACGTGTTGCGAGGACGGGTGTAAAACCCCTCAAATTCATCGTAATCAGCAAACTGGGTCGCGAGTTCATCTTGGTTGCGCTGAAAGTAACGCCACAACACGCGAGGAACAACGGAGCCGCCTAAATGGCGGTGTAACTCTGCATATAAGGCCACAATGCCCTCCAATCTAAAGATATGTGTCTACGAACGTTGCCACGAACTGTAAGCCATCCTACACGGAAGTAGTGGCTCAAAGGGGTTAGCGATCGCCAACTCAACTAATCGATATGAACTACATCTGTCTCTTATACAC